>NZ_JOJF01000029.1:0-65992 GCF_000720265.1 Nocardia sp. NRRL WC-3656 | reverse complement strand
GGATCGTCCGTTGTGGTTGGGATCGTTGAAGTCGAATATCGGCCACGCCCAGGCCGCTGCCGGTGTCGGTGGTGTGATCAAGATGGTCATGGCCATGCGGCACGGGGAACTGCCGCGGACACTGCACGTCGATGCGCCCAGTACCAAGGTCGATTGGTCCGAGGGCAATATCCGGTTGTTGACCGAGCCGGTGGCGTGGCCGGAGGTGGACCGTCCGCGCCGGGTCGGTGTGTCCTCGTTCGGTATCAGCGGCACCAACGCGCACGTCATCCTCGAGCAGGCCCCGGCAGCCGAAACCGCGCCGGCGGTGACAACCGTCCCGGCGGTCCTGCCGTGGACGCTGTCGGCGCGCGGCAACGACGCACTGGCCGGACAAGCGGCCAGGCTGGCTTCGCATGTGGACGCCCACGATCCGGATGCCGTCGATGTCGGCTTCTCGCTGGCCTCCACGCGGGCGGTGTTCGAGCATCGGGCCGTGGTCGTGGGCCGGGATCGTGATGATCTGCTCGCGGGCGTCCGGGCGCTGGCAGCGGGCGACACCGTGCCCGGTGTCGTCTCCGGTCGCGTGCTACCCGGTTCGACGGGTGTGGTGTTCTCGGGGCAGGGGGCGCAGTGGGCCGGTATGACGGCCGAACTCCGCACCGCGTATCCGGTATTCGCCGAACATTTCGATGCGATTGCCGGCATGCTGGATCCACTTCTGGAACAAGATGTTTCGCTGAACGACGCGTTGGCGGACGACGGCCTGGTCGATCGCACCGTGTTCGCGCAGGCCGGTTTGTTCGCGTTCGAGGTGGCGCTGTACAGGCTGCTCGAATCCTGGGGATTCGGCGCGGATGTGGTGGCGGGTCATTCGATCGGTGAGGTCGCCGCCGCACATGTGGCCGGGGTGTTGTCACTCCGGGACGCGTGTGTGCTGGTGGCGGCGCGCGGGCGACTGATGCAGGCACTGCCCGCGGGCGGAGCGATGATCGCCGTCGAGGCATCCGAGGCCGACGTCTCGGCCCTGCTGACCGGCGATGTCGCCATCGCCGCGGTGAACGGCCCGTCCTCGGTGGTCCTGTCCGGTGTCGACGCCGATGTGACGGCTGTTGCCGGAAGGTGCACTGAAAGAGGCTGGCGCACACATCGTTTGCGGGTGTCGCATGCGTTCCACTCGGCGCTGATGGAGCCGATGCTGGCCGAATTCGCCTCGGCGATCGAGGCTTTGACGTTCGGGCGTCCGAATGTGGCGCTGGTGTCCACCGCCACCGGCGCCAGGGTGACCGACGAGATGTCGGATCCGGCCTATTGGGTGCGGCAGGTTCGGGACGCGGTGCGATTCGCCGACGCGGTCCTCGCCATGGCGGAACTGGGCGTGGCACGATTCGCCGAAGTCGGGCCCGATGCGGTGTTGACGCCCATGATCGCTCGATCCCGCGACACGGCCACCGCGATCGCGCTCACCAAGCGCCACCACGCGGACCCCGCGACCGTACTCACCGGGCTCGCCCACCTGTATGTCGCTGGTGCGACGGTGGATTGGACCCGCTACTACGCCGGCACCGGCGGCAGGCGGACGGATCTGCCGACCTACCCCTTCCAGCACCGCCGCTTCTGGGCCACGGGCCGGCTGCATTCCGGTGAGCCGTCGGCGCTCGGCCTGCGGTCCACCGAACACCCCATGCTGGGCGCGCTGGTGGCGCAGCCCGAAGGCGGCGGCGTCCGCCTCACCGGGCGACTGTCCACGGCCACGCATCCGTGGCTGGCCGATCACGACGTACTCGGCGTAGTCCTGCTGCCCGGAACCGGTTTCGTCGAGTTGGCCGTCCACGCCGGAGAGCAGGTCGGCTGTCCGGAACTCGCGGACCTCACACTGCGGGCGCCGCTGACGTTCAGCGGACCCGGCGGCGTGCAGATCCAGGTGGTCGTGGGTGACGGCGACGAGGCCGGTCATCGGCCCGTCGACATCTACTCACGCCGGGACGAAGACGATCCGGCAGTCCCGTGGACCCATCACGCGCAGGGCCGGCTGAGCCCGAGCGGGGATACCGGCGAACCGGCGCACTGGGCCGATTTCGTGCAGTGGCCACCGTCCGGCGCCACGGAGGTCGCGGTGGACGGCGCGTACGACGAACTCGCCGACCACGGCTACCACTACGGTCCGGCCTTCCGCGGTCTCGTGGCCGTCTGGCGGCGCGGTGACGAACTCTTCGCCGAGGTCGCGCTGCCGGAACAGACCACCGCACACGGTTACGGCATGCATCCGGCGCTGCTCGACGCGGCCCTGCACGCGCTCACCGTCGGCGCTCCGCGCGAGCAGGCCGAGCCGCAGACCCTGGTTCCGTTCACCTGGTCGTCGGTGCGTCTGTACGCCGACGGCGCCCGCCGGGTGCGGGTGCGGCTGACCGGACGCGACGAGGCGGTCACGGTGCAGATCGCCGATTCCGGTGGCGCGCCGCTGCTTTCGGTACGATCGCTCGCCTTGCGGCCGATCTCACCCGACGTGCTCGCGGCCTCGTCTCGTCCCGCATACGACGCACTGTACGAACTCGCGTGGCGACCTGGTCCGCAGCCGCGCCGCACGGCGGATATCTCGTGGGCCGAGTGGGGTACGGCGGAATCGGCTTCGGTCCTCGTCTACCGCCCTCCGGTCGAGGAGATCGCGGTGCCGGCGCGGCTGCGCTCGGCGCTGCACGCCACACTCGGTGTCGTTCAGCGGTTCCTGCGCGACGAACGCTGTGCCGCGAGCACTCTCGCGGTGATCACCGACTCCACCGGCGATCCGGCCACCGCCGCGGTGTGGGGCCTGGTGCGCGCGGCGCAAGCGGAGAACCCCGGGCGAATCGTGCTCATCGAGGCCGACGAGGCCGTCGCGATGCACGACCTCGTGGCCGCCGCGGCGACGGGTGAGCCGGAACTGGCCGTCGACGGGGCCGGCACGCGGGTGCCGCGACTCGTCCGGGCCGCGTCTGCCGAGGCGACGCTGCCCACCGCGTGGGATCCCGAACGGACCGTCCTGATCACCGGTGGAACCGGTGGGATCGGGCGCCACCTCGCCCGGCACCTGGTGCGCGAGCACGGGGTGCGGCACCTGGTGCTGGCCGGTCGGCGCGGACCGGACGCCGCCGCGGATCTGGTCGCCGAACTCGGCGCTCTCGGCGCTCGGGTTCGGGTCGCGGCCTGCGACGTCACCGACCGCGACGCGGTGCGGCAGCTGCTCGGATCGATCCCCGCCGAGCATCCGCTGGGCGCGATCGTGCACGCGGCCGGGGTCGCCGACAACGGCCTGGTCGATGCCTTGACCCCGGATCGGATCGACCACTGCCTGAGCGCCAAGGCCGACGCCGCCTGGTACCTGCACGAGCTCACCCGCGAGGCCGGACTGTCCGCATTCGTCCTGATCTCCTCGGTAGCGGGGTCGATCCTGCCCGCCGGCCAGGCTGGGTACGCGGCGGCCAATCTGTTCCTCGACGCGCTCGCGACGCATCGCCACGCCGAAGGCTTGCCGGCGACGTCACTCGCCTACGGCATGTGGGATATCGACACCGGATTGTCGAGATGGCTCGGCGAGGCCGACCGGCAGCGGATGCGGCGTCAAGGCTTTTCACCGCTGCCCGCCGGCACCGCACTCGAATTGTTCGATGCGGCAGTGTCTTCCGGTCGTCCGGTGCAGGTGCCGGTCGCGATCGACCACGCCGTACTCCGTGCCCGCGATGCGGTCCCGGCCCTCCTCGGTGCTCTGGCCGCGAAGACGGGACGCCGGCAGCGCGCCACGACGCCGGACGCCGCGGCACTGCGCAACCATCTGGCGCAATTGCCGGAGGCCGAACAGGAACGGTGGCTGCTGACGCACATCCTCGAGCACGCCGCCCGGCTGCTCGGGCACGGCAGCACCGAGGCGCTCGACCCGGAGCGAGATTTCCTCGAATCGGGCTTCGACTCGCTGGCCGCCATGGAGTTGCGCGGCGCCCTCAACGCATCCACCGGACTGACGCTGTCCACGGCGGCGATCTTCGACCACAAGACGCCCGCGGTACTGGCCCGGCATCTTCGCGAGGAGCTCGGCGCCGCGCCACAACAGGCCAACGGTCAAGCGGTCCAGGATGATTCGCTGTACGGGATGTTTCGCGGCGCGGTCACGAACGGTCAGGCCGGTAAGGGCTTCGCCCTGCTGCGAGCGGTGGCGGAACTGCGGGACCAGTTCACCGCGGACGAGCAACCGGATCAGTTGCCGGCACCCGCGCGCCTGGCCGCGGGCTCGGCCCTGCCGCGGATCATCTGCCTCAATCCGCCGCTGGCCACCGGCGGTGCGCACCAGTACGCCCGGATCGCGTCGCAGCTGCGCACCGGCCGCGATGTCCTGGCGCTGCCGCTGGTCGGTTTCGGTGCGGGCGAGCCGCTACCGGCGACGCCGGTAGCCGCGCTGGCGGCGCTGGCACGCGGCGTGCTCGAGGCCGCGCAGGGTGAGCCGTTCGTCCTGCTCGGGCACTCCTCGGGGGGTCTGCTGGCCTACCTCGTCACCGAGTATCTGGAGGTGGCCGGCGGTCCGGCTCCCGCCGGCGTGGTCATGCTGGACACCTATCCGGCGCACGCGGGTGCGGAATGGCTGCTGCGAGAGATGGCCGAACACATGGTGTCCCACGAGGCCACGTTCGGTCGTTTCGATCAGGCCCGGCTCACCGGAATGGGCCGGTACGTGCAGTTCCTGCACGAGCTGGTGCCGGGTTCGGTCGACACGCCGACGCTGTTCGTCCAGTGTGCGCGATCGTTCCTGGACGGCTCCTCGGAACGTGCGGACTGGCAGACCCGGCCGTGGGACGCGGCGCATTCCGTCGTGCCGGTGGCGGCCGATCACTTCACGATCCTGGAGGACGGCGCGGCGGAGGTCGCCGCCGCGATCGAGGACTGGCTCGCGCACTGAGGGCGGCGACCGGGTGGGCGGATACGCCCGCCCGGTCGTTCCCGGCTAACTCGACAGCGCCCGCGAACTGTGATCGGAAATCAACCGCGCGACCGCATCGCCATTGGCGTCGAGAAAGAAATGGCCGCCGGGAAACGTTCGGGCGGAGAAACTTCCGGTGGTGTGCGAGCGCCAGACCTCGAGATCGGCGAGACTCGCATCGGCGTCGCGATCACCGGCCAGTGCGACGATGGGACATGCGACGGTCGCCCCTGGGACGCACGCGTAGGTTTCGATGGCCCGGTAGTCGTTTCGGGTGACGGTCAGGATCATGTCGCGCATTTCCGGATCCTCGAGCAGGGCCGCCGGCGTGCCGCCGTAGTTCAGGAGATGATCGGCCAGTTCACGATCGCTCAGCGCGTGCATCACCTCGGTGCCCTGTTGTGACGGAGCGCGACGTCCCGAGGCGAACAGCACCGCCGGGAGCGCGTCGGTTTCGCGTTCGAGGCGCCGGCAGGTTTCGAATGCCACCGCGGATCCCATGCTGTGGCCGAACAGGGAAAAACTCGAGGCGTCGGCGAGTGTCTCGGTCAATTCGGTGAACAGCCCGTCGACGAGCCCGGAAATGGTGTCGACGAGGGGTTCGCGCCGTCGGTCCTGCCGCCCGGGGTACTGCACGGCGAGGACGTCGTATTCCGACCCCAGGCGTTTGGCCAGCGGCCCGTACGAGATGGCGGATCCGCCGGCATGAGGAAAGCAGACCACCGTATGCGATCCGTTCTCCGGAGCGGGGGACAGACGACGCAGCCAGCTATTACCCACGGGCCGAAAGCCTACACCGACTGCTTCGCCTCCGAATTCACCGCGCTCGCAACGGTTTCGCCTGGGAGGTGCCGTGACGTCACGCCAGCGAGAGGAACAGCTTCTCCATCTTCTTCATGTCGGCGCCGTCCGGGCTGCCGTTGGTCAGGCAGTGCTGGAGACCGGTCGCCACCAAGGCGTAACCGCTGCGGCTCAGCGCTTTGTTGACCGCAGCGAGCTGAGTGAGCACATCCTCGCACTCCGCACCGTCTTCCATCATGCGGATGACGGTCGCCAGGTGGCCGTGTGCACGCTTCATGCGAGTGATCACGGCCTTCACCTCGTCCGGTTCGAATTGCATCTGTTCCTCCAGCGTCTCGCCCGGCCCGTCGCGGACCGTACCCGTGAATCATATCCCCCCGGGGGGATGCTATGGTTGTCTCATATCCCCCCGGGGGGATAGCCCGTACGTGGTTCTCCCCGCCCCACCCGCGACGGACCACAGCTGATGAAAGGAATGCCGGATGTCTGTACTCAGTGAGCGCCCGTCCCGCCACGGTGCCGCCGTGCTCCAAGAGCTCTCGCCGCAGCATCGCGCGTTACGTCACGCGATCCCCGAGGTGTACAAGGGTTTCGGCGAACTCAGCAAAGCCGCGTTCGCACCGGGAGCCATCGATCGCAAGACGAAGGAACTGATCGCGCTCGCCATCGGCGTGGTCGAGGGCTGTGACGGTTGCATCGCCTCGCACGGGCAAGCGGCCGCGCGCGCCGGGGCCACGCGCCAGGAGGCCGCGGAGGCCATCGGCGTTACCTTCCTCATGCACGGCGGCCCGGCAACGATCTACGGTGCTCGCGCTTACGAAGCGTTCTGCGAGTTCGCCGATGCCGTCGATGCCGGCGACGGCCCGGCGTGATCACGAACGGAAAAGGTCCTCGGCATGTGTAGTCCCGTTCGATGCAGGGTGTGCGGCAAGACGACGTGGTCCGGTTGCGGTCGGCACGTCGATCGGGTCCGGGCCGCCGTTCCGGCCGACCAATGGTGCGCCGGCCATCCGGCATCCGCCCAGGACGGCTCGTCGCGTCGGCTGTTTCGCAAGTGGGCAGGCCGCTGAAGCGGCTCACGCGTAGCTTCCGACCTCTGTCACCAGCCGTTTTGGTGTTTCCCGTGCGGTTGCGTAGTGTTGTCCCTACCCGACGCGGGGTGGAGCAGCTCGGTAGCTCGCTGGGCTCATAACCCAGAGGTCGCAGGTTCAAATCCTGTCCCCGCTACTACAGAGGGCGGTCCTGACCAGAGGTTCAGGGCCGCCCTCGACTCTTGCCGAGGTTCTCGGCATCGAATTCCACATCACGCGGAACCACGATGAACGTGGCATGAGCCGGCCCCGGGCGTGGCACACCCACGAACTCGAGGTCTGTCCGGGCTTCCGATCAGCTCAGCGATGTGGGCCGGGTGGGCTCGAAGTAGCGGGTGGCTAGGGTGGCAAGAATTCGCTGGTAGGACGAGCCGATGATGCGGACGAGGAGGTCGCTCAGGTGGGCGTCGGCGCCGACGAGGATCTTGGCCTTGCCCTTGGCCGTTCCGTCCAGGATGACGCAAGCCGCCTTCTCGGGGGTGGTGCGAGCGAGGCGGTCGAACAGCTGGACGAGGTGCTGCAGTTCCTCGGGGTTGGTGCCGGTGGCCTTCGTCGCGATGGCGGTGCGAACGCCGCCGGGGTGCACGCTGGACACGGTGACCGGATGTCCGGCGGTGAGCATTTCCTGGCGTAGCGATTCGGTGAAACCTCGAACGGCGAATTTGGCCGCGTTGTAGGCACTTTGAGTGGGAACGGCGAACAGGCCGAAGACGCTCGAGGTGTTGGCGATGCGGCCGTCGCCGGAGGCGATCAGGTGTGGCAGGAACGCCTTGGTGCCGTGCACGACACCCCAGTAGTCGACATCGAGGACGCGGGACAGATCTTTGATGTCGCTGTTCTCGACGGTACCGACGAAACCGATTCCGGCGTTGTTGAATACGTCGTGCACGGCCCCGAACCGCGCGAGGACGGTCTCGGCAAACCGCAGCATCTGTTCGTATTCGGCGACGTCGAGGACGGCTGTCTCCACTTGGGCGTTGTAGGCGAAGCATTGGGCAGCGGTTTCGGCGAGTTCTTCGGCGTCGAGGTCGCACAATGCCAGGTGTGCGCCGCGGCGGGCGAGTTCGATTGCGAGGCTGCGACCCATTCCTGATGCGGCGCCGGTGACGACGGCGACGCGGCCGCGGTAAGGCTCGGACATGATTCTCCGGTAAGAGTTTCGGTGGTGGGTACGAGGCGATTGCAGGTGGTCGGTGCGGCATCGGGGTCCGCACCGACCGCGAAAATCAACTGTCGATGCGGTTCAGGTAGGCGCGGCGCCGCTGCTGGTCGTACCGGCCGGGTTCGCGACCGACGAATCGGCGCTTGACCGCGCGCAGAGCCGTCTCGGGAATACCTTGTTCGACGGTGCCCATCGGAGCGAGCCATCGTGGGATGGTCACTTCGGCACGCCGGTGGCGAACGGTATCGGCGATCGCCTCGCCCACTTCCGCGGGGTGCAAGGTGGGTTGCAGTTTCAGGTTCACCCCCGATGTCAGTTCGGTGTGCACGGCGGCGGGCATCACGGTGGTGACGGTGACGCCGGTGCCGTCGAGTTCGGCGCGGACCGCGCGGGACAGCGCGCCGACGGCGAATTTCGAGGCGCAGTAGACCGCCGCGCCCGGGGTAGTGACCTTGGCGGCCATGGACGCGACATTGACGATGTGGCCGCGTCCGCGCGCGACCATTCCCGGCAAAGCCAGACTCATGCCATTGATCACCCCGCCGACATTGATGGCGATCTCGCGGTGGTGCCCGGCCAGGTCCAGCTCGAGGAAGGGTGCCAGGCGCATGATGCCCGCGTTGTTGACCAGTACGTCGACGGGACCGGTCTCGGTGGCGGCGTTCAAGAATTCGGCGAAGCTGCCCGGATCGGTGACGTCGAGTTGGGCGGCGTGTCCGCCGATCTCGGCGGCGGTCGCCTCGGCCACGGGAAGGTCGATATCGCCGATCCAGACCTGGGCGCCGCGCGCGGCGAGCGCGATGGCGGTGGCGCGGCCGATTCCGCGTGCCCCGCCGGTGACGCAGGCGACCGTCCCGTCCAATCGCATCATCGGTTCGTCTCCCGCAGCGGTGCGCGCAGCGCGAAGTAACCGATGACCCGGATCTCGCCGGTTCGCGAACCCATCAGCGCGCGGCCCAGATACACCCCGGGCACCAGTTCGACGAGTTCATCGCGAACTCGTTCGATGGGCACGATCCTCGAACGGGGGTTGCCGAGCGCTGGATCGGTGTAGGTGACCGCCGCGACCTGAACGAACGGTGCGAGCGACGCACGTTCTACGCGATAGCCGAAGCGAAACCCTGGTAGACCGCACTCGTCCGGACCCAGCCGCTGTACCGCGGCACCGCGGCCCGTAACGCGAGGTAGGCGATGCGGTTGAGGCGGTTGTACCCGGTCGCGGTGGCGGCGTCGAAACTCTTGCCCACCCACCCGGGTTCGACGGCGACTACCGGATTGAGCAGAGCCGCTTCCGGAATCCCGAACAACTTGCCCGCGATCATCCCCTCGTAGTCGCCGTCCAACTGTGGGGCCGTGCCTTGGGCGAACAGAGCCGCCAACAGCTCACGGTCGTCGGTCTCGGCCGCCCCTCGTAGATAGTCCCAGCACGCCGCGCCGGCGCGTGCCGGTGCCGAACCGGCCAGCTCACGCAGCTCCCCGAGCAGCGAGGTGGGTTGTTTGCGCGCAGCGTCGGAGCTGCGGCGGGATGAGGTTCCAGTAGTCATCGAGATTCCTTTCTGAAAGTGTCAGGCCGCTGCCGAGGAGGCTGCGGTCCGGACGTGCTCGCGGATGAAGCGGGCGATTTCCGCGGTGAGTTGCCTGCTTTCGGGCAGGTACGGGAACACCACCGGGAAGGCGTGGATCTGGCCGTACCAGATGTGCAGCTCGCACGGCACACCTGCCGCGTCGAGGCCGGCGGCCATGACTTCGGAATCCAGGCGCAGGAACTCGTCGTCGCAGGCGGCCAGCAGGGTCGGGGGCAGGACGCGGAGGTCGCCGTTGACCGGCGACAGCGCTGTATCGATGCGGCCGTCGCGGGCACATCCGAGCTCGGCGATGCGCGTGAATGCCGCGGTTGGCAGATATGCCTCGGTCATCGCATTGTGGTGTGCGAGTTTGGCGGTGAGGTCGAGGTCGAGCCACGGGCTCAGCGCGACCACCGCCGCCGGGGCCGGCAATTGCTCACCGGCGACACCGAGCGCGGTGCTCAGCGCGAGGAATCCGCCGGCCGAATCCCCGGCGAAGACGACCGATTCGCTACCGACGCCGTGGTCGAGGAGCCATCGGTAGGCGGCCAGGCAGTCGCGCACCGACTCCGGAACCGTGGCCTCGGGCAGATAGCGGTAGCGCACCTGCACGACCGGCAACCCGGTGGCTCGCGACAGTTCAGCGACCAGGCGACGGTGGGTGTGCAAGCCTCCGGCGACGAAACCGCCCCCGTGAAAATACAGCACCACGCCCGCGCCGAACCCGTCCGGAGTCCCGGCTGCGCGCACGATCTCGCAGCGCACCGTCTTCGTTGTCACCGCCTCGACCCGCACGGCGGTGCGGACCGGCAGTGTTCGGGATCCGAGGTCGACCAGCCCGCCGACGCGTATCGCGAGTGGAGAGATCGGAATCCGGCGCAGTACCGGTCGTACCAGCTCGCGCACCGCGGCAGTGGCCAGTTGCGAGCGCACGCTGGGGTGGCGCGAGCGGGCACCGAAATGGTGACGTCGCGTGAGTGGCATGGCAGCACCTCTCTGAGAAGTCCGTTCCGGGCAGCGGACAAGCAACTTGAAACGAGCGTTTCATGTTGAAACGTGTGATGTCAATACCTGCCCGGCTGCCCGCGACCCGGCGCGGTGGGAGGATCGGCTGATGAGCTCTCCGAAGCTGTGGCGTGGGCAGACCCTGAAGGATCGCTCGCTGGACCGGCGCGAACAGATGCTGGACGTGGGTGAGGAACTGCTCGGCACCGGCGGGGTATCGGCGGTGACGACCCGCGCGGTGATGCGGCAGACCAATCTCAGTCCGCGCTACTTCTACGAAACCTTCGACAGCCGTGAAGATCTCATCATCGCGGTGTACGACAGGGTCGAATCCCGGCTGTTCGAACGGATGCGTGGCGTCCGCACCGCCGACGGGCTGCGCGCGGCGATCCGTGAGATCTTCGAGATCTGCGCGCAATACTTCGAGGAGGATCCCGGCCGTGCGCGCATCCTGCTGCGCGAACCGCTCGCCGACGACACCTTGCGCCGGCACAGTGCCGACCGCGCTCCGACATTTCTGCGAATGCTCATTCCGGTTCTCGGCGCCGAAGCCGGTGCGATCGTCCCTGCCGACGAGGAAGCGATCGCGATCGCGGCCACGGCCCTGAGCGGCAGCCTCGTGTCGTTGTATCTCGAATGGGTCGACGGGCGGCTGCCGGTCAGTCGGGAACGGCTCGCCACCGCTGCGGTGGCAACGGTATTCGCCCAGCTCGAGGCGGTGCGGCAACACGACTGAGGCGATGGGGCTTGACAATGCGCGGCAGTAAGTTGAAACATGCGTTTCAAGATGAAGCGCGTGTTACCGCTTACTGCTTCCCGGAAGGGCTCCTCGACCATGACCGTCGTCCCCATTGCAACGCAGCACCGCGACAAGCGCACTCCGCCGGACCGGCATATCGTGATCGTCGGTGCCGGAATAGCCGGCATCGGAATGGCGATCACCCTGCGCCGCAATGGAATCGACAACTTCACCGTGCTCGAGCGGGCCGGTGATATCGGCGGTGTCTGGCGCGACAACGTCTATCCCGGAGTCGGTGCCGATGTGCCGTCCTTCAGCTACCAGTTCTCGTTCGAGAAGAACCCCGGCTGGTCGCGACTGTTTCCGAAGGGCGAGGAGATCAAGCGCTACCTCGACCGCTGCGTCGAGAAATACGACATCGCGCGGCACATCGAACTCGGCACAGAAGTGCTCGAACGTCGTTGGTCCGAAGGTGAGCGCGTCTGGTATGTGCACACCAACCACGGCGAGTTCACCAGCCGCTATGTCATCAGTGCTCTCGGTCCTTTCGTCAATCCTCGCACTCCCTCCATTCCGGGGCTCGAGGATTTCACCGGCATCGTCATGCGATCTCAGCAGTGGGATCACCGCCAGGACCTGACGGCTCGACGAGTCGCGGTCATCGGCACCGGCGCCAGCGCGGTACAACTGGTCCCGAAAGTCGCCGAAACTGCGGCACACCTCACCGTCTTCCAGCGTCGCCCCATCCACGTACTGCCCAAACTCGACATCCCCGTCCCCGGCCCGCTGCAGCGCGTGATCGCCGCCGTCCCCGGTAGCCAGGACGCACTGCGACTCGCCTTCACGGCCCAGGTCGAGGTGCTGCTCGTCGCGGTCGCGGCCTACGGAAAATCGGTCGCACCGCTGGCGCGTGGGCTCTCCGCCGCGAGCCGGGCGCTGCTGTTCGCTCAGGTCCGCGATCCCGGACTGAGGGAAAAGCTCACGCCCGACTACGATTTCGGCTGCAAACGCCCCAGTGTGTCCAACGCCTGGTACCGCACGTTCACCCGTGACAACGTCAGTCTCGTCACCGAGCCCATCGATCACGTAACCTCGACCGGCGTCCGCACCGTCGACGGCGCCGAGCACCCTGTCGACGTCCTCGTCCTGGCTACGGGCTTCCACTTCGCTCACGAACCGATCAACTACCGGATCTCCCCGGTGCAGACCAGCGATGGATTCGACCTCGCGGACTTCTTCGAAACCGAAGCCCTGCAGTCCTACGAAGGCGTCAGTCTCCCCCAACTGCCCAATGCCTTCTCGCTGTTCGGTCCCTATTCCTGGTCGGGCGGCTCGTATCACGTCATGGTCGAGACGCAGGCCAATCACATCATCCGGGTACTGCGCGAAGCCGAGCGCCGCGGCGCCGATCGGGTAGCCGTGCGGCCCGAGGCCAACGCCCGCTTCCTGGAGTTCGTTCGCGCGCGCGCCGACAATTCGCTGCTCGCGATCAGCAACTGCGCATCAGCCAACAGCTACTACTTCGACCATCACGGCGACTTCAGCTCCTTGCGTCCCACTAGTGGACTGCAAGCCTGGTGGACCAGCCGCACCTTCCCCCTCGACGATTACGCCTACAACTAGGAATCCCGCCTTGCGCAGGCTCGAAAGATACTCCCAGTGTCATGAGATCGAATTCGGCCATCCCGACGCGTGTTGATTCGGCGCCACAATTCGAGCGTTGCGGCCGCCGGCCGCACTAGCCGCCGACCGGAGTTTCCGACGGAACACCGGGCGTCACGGGTGCGCCGAACCAGAGCTGCAGTGCGGCGCGCAGGCCGGACTCCGCGGTGTCCGCGGGTTCACCGACGGTCGCGGCCCAGGCTATGTGCGCATCCGGGCGGATGAGGAGGGCGTCGGCGGTCCGATCGGCGGTCTCGGCGGTGCGAATCTCGATGCGGTGTCCCCATTCTCGTGCCGCCGCGCGCAGCTCCGGCCGTCCGGCGAGATCGAGCAGGACGGGCCGTGCGTCGTGCAGCAGCGCCGCGACGTCGGTGCTGCCCTCGCCGGTGCGCAGGGCCAGGTTGGGGGCGAAGGTGCCGGTCGCGGCGTGGCCGTTCGGGTTCGGCAGCTCATAGCGGATATCGGCGCCGGCGATGAGGGCGCCCATGCGCCGCAGGGGCTGATCGTCGGTGAGGAGCTCCTGAAAGACCGCCCGCAGCGCCTCGGCCGCCGGGTCGTGCCCACGCCGCAGCGCCACCTGCGCACGGGTGTGCAGCATGGTGCGCGCCGCCGCGAAATAGCGTTCGTCGTGGTAGCTGTCCAGCAGTCCGTCCGGCGCCCAGCCCTGGACTTCGGCGGCCAGCTTCCACGCCAGGTTGACCGCGTCCAGCATGCCGGCGTTGAGGGCCACGCCCGTGGCCGGGAACAGATGGGCCGCATCGCCGGCCAGCAGGATCCGGCCCTCGCGACAGCGTTCGGCCTGCCGGGCCTTGAAGGTGAAACGTGACAGCCGATGCGTCTGTGCCACAGGGAGTTCCGCGCCGAGCACGCGGCGGACGCTGTCCTGCAGTTCGGTGACGGTCAGCGGTACGTCGTCGTCGTATTCGATGGACTCGTCCTCGATCGTGTAGACCGACAACACCTCCGACGTGGGCGAGACGCCCATCCCGAACAGCCCGCGGTCGGTCCGCGTGAAACCCGCCCTGATGGTTCCGAAACCGTCGACGTCGAGGTCGCCGTTGTCGTGCCGGGTCACCGAATCGGGCACCGTGATCTGGGCCAGCCGGTTGACCTCCGGATAGACGGTGCCGGGGAACGGAATTGCGGCCAGGTCGCGAATCCGGCTGCGGGCGCCGTCGCAGCCCACGAGGTAGCGGGCGGTGACCCGATAGGTGCCGTCCGGGCCCCGCACGTGGGCGGTGACCGCGTCGGTGCCCTGCGTCACGTCCAGCACCTGATGTCCGCGGCGGATATCGACGCCGAGTTCATCGGCGCGTTCGCCGAGCACCCGCTCGAGCTGCTGTTGCGGCAGCGGCAAGGCGTGCATCGGCGACTCGGCGAGCCCGGTGAGGTCCACATGGACACCGCCGAACGGGAACCGCGGAGCCGGTATCGGATCGGTGCAGGCCGCTTCGAACCGGTCCAGCAGGCCCCGGTAGCGCAACAACTCGAGAATCTGCCCGCCGAGCCCACCGGCCTTCGGAGTGTCACGGGGTCGCGGTTGCCGTTCCAGCACCAGCGGCCGGACTCCGGCCGCCTGCAGTTCGGCGGCCAGCATCAGGCCGGTCGGGCCCGCGCCCACGATGATCACGTCGGTATGCATTCCACTCCTGTTCCGGCCGTTTCCGGCCGGTCGAACGATTCGGACATCCGGCACTGTCGCCCGTTACCGGGCCCCGTGCCTGCCGTGCCGGGGCCACCCGCCCTTGGAATTGGTGACTGTGCGCGGAGGCACGGGACGTGTGACAAAGCGCCGCTGGTCGGCCTGGGCAGGGAAGGTGGTGTGGTGCTTTCGCATATCGTTACCGCCTCAGGTGTAGTACTCTGAACGAAGTGTTTTGAACCGTAGTACTACGAATGGAGTGGTGTCAAGTGGTGCGCACGAATCCGGAACGCCGGCAGGCTCTGCTGGACGCGTCCATCGAGGTCCTGGCCCGGGAGGGGGCGCGCGGGCTGACCTTTCGGGCGGTGGATCAGGAGGCGGGAGTGCCGGCGGGAACGGCGTCCAACTACTTTCCCAACCGGGATGCGCTGCTGGTTCAGGTCGGCCATCGCTATTACGAGCGGCTGATCCCGAGCGAGGAAGCGATGGCGAAATCGCGTGGACCGCAGACCCGCGAGACCATGACCGAACTCATGACCGAGGTGGTCGAGCGGGTATTCCATTTCCGCACCGGATATCTCGCGATCCTAGAACTCCGGTTGGAGGCCACCCGTCGTCCCGAACTGCAGGCGCTGCTGACCGAGCGAGTGCGCGCGGATCTGGACTTCAACATCAGCAACTTCCGGGAGTCGCAGTTGCCCGGCGACGAGGACGCCGTGGTGCTGCTGTACCTCGCGCTGAACTGGCTCATCCTCGAAAGGCTCACGCTCCCGGGCATTTTCGACGAGCAGCGGGCCGCCGAACTGGTCCGCACGATCGTCGAGCGCGCCATCCCCGCCGCCGGTTGATCGGCGGTTTGTCGGGTGAACACCCGACGACAGGGACCCGCCTCGCGCCTAGCGTTCGAAGTACGAACCGATGCACGAATCGAGGTTTCGCGATGTCGAAAGCCGTGATCAGCCTGACTACGGGTCTGGAGGACCCGGAGAAGGTCACCGTTGCGTTCCTGGTGGCGGTCGGCGCCGCCGAAACCGGCCGGGAAACCCTGATGTTCCTGACCAAGGAAGCTGTCCGGCTCGCTCTCGCCGGCACCGCGGTCGGCGTCGCCTGCGATGGGTGTCCGCCGCTACCGGAGCTGTGCAAGCGCTACGAGGCGGCCGGCGGCCGCTATTTCGTCTGCCCGATCTGCTTCGACGCCAAGCAGCTCGACAGCGCGGCCCTGGTCGGCAACGCCGAGTTGCAGGGCACGATCCCGATGTGGCAGTGGATCGGCGACGACCCGGCCACCACCTTCAGCTACTGACGCGCTCCCCGCCGCGGGGGAAATCATCGGCCCGTCGGTGCTCCCGCCACCCGGCGCTCGCCGTTGTTGCGCTCCTGCCAGCGGCGGTAGACGTCGACCGCGTCGGCGCGGGATTCGTGGCGCATCGGCAGGCGGCGTTGATCCCACGGCTTGGCGAACTCGTCGTAGAAGGTGCCGAGCTCGAAGTACTTCCGGTCGTCGACGTAGTGCGGAGCGTAGGCCTCGCGGGTGGTGAGAAAGACGATTTCGTCGGGGGAGCAGTAGTACAGCGCGCCCAGGCACATCGGACAGGGCAGAGCGAGGATGTAGATCGTGGTACCGGTCAGATGTTCGGTGCCGAGGGTGGTGCAGGCCCGGCGGATCGCGAGGATTTCCGCGTGGGCGGTCGGGTCGGCGGTCTGGGCGACCAGGTTGGGGCTTTCGGCGAGAATTTCCCCGTCCTTCACGATGACCGTCGCGAACGGCCGGCCGCCCTCCTCGACGTTGCGGCGGGCCAGATCGATGGTGCGTTGTGCGAAATCCATTGCACTCCTTGCTGAGTCGATTTCGGAGCGTTGGTTGCTCAGAAGGGTTCGGTAGGCAGGTACTTGCCGTCCAGCGTGATCACGGCGCGTTCGCCGCCCTGCGGATCGGGCACCTTGCGCACGTCGAGCTTGAAGTTGATGGCGCTGATGATGCCGTCGCCGAACTGCTCGTGGACCAGCGCCTTGAGCGTGGTGCCGTACACCTGCAGCATTTCGTAGAAGCGGTAGATCGTCGGATCCGTCGGCACACCACCCGGAATCGACCCGCGGGTCGGGATGGTCTGCAGCAGCGCCGCCGCGTCGTCGCCCAGGCCGAGCAGCTCGGCCACGGCTTCCGCGGACTGTTTCGGCAGCGGATGCTGGCCGAGGATCGCCGCGGTCACGAAGGCCGTCGAATAGCCGGCGGTGTCGGCGATCTGCTGCCAGGTGAGATCTTTGGCGATCTTCGCCTCGACCGCCGTGACTGCCAGCGCCTGGCGGGCGGCCGGATCGAATTGCGCGTGCACCATAGTGATTTCCTTTCTTTCGACCGCCGGATCTGCCGGCGGCACAGGGGTTTCAGGCGGCGATGGTTCGGTCGTCACCGGCTGGATCGATCACCGTGACGGCGCCCGTGCCGATATCGAAGACCCAGCCCTCGACGGTGACGGCGCCGGTCGACAACGCTCGCGCCACCGCCGGGTGAGTGGCCAGATTCGCTTGCTGGGCAACGACATTCGCGCGAATCAGGGCCGCGGTCGTTTGCGAGCCCGGGCGGGCCGCCGCGGCATCGGCATGCCGCAGCCAGGCGGCGACGGTCGGCATCGCGCTGAGATCGTGGCGTTCGGCCAGCGCCGTCATCGCCCCGCAGCCCGAGTGCCCGCACACCACGATGCGTTCGACGCCCAGCACCGCGACGGCGTACTCGATACTGGCCGCCACGCCGTCGGCGCCCGGCCCGTAGGCGGGAACGAGATTGCCCGCGGTGCGAATCACGAACAGCTCACCGGGTTCACTGCTGGTGATCAGTTCGGGGACGACGCGTGCGTCCGAACAGCCGATGAACAGCGTGGCGGGCGTGTGAGTCGTCGTGAGCCGGGCGAACAACTGCGCCTTGGTGGGGAAGACGGCGTCGCGGAAGTGCGTGACGCCGGTGGTGAGGTCATGCATGGAGCGCTCCGTTCGGAGTGGCTGGGGGACTGAGACCAGCCTGCATGACCAGTGGCTATAGGGTCCAATACTTGTATCGGATGGTGACTATAGGTTGGGTCAATAGTCCTGCGCCGTCGTGTGGATCGCCCGGGTGAACGCGCGGGCGGCGGCGGAATGGTAGGCGGTGTGGCGGCGCAGTAATTCCACGGTGCGGATCGGCAGGGCCGGGTCCAGGGCGATGGGGTGCAGATCGGCATGTGCCCGCGTGATCGCGTCGGGCAGGACCGTGGCGAGCGAGCCGCGCCGGACGAATTCCAGCAGGGCGCTGATCGAATTCGCCTCCACCGCGATATCCGGAGCGACGCCGCACTCGTCGAAATATCGGTCGATGTGCAGCCGCGTCGCGAAGTCCGGGCTCAACAACCCGAGCGGCACGCCGGCGAGTTCCCCGGCCGAAAGCGGTTGCGCGGCAGCGGCGACCGGATGGTCCGAGCCGACGACCAGGCCGAGTTTCTCGGTGAACAGCGCGGTGTGCTCGACCCCCGCGGCGTGCGCGCCGGCGAAGGCGATCCCGAGATCGAGCCGATCGGCGAGCAGATCCGCCTCGATCGCATCCTGGGTCGTCTCGCGGAGGGTGAGGCTGATCCCCGGATGTTCGGAACGGAACCGGTGGACCAGCGGGCCGATCAGATAGGCGGTGAAGGTCGGCGTCGTCGCCACCCGCAGATGGCCGCGTGACAGGTCCTGGACGTCGTGCACCGCGCGTTCGCCGGCCTCCAGATCGCGCAGTGCGAGCCGGGCGTAGCGCGCGTACGCCTGCCCGGCATCGGTCAGCCGGACCGTGCGGCCGGAGCGGTCGAGTAGTACCACGCCGAGGACCCGTTCGAGCTGCTTGATCTGCTGCGACAGCGTCGGCTGCGAGATGTGCAGGGATTGCGCGGCGCGGGTGAAGTTGCCGTGGTCGGCGACGGCCAGCAGATACCGGATGTGGCGCAGCTCCATCAACCGACTATAGGTCGCACCAATGATGCTGATGGAGAAAGTGCCTTGGACGCTATCGCTGCTGTTCGGCGTCGGGGAGTAGGCGCTGGTCCCGTTCGGCGTTATGCCGAAACTGTCGGCCCGGCAACGTCGTTCACGTCACTGCCCACTCCACCCAGTGGCGATCCGCGGTGAACACCACCGACGTCGAGTGGTGGTAGTTCCGGGCGTTGAGCTGGGCGTCGATATCGGCGCGGATGGCGTCGAAGGATTCGACGGTGCGTTCCGGAGTCCGGGGACCGAGGACGAAGGCGAGTTCCAAATCGAGGCGGCTGCCGACGGTGGAGGCGCGAACGAAGGATTCGGCGAAGCCGTGGGTGGTGCGGACGCGGTCGCACAGTCGCTCGACGTCGGTGACCATCGAGCGCGGGGCGGCCATGGTGAGAATTTCGCGAAAAGCGGAGCGGAACAACCGGATCGGGATCCAGAGATAAGCCAGGGACACGATGATCACGAGCGTGGGGTCGACGTAGCGGGCGATGTCGTCGCGACCGGCTGACTCCAATGCCACCGCCGCGCCGAATCCGGCCAGGGTGACCAGGCTGAAGGCCGCATCGCCGCCCCATTCGGCGGCCTCGGCCCGCACCAGTCCCGGACCGGAGCGTGCGGCCCGCCACAGCACCAGCGCCACCAGCACACTGAGCAGTGACGCGGTGATCGCGTACGCCAGCGCGGAGACCGCCGACACGGCCCGGCCGCCGTGCAGGATCTCGCGCACCGCGTTCACCGATCCGTAGACACACAGCCCGCCCAGCGCGGTCGAGCGCACCACGATGACGACCGGCTCCCAGGTCTCGCGCCCCCACGGATACGACGCGTCGGCCCCCTTCGCGACGGTCCGCTGCGCCGCCACCGACACCGCCGAAAGCGCAATGCCCACAAGCGAATACAGTCCGTCGAACACGATCATCTGCGATCCCGCGGCCAGCCCCCACGCCAGCGAGACCACCACGAACACCACCGAGGCCCACATCGAGAACACGAGCGCGCGCATGCGCTCACGCTACGACCCGGCCGTCGCCGACGGACCGATTCCGCCCGTGAACCGGTGGGTGTCGCGGCCCGCGTTCGTTCGCCGAGGGCCGTGTTGACCGAGTGTTGTTAGCCGCCTAATGTTTGTCGATAGGCGGCTAACGATTAGGGGTAGGAATGATACTGGTGACCGGCGCGACCGGACATATCGGCCGAGAGCTCGTGGCGCGACTCGACAGCGCGGGTGCGGCGATGCGGCTGTTCGTGCGCGATCCGGCTCGCGCCGCCGATCTTCCGGCCTCCGCCGAACGTGTGGCCGGCGACCTGGCGGATCCGGCGGCGTTGCGAGCGGCGTGCGAGGGGATCGACTCGCTGTTCCTGCTCGTTCCGGGGCTGGCGGTGGAGCCCGCGCGGCATGCGGTGGCGGCGGCGCGGCGAGCGGGGGTGCGACATCTGGTCCTGGTCTCGTCGTACAACGTGCTGGGCGATCCGATGCCGGCCATGGGGCGCTGGCACCACGAACGCGAGGAAATCGTCGGTGCCTCGGGTATTTCCGCGACGATCCTGCGTCCCGGCGGATTCATGACCAATGCCCTCGAGTGGGCGCCGGATATCCGTGCCGGCCGGCCCGTGTTCGATCCGACCGGCCCCGGCCGCTACGCGCCGATCGACCCCGCCGATATCGCGGCGGTGGCGGCGATCGCACTCACCGAGCCGGGGCACGACACCACCTACTGTCTTACCGGCGAGCAGACCTTCACCATCGGCGAGCAGGTCGAGGTGCTGGCCCGCGCGATCGGCCGGCCGATCCCGGTCCATACCGCCACGACGGCCGAGGAGGCCGTCCGGTCCCGCTATCCCCAGGGCGCGCCTCCCGCGCTCGCGGCAGCGATTCTGGAGGGATTCACGGTGATGCGCGCCGACACCGTCGGCCTGCGGACCGATACGGTGCGGCGGCTGCTCGGCCGCGCACCACGCACCTTCGCCGAATGGTGCGAGCGTCACCGCGACCAATTCCGCTGATACGCAAATATTCTCGCCGCGACGGACTTGCGAGCGCTATGACTGCGAGTTCGTTCGCGACCCGGCGGCGATCGGGCGCAGCCGCCCCCGCATCTCATTCGTGAGGACTGCCGCGGCATCGCGCAACGCTTCGATGAACGCCCGCGTCGCCGCCGAGGTCGCGGCGTTGCGCGCCGAGTTGTGGACGACGCGGGTGGGGCGCACCGCCGCCGGGTGATCGATCCGGAGCAACGCGATATTCGCGGGTACCACCGGCACCGCGATACCGGGCACGACGGTGATGCCCGAACCCGCCGCGACCAGACCCCATTTCGCGACCCAATCCCGCGCGACGAAGGCGATATCGGGTTCGTGCCGCGAATCGCGCCACGCGCCGAGCAGGGTGCTGCCGTGCTCGGTGCTGCCCGCGATCCAGCGCTCGCCGCGAAATTCCGCCGGCGCCGCACTGGTCCGCCCGGCCAGCCGGTGGCTCGGCGCGACCGCGACCAGCAGCGGATCGTCGAGCAGCAATTCCCCCTCCACATCGTCGGGAAGCGTGCCGGTTTCGGTGACGACGGCCAGGTCCAGCCGGCCGCGCGCCACCGCGGTGAGTAGCCGAGGACTGGTGCCCTCTCGCAGCGGCACCCGCGCCGACGTCGCCGCCACCGCTCTCGGCACCAGCGCCGCCATCGCGGTCGAGAACGCGCCGACACGCACGGTCGCGGGCGGGCCCGCGGTCAGGCGATCCAGTTGCTCGCGGGTGCTGTCGAGTTCGGCCAGGACCGCTTCCGCCTGCCGGACCACGATCTGCCCGGCCGCGGTCGGCGCGGCGCCGCGCGCGTGCCGCTCGAACAGGGGATGCCCCGCCGCCTGCTCCATCAGCGAAATCTGCCGGGAGACCGCGGATTGGGTGTAGCCCAGCCGGTCCGCCGCGCCCGAGAACGAGCCGCAGCGGGCGGCTTCGCGGACGACACGCAAGCCGAGAACGGTGAACTCACCCATGCGAAATACTGATACCAGAGATGCAAGATCGTCGCTTGTCGCATAGGTTGGCCGCGTTTAGCGTCGGCTGAGTGAGTGTGAACGAGAACAGAGCGCTGCTGCGGAACATCTTCGACCGGATGGCCGCCGGCGAGACCCGGGCGCTGAGCGATGCGATGGCTCCGGAGTTTCGCTGGACCTTTCCCGGGCACTGGTCGTGGTCGGGCAGTTGGGAACCGAAAACGACTGCGGTACAGGATCTTCTGCGCCCCTTGATGGCGCAGTTCACCGATTACCGAATCAGCGCCGACGCCGTTCACGCCGACGGTGATCGGGTGATCGTGCAGGCCCACAGTGCGGCCACGACGATCCGCGGCGAGGCCTACGACCAGTACTACTGCTTCGTATTCCGGGTCGAAGCCGGGCAGTTGCTCGAGGTGACCGAATACTGTGACACCGCACTGGTGGAGCGAGTTCTCGAACCGCTGCGGTGAGTACGGGACATCCCCCGAGAAGCCGGGCGACTCGGGGCCGTGACCACCATCGGCTGTTCAGGATCCGATCAACGCGTATATCGACGCCGGTGATCCCGACCCACCCTCGGTGACGAATCCGCCCACGACGACGGTGAAGTCCCGATCCGGCAGATCCGCCAGGTGGGCGAGGATTTCGAGGCTGAGGCGGTGTTCGCGGTACAACAGCTTCGATACCTGGTAGCTGTCGTCGGTGCCGATATCGGGGCTGAAGGCGTCGGTACCGAGGGCGCCGCGACGGCCGAGTACGCCGTGCTCGAGCAGCCAGTGCACCGCCGCCACCGAAAAACCGGGGTGATGTATGCGGCCCTGCGCATCCGCCGACGCGAAAGCGTCGGTGCCCCAGTATCTTTCCCAGCCGGTGCGCAGGAGGACAGCGGCCTCGGCGGGGAAGGGGCCGTGCCGTTGCTGCCATTCGAGCAGATCGTCGACCGTCACCGCGTAATCGCGATCGCGTTCGGCCCGCGCGCTGATATCGATCCGGACGCCGGGCAGGACGAAATCCCCGGGATCGAGCCGATCGGCCGTCGCCGCACCGGCGGTGAAGTGGGCCGGTGCGCCCCAATGGGTTCCGGTGTGTTCGCCGACGGTGACCGCCTGCAGGTGGAAGCCGTGGTCGTCGAGGGTGGCGATGGTGTCGATCCGCGGCGCGGGATCGCCGGGGAACACCGATACGACCTCGGCGGACAGTGGATGCGACAGGTTCCGCACGTCCGAATACGCCATCGGTTCGCCTCCCGGTGTGGCACTGCCCTGTCCTACGCCGCCCGCACGAGATCCCACAGTAGGCGGTTCCGCGCCGACGAGCGCCGGCGCGGAACCGGCCGAACTATCGCAGGTATACCGGAACCGAGATGTGCCCGTTGGAGATGAAACTGCCCAGCGGCTTCAGCTCGGACGGATCGACCGCGAGCCGCAGATCCGGGAAGCGTTCGAAGAGCGCCGGCAGCGCGATCGCGGCCTCCATCCGTGCCAGGGGAGCACCCAGGCAGTGGTGCGCACCGTGGCCGAAGGCGAGGTGCTCCTTGTTCGCCCGATGGACGTCGAACTCGGCGGTGGTCTCGCCGTGCACCTTCGGATCGCGGCACGCCGCACCGTAGGAGGCGAGAATCGCCTCACCCTTCGGAATCCGGATCTCGCCGACCTCGATGTCCTCGACGGCATAGCGCAGCGGCAGATGCGCGACCGGCGCCTGGTAGCGCAGCGTCTCCTCCACCAGTTCCGCCCACGGCACCCGGCCCTCGACCACATCGGCGCGCTGCTCCGGGTGGGTGAGCAGTGCCACGATGGCCTGATCGATCAGGTTGAGCGTGGTCTCGTGGCCGGCGTTGATCACCAGCATCAGGGTGTCGACGAGTTCGGTCTCCGAGAGCTGGGCGCCGTCTTCGTTGCGGGTCGCGATCAGCACACTGGTGATGTCGTCGCCCGGGTTCTCCCGGCGGAACGCCACCAATTCACCGATCAGCCGGCCCATTTCGATGAAGTTCGCCTGCGCCTGCTCCGGTGTGAACGAGGTGTCGAAGAAGCCGTCGACACAGGCGTGGATGGCCGAGTCCAGATGATCGGGCACCCCCAGCAGTTCGCTGATCACCCGGATCGGCACCGGATAGGCGTAGTTCGGGCGCAGGTCCACGACCTCCCCGGGCGCGGTCGCGCTCAACCGCTCGAGCAGATCCGCCACGATCGCCTCGATCCGCGGGCGCATCGCGGTGGTGCGGCGGTGCGTGAACGCCGGCGCGACAAGTTTGCGCAGTCGCCGATGCTCGGTGCCGTAGGCGGTGAACATGTTCTGCGCCGCCACCCACGGTTGCAGCGGCCACGACTCGTTGATGTCACCGTTGATATAGGCCGACCAGTGCCGGCGGGGATCCTTGGACACGCGCGGATCCGACAGCAGATTCTTCAACACGACCGCATCGGTCACCGACCAGGCCGGCACCCCGCCCGGCAACTCCACCAGCGCCACGGGACCGCGCTCCCGGATGCGCTCGTTCTCGGCGTGGATATCGGCGCCGGTCAGATCGAGCACCAGTGGTTCCTGCTTCATCGGAAGCTCCTTACAGCAAATTCAACGGAGGAGATGCGGGGAAGGTGACCGGCAGCGCTGCCATCGCACGGTGGAACGGGCCGGGGCGCCAGGTGATTTCGCTCGGCTCGATCGCAAGGCGCATCTCCGGCAGCGCGTCGAGCAGCTGGTCGATCGCGTCCTGCACCACCAGGTAAGCCACCGAACGGGCCGGGCAGGCGTGCGGTCCGGCGCTCCAGGCCAGATGCGAGCGGTTGCCGGTGCGGTCGCCGCCGGCGATGACCGGATCGTTGTTGCACGCGGACAGGCTGATGACGACCGGCTGATGCGCGGGCAGCCAGGCGTTGTCGATCAGGATGGGCTGGCGCGGATAGCTGATCGAGAAGTTCGCCATCGGCGGATCCTTGAACAACACCTCGTCCAGCGCGTCGCGGGTGGAGAGGCTGCCGCCGAGCATGCCGCCGCCGAACCGGTCGTCGGTGATCATCAGCAGCAGGGTGTTGGCGATCAGGTTCTGCTGGGGCTCGATGCCGGCGCCGTAGAAGCTGATCAGGTTGTAGAGCATCTCCTCGTCGCTGAGGTTGGCCGGGTGGTGGGCCAGCCGCGAGGTGACGTCGTCGCCGGGTTCGGCGCGGCGCAGGTGGATCAGCTCCATCAGCGCCTGGCTCAGATGTTCCATACCCCAGGCCGCGTTCACGGTGTCGAACAGCGCCGCCATACCGGTGGCCACGCGCTGACCCAGCTCGGCCGAACATCCCACCATGCGATTCAGTGATTCGAAGACCAGCGGGAAGGCATACTGCGACACCAGATCCGCCGATCCGGCCTCACAGAAGCTGTTGATCAGCGGGATCGCGATCTTCTCCACCGTGCTGTGCAGCGCGTGCAGGTCGATGCCGTCGACGGCCGCCGTATAGGCCTGCCGGTAGCGCAGGTGGACGTTGCCCGCGTTGCGCAGCGCGTTCGGATACCACTGCATCATCGGCCGCACCGGGCAGTCCTCGGGAATCGTGTCCTGCCACGCCCGCGGGTCGGCGGGGAAGTGCTCGGGATCGTTGAGGATCCGCAACGCGGTGTGGTAGCCGATCACCAGCGTGGCCGGGACGCCGGGGGACAGCTCGATCGGGACCAGCGAACCGTAGCGCCGGCGCATCTCCCGATACTTGGCGTGCGGATCGGCGGCGAATTCCGGTGTGTCCAGCAGGATCCGGGGGCCGTCGGTGTCGACCGGGGAACCCATGTGCTGGACCGGGCAGCTGGCGGGACCGCCCGCGCCGGGCAGTGCGGACAGTGCAGAACGTGGTGTGGTCAAAAGATGTGACTCCAGAGAATGAACTGTCGAGCGCGACGAAGAATTCCGCTGTCGGTATGGTCCTACCTGTCGGTATGGTCCTACAGCGTCACCCCACATCTGTTGTAGGACAAGAGGCTTGGTTAGCCGCCCGGCCGGACATCCGTAACCGGACTGTCGACCAGGGTAGCAGGAACGTGCCGAACTCTCTGTCCGTCTTCCACTCTCGGTTCGCCGGGGCGGACCGGGCCGGTGAACCACGGTGAAACACCTTGTGAGCGGGCATATTCACACCGGTTCCATCGAACTGTCGGTGCGATGTGCTTGCATACCAGCATGACGAGCACCGATCTGCTGGTAGACGCCTTCGGGCGGATCAAGGAGAACGTGCACGGCGCGGTCGCCGGGCTCACCCAGGAGGAACTGGCCGCGCGGCTGGATCCGGGGGCCAATTCCATCGCCTGGCTGATCTGGCATCTGACCCGCGTGCAGGACGACCATGTCGCCGACGTGGCCGGCACCGAACAGGTGTGGACGGCGGCCGGCTGGGCTCGCCGCTTCGATCTGCCCTTCGACGAATCCGCGACCGGATACGGCGATGGTCCGGACGCGGTGGCGGCCCTCGACGGTGTCCCGGCCGAGTCGCTGCTGGGCTATCACGACGCCGTCCACGACCGCACCGTCGAGTACGTCCGCACCCTCACCGACGCCGACCTGCCGCGGATCGTCGACACCCGCTGGGATCCGCCGGTGACCCTCGGCGTGCGGCTGATCAGCGTGGTCGACGACGATATCCAGCATTCCGGGCAGGCGGCGTTCATCCGCGGGGTGCTGCTGCGCCGTCGCTAGCGCCGGTGCAGGGTCACCGGAATCGCGGAGGGTGAGAGGACGAAGTCGCGGTTCGAGGCCCGCACGACGTAGGCCGGATCCGGCTCGGGTCGCCACCGGGCCAGCAGCGCCGCCGAGGCGAGCGTGATCTCCAGCAGCGCGAAATGATCGCCCAGGCAGCGCCGGCGACCGACGCCGAAGGACAGGTTCGCCTGCTTGTCGATCTCGCCGGTGCGGTCCGGCGACCAGCGGTCGGGATCGAAGGCCTCGGGATTCGGGAAGTGGCGCGGGTCGTGCTGGACCAGATACGGGCTGAACATGATGGCGGTGCCGTCGGGAATGGTGAGCCCACCGACGGTCACCGGCCCCGACGCGTTGCCGGCGCTGATCCACGGCCCCCAGAATCGAAGAGTCTCCGAGACAACCTGTTTCAGGTAGGTGAGCTCGGCGATATGCTCCGCGCGCACCGGGCCGGCGCCCACCACCTCGTCGAGCTCGGCTCGTATCCGCTCGGCGATATCGGGGCGCCGCATCACCTCGTGCCACAGCCAGCCGGTGAGCGAGGCCATCGACCCCACCCCACCGGCCAGCATCAGGATGGCCTCGTCGATGATGTGCTCGTCCGACAGTCGCGCGCCGGTCTCGGGATCGGTATGGCGGATCAACGCCGACACCACGTCGTTGAAATCCTCGTCGCGGCGGCGGTACTCGGCGATCGCGGCGCCGATCGCGGCACGCAGATGGTGTGCCTTGCGTTGCCAGCGTCGATTCGCGATCACCCGGAGGCGGCGGATCTGCGGCGGCAGCGCGGTGCGCAGAATGACCTGGCTCAGCAGCCACGGCACGTTGTCGCGAATCCGGCGGCGGGCCGTCTCGCTGAATTCGGCGGTGAACAGCGTCGAGGACACCGTGTCGAGGATCAGTCCGTGCGCCTCGTCCATCAGGTCGACCCGGCCACCGGCGGGCAGTGCGGCCGACCAGGTATCGGCCAATCCGGCCGCGGTGACCGTATATTCGGCGAGCCGGCTCTGCCGCAGCGCGGGCGCGATCATGCGCCGGCGCAGTTTGTGTTCGGCGCCGCGCAGCACGTTCACCGAACCGCCCGCCACATCGGCGATCGCTTCCCGCAGGTCGTCGCGATTCAGTTCCGCGTCGCCGAGGCCGACCTCGCGTACGAGCTCCGGAGTGGTGAGCACATAGCCGGTTTTGCGGCCGAACCGGATGCGCACGATCGGGCCGAGGTCGGCGAGCGAGGTCACGAAACCCGGTGCGTCGCGCAGCGCGCGCAGGCTGTGGCCGATCAACGGCAGGGCGCCGGGCGCGGTGGGGACATCGGAGAGTCGTCGCGGCACCGGCGGCTGCGCGGCGGGCTCGGTATCGGCCCGTGCCTGCCGGTAGACCTCGACGATCGCGTCGATGCGGCCGGACTGTCGCACCGAATCCCGATGCCCGGCCATCTCGGCACGCATCGCGAGCAGTTCGGCGCGATCTGTCGCCAGCCGGGCGATCACATCCGCCAGGGCCGCGGGGGAGGCGTCGTCGGCGCGCAGGCCGCCGCCCGCCGGGATGGATTCGGCCAGGTCCGGATCGCAGTACAGCACGGGCAGCCCGGTGGCGATCGCCTCCAGCAGCACCATGCCTTGGGTGTCGAAACCCCACGACGGAAACAGCAGGGCGTCCGCGGCGGCCATGGCGTCGAGGCATTGCTTCTGAGAAACCCTGCCGTGCAAAGTGATTCGGTCCGCGAGGCCGTGTTCGGCGACAACCGCGGCGGCGCGATCGAACAGTTCGCCCTCGCCGTACACGTCGAGGGTGCAGTCCGGGAGGCGGCGCACCGCGTCGATCGATTCGAGCAGTCGCTTCTCCGCGGAGAGCCGGCCGCACCAGATCAACCGCAGCGGGCCGTCGGCGTCGCGCTCGACCGGGCGCCGGTTGTCGACCAGTGCGTCGTCGACGCCGTTGGACACGACCCGGATCGGCCGGGTGAGGCCGTGGTCGAGCAGCAGATCGGCGAAATGGCGGGTCGGTGCGATGACCCGGTCGGCGGCCTGCCCCTGACTCACGATGGTGTGCCACGCATGGCGGGCGGCCCGGCTTTGCGCGCGACGCGGCATCCGTGTGGGGTGGGTGACGAAGCGGCCGTGCAGGATTCGCAGCGCCAGCGCCGAGAGGTAGGGCGCCGGTGCGGTGTGCTCGATGAAGGCGTCGTCGCGGCTCTGCGCGGTGTGCACGAGCGGAATCCGGTGCCGCCGTGCGGCTTTCATTCCCGAGATCGCGACCCCGTAGGTGGTGTGGGTGTGGACCAGATCGACCGGGCCGCGGGCGGCGAAGGCGGCATCGATCAGTGCGGCGTTGCGTGCGGTGGGCAGCACCATCGGGAAGCCGTTCACCACCGCGCCCGCCAGCGGAGCCAGTTCGATCACCCCGTCGTCGGCTTCGGTAGCCGGGGACGGGGTGCCCGACAGCGGCGCCACGAACAGTGTCACCCGGTGCCCGGCGCGTTCGAGGCCGCGGCGCAGTGCCGCCACCGCGGTCTGCACCCCGCCCAGCGTCGCCGGGTGATAGTCCATGAACATGGCGATGTGCACGCCCGGCACGTTACCCACGCGCCCGGTGGTTCGATATCCCATAGTGTCCCCATCGGGTTTCTCGGCCGAAAGTGTTGCGCTCTCGGGAAAAGGGGAGATAACTCGACATGAGAATCGCCATTCCGCTGACCGGCACCCGCGGCGACGTGCAACCTGTGCTGGCCCTGGGGCTGGAATTGCGGCGCCGCGGCCACGACGTGGTGCTGGGCGCGCCGCCGAATCTGGTCGACTTCGCCACCGCGGCCGGGCTCGCCGCGCGCGCCTGCGGGCCCGATGTGCAGCAGCTCTACAGCTCGGAGGCAGGGCAGCGCGCCCTCGCCGCGGGCAATACGCTGCGGCTGATGCAGCTGGTCGCCCGGCAGATGGCCGACTATGCCGATCGGATGAACCGCGAGGTGGTCGAGGTGTGCGCGGGCGCCGACCTGATCGTGGCCAGCACCGTCACCGAGGACCGCGCCTGCTCGGTCGCCGAGGCGATGGATGTGCCGCTGGTGAGCCTGCACTACTACCCGGTCCGGGCGAACGGGGCCTACCCCTTTCCGGGTGCGCTGCCGGCGAGCTGGGCGCCGCCCGCTCCGGTGAATCGCGCGACGTGGGCGGTGGCGGAGAACCTGCGGCGCATCGTGTTCATGCGCTATCTGAACGATCTGCGCGGCATGCTCGGGCTGCCGAAATCGCGGGCGAGTATCGCGGCGGTGCTGGCGCGGCGGCGGGTCCCCGAGGTGCAGATCTACGATCCGGCGCTGGTGCCCGGGCTGCCCGCGCAGTGGGACGGCCGGCGCCCGTTCACCGGCTTCCTGACGCTGGATCAGCAGACCCGGCACGCGGTGGGCGAACTCGGCAACGACCACACCGACATCCTGTCCTGGGTGCGGGCAGGGGAGGCGCCGGTGTTCTTCGGATTCGGCAGTATGCCGATCAGCGATCCCGCCGCCGTCCTGGCCATGGTCGGTGAGGTGTCGCGGCGACTCGGGGTGCGAGCATTGGTGAGCGCGGGCTGGAGTGGTATGGAAACCGCTCGAACCCAGGATGATTCGAAGATGAAAGTGGTCGGCCCGTTCGCCTACGACCTCGTGTTCCCGCACTGCGCGGCCGCGGTGCATCACGGCGGGATAGGCACGTTGTTCGAAAGTCTGCGGGCCGGTCTGCCGACGCTGGTGTGTTCGGTGTCGTTCGAACAGCCGATGTGGGGCGGGCAGGTGGATCGGCTCGGGCTCGGCGCACACCTGCGTTTCACCGAACTCACCACCGAACGACTCGTTCGCGGCGTGACCACGCTGCTGGAACCCGAACGTCGTGCCCGCGCACGGCAATTCGCGGCTACTCTGCGCACCGAGGGCGCCGCCGCCCATGCCGCCGATATCGTCGAGGCGGCAGCGCGGTGAGGATGATCGCCGCGGATTCGGCGGTGATGTTCCGCCGGTGCGCCCGGCACACCCTCCGCAGTCCGGACACGCTGATCATCTCGCTGCTCATGCCGATCCTGGTGATGCTGCTGTTCACCTACGTCTTCGGCGGCGCGATCGACGTCGGTGGTTCCTACCTCGACTACGTCGTGCCCGGAATCATGTTGTTGTGCACGGGATTCGGTGCGTCGATCACCGCGACCGCGGTCTCGGCGGATATGACCCGGGGCAGTATCGACCGATTCCGGACACTGCCGATGTTCCGGCAGGCGATCCTGGCCGGACACGTCGGGGAGGGGGTGGCGCGCAATCTCGCCGCCATCGCGATCGCGGTGACCGTGGCCGTCCTACTCGGCTATCGCCCGCGGGCGGACGTACTCGGCTGGCTGGGGGCGCTGGCCATGATCGTGCTGTTCGTGGTGGCGATCTGCTGGATCGCGGTCGCGCTCGGGCTGGTGGCGAAGAATCCCGAGGCGGCCGGCGGGATGACCTACGCGATCATGTTCATCCCCTATATCAGCAGCGCGTTCGTGCAGACCTCCACCATGCCCGCCTGGCTGCGCGGCTTCGCCGCCTACCAGCCCGCCACTCCCGTGGTGGACACCGTGCGCGGTCTGCTGAATTCGAGCGGAACCGGCGCAAGCGCGGCACTGGCCCTGGTCTGGTGTGCGGGGCTCGGGGTGCTCGGTTTCGGCGCGGCGAGCGCGGTGTTCGATCGGCTCTCCCGGCGATAGCGGACCACGACGTCTCACCGCCGCGGCGGCGCGGTCAGATCGAGCTGGGCACCCGCGGTGGCGTCCAGGGTCGCCATGCACATCCGTAACACTTCGTCACGCGAAATGCGCTGATGGGCAAGCCATTCGACGGCGACCTCGCGAATGAACGCGATCCATCCGCTCAGCGCCGCGGCCGCCACCTCTCGGGTGTGCCCCGTGGCGCCGCACGCGTCGAGGACGCGCTCGCACAGGGCATTCAGGTCCTCGACCACCGGTCCGCGCACCGCCGGATCGGTGGCCAGCGCGGTGCGGTTGGCGATGAGAACCAGCGGAACGTGGGCGCGGTAGAAATCCAGATGCGCCACCAGGCTCCGGTAGACGGCGGTGCGAACCGGCTCCTCGGGGTCGATGCGCAGTTCGGCGAGCAGTCGATCGTGAGCGCGTTTCCAGATGGCCGCGAAGAACTCGCCCTTGGTGGGGAAGTAGTGGTACATCAGGGCGCGGGAGGCGCCGGCGTGGGCGGCGATGTCCTCCATCGCGACCTCGTCGAACGAGCGTTCGCCGAACAATCGCGCGCCCACATCCATCAATTCGTCGCGGCGCTGCTCCGGGGTGAGGCGGCGTCGGCTCGGCATCTGCTCATCGTAGGCGTGCGGTGGTTGACGTGAGCCGTGGCAGCGGCCTACCGTGGAGCTTATTCAACAACCGTCTAATAGGGGTCGGCATGCGACGAATGCTGCAGATCTGGCTACTGGTGTTCGGGCTGGCGTGTGCGGGAATTGCGGTGGCGCATCTGATATTCGGTACCGCCAGCGTCATCGGCGGGGGACCGGTGAACGCCACCATCGATTCCGATATGCGCTTCTACGCGGTCGTATTCGGCGCTTACGGACTGGCCGTGGCGTGGTGTGCGCGCGATGTGGAGCACCGAGGGCCGGCGATCAACGCGCTCGGCGCCGTCTTCTTCGCCGGCGGAATCGCCCGGCTGCTGGCATGGGCGGTGAGCGGGGAGCCCAATTGGTTCTACGTGCTCATGACGCCGGTGGAACTGCTGATTCCGGTCCTGAACTACTTCCTGGTGCGGGCGGTGTGCGTCGACCGTGCGCCCCGCGACGGCAGTGCATCCGGCGTCGGCATCCTCGGCAAAGCGCCCGCGCTGCGGCAGGGACGGATCGGATAGCGTGCGGCGGCTCGCGCGGCTCAGTGCGTGCTGCGATTGTCGCCCGCGAGACGGCCTCGCCTGATCAACGCCCGTTTCGCGCCCGGCGCGATCGGCGGCAGCGGTGCTTCCGAATCCGGTTCCGGCTCAGCGGGATTGGGCCGGACGAACAGGGTCACCGTGGCGGCCGGACTGAATCCACTGCGGGTCATCAGGGTGGCCGAGGCGGTATTGCTCTGCTCCACGTCGGTCACGATGCGGCGCGCTCCGCGCGCGAACAACGCCTCCGAACAGATATCCACCAGTCGCCGCGCCAGCCCGCGCCCCTGCATATCCGGCGCCACCGCGACCCACTCCAGATATCCCCAGTCGTCCCGCAATTCGAATTCCATGGACCCGAGCACGAATCCCACCACCCGATCCGAATCCAATGCCACCCAGCAGGCGTTGTCCGCCGAATCCAAGTGTTCGGCCACCGACGTCAACGACCACGAGGTGTAGGGCTTGACGCTGGTGTCGAACACCTCGTGACCCAGATCCAGCACCTGCCGCAAATGCCCCAGCCCCATGGGCACGATCACCGCATCGCCATCCATTCGCCCAGTTTGCCAGAGGTGTGCCGACCGTCGGACGTTGTGGATTCGGCCGGTGGGGCGCGTCGCGCCGCGCATGCGTGACGCGCCCCGCGTCGGCGGGCATGGACCCGCCGACGTTCCTGCGATCAGCCGTTGGGCTGATTCGGAGCGCCGTCCATCGGCGGCGCCATCCCGGGTCCGCCGCCCTGTCCGGGAGCCGCGTCTCCCGGTCCGGGACCGTTCTGCCCCGGATCGCCGCCCTGCGCCATCCCGCCGAAGCGGCCGGACCGTCCGGTGCGACCACCCATCTGCCCGGATTCGGTGCCGCTCGTGATTGCAGTCGCGGTCGCGGTCCCGTTCGCCTCCGTGCCCTGAATGCGCACGGTGTCACCGACTTTCACCGCCGAATGCTGGGTGCTGCCCGACATCGTGTAGGTCTGGGTGAAGTTGTCGGCGCTCTTGGCAGTGATCGAGGTGTCCGATACCGCGGTCACCGTGCCCGTCTGGGTGATCTCGGTGGTGTAGCCGCCGTTGCCGTCGCTGATCACGAACTGGCCGTGCAGGCTCTGGCCGGTCATGCCCATACCGCCCGGGCCCGCGGTGTTGTGCCCGCCGCCCCAGCTGGTCCCGGGCCCGCCCGGACCACCGTGCGCACTGCCACCGGAATGTGTGGCCGCGTAGACGACGCCGCCCCCGGCCGCCGCGATCACCGCGGCGATACCGACCGCGGCCAGCGACTTCTTCGTCGACCAGGTGGCGGCCGGCCGGGTCTGCGGCGCGCCCCAGGTGTGTTCCGGCTCGGCCGGAGGCTGTGGGGTGGGCTCGGTCATCGCGTACTCCTTGTCGTCGAATGCGATCGCGGGCCGTCGATGCCGCGATCGCGTTGCTCGGTCAACCCTGCGGTGCGAAGCTGGGTCTGCGCTGTGGACTCGTTCGGTACCCGCTGTGGTGAGCGCCGCAACCGCCGCACTCACAGCCGACCCCCAGACACGGCACAGCGGACACCTAGCCGCCGTTCCCAGACTGGGATCATGACCACCACGAACACCCCGGCCGAGCGCGTCGTGATGCGTCGCGCGGACGGCAGCCCCGTGACCGTCCTCGTCGTCGACGACGAACCGGTGCTCGCGGAAATGGTGTCGATGGCGTTGCGCTACGAAGGCTGGCAGGTCGTCACCGCCGCCGATGGCCGCACCGCGGTCACCGCGGCCCGCGGGAACCGCCCCGACGTGGTGGTTCTCGACGTGATGCTGCCGGATATGACCGGGCTCGAGGTGCTCGCGAAGCTGCGCCGCGATCTGCCGTATCTGCCGGTGCTGCTGCTGACCGCGAAGGATTCGGTCGAGGATCGCATCGCCGGGCTCACCGCCGGCGGCGACGACTACGTCACCAAACCGTTCAGCATCGAGGAGGTCGTCCTGCGTCTGCGCGCACTGCTGCGCCGCACCGGCATCACCACCGTCGACAACGACGCTCAGATCGTCGTGGGTGATCTGATGCTCGACGAGGACAGCCACGAGGTGACGCGCGCGGGCGAGCCCATCACGCTGACGTCCACGGAGTTCGAACTGCTGCGCTATTTCATGCGCAATCCCCGCCGAGTGCTGAGCAAGGCGCAGATTCTGGATCGGGTCTGGAGCTACGACTTCGGCGGACGCTCCAACATCGTCGAGCTCTATGTCTCCTATCTGCGCAAGAAGATCGACAGTGGTCGCGAACCGATGATCCACACCCTGCGCGGCGCCGGATATGTCCTCAAACCCGCCGGCTGAGGCCCCGGCGAGCGAGCCGCGGTCTCGCCGTTGGTGGTCGGCGCGCGGTTGGTCGCTGCGTGCGCGACTGCTGGTCGGACAGTTGCTGTTGCTGGTGGTCGTGGTCGTAGGTATCGGCGCCGCAACGGAATTCGCGCTGCAGCAGTTTCTCGTGCATCAGCTCGACGCCGAGTTGGTCGATGTGCAGAAGCGTTCCCTCGGCGAGGCCGGCGGTGGGCCGAGTCTCGGGCCGCCACCCGGCGATCCGGACCACGGCTATCGGCCGCCGCCGAACCACGGCGGTCCCGGGCCGGATTTCCTGGACCGGCGCGGCATTCAAGCCGATACCGTCGGCGCCAGTATCGACGGCACCGACATCACCGCCGCCAAGATCGATGCCGACGGGACCCAGACCAGTTTGTCCGCGGCCGCCCGGCAGCAGTTGGCCCGGGTGGCGTCGGACGGCGATCCGGTGACCGTCGACCTCGACGGGCAGGGCTCCTATCGCGTGGTCGCGAATTCGACCTGGTCGGGTGCCACGGTGGTGACCGGTATGCCGTTGACCGCGGTCCACGCCACGTTGATGCGGGTCCTGCTGATCCTGGTGGTGGTCACCGCGGTGGTGCTCGTCGTCGCGATCACCGTGGGCATCTGGGTGATCCGCCGCGCGCTGGCACCGCTGGACCGAGTGGCCGCTACGGCCTCCCGGGTGGCCGATCTGCAGCTCGATCGCGGCGAAGTGGCGTTACCGGTGCGGGTTCCGGCCGACGACGCCGATCCGCGTACCGAGGTCGGACAGCTCGGTTCCGCGGTCAACCGCATGCTCGATCACATCGACAGCGCGCTGTCGGCCCGCCATGCCAGTGAGACGCGGGTGCGGCAGTTCCTCGCCGACGCCAGTCACGAACTGCGCACCCCGCTGGCCGCGATTCGCGGCTATGCCGAACTGGCCCAACGGAAACGGGCCGAGGTGCCCGGCGACGTCGCCAACGCGATGAACCGAGTGGATTCGGAATCGCGGCGGATGACGGCGCTGGTCGAGGACATGCTGCTGCTGGCCCGGCTCGATTCCGGGCGCGGCCTCGAACACGAGCCTGTGGATCTGACCCGGTTGACCGTCGACGCCGTCAGCGACGCTCACATCGCGGGCCCGGACCATCGGTGGAATCTGGATCTGCCCGGCGAACCGGTTGTCGTCACCGGTGATGCGGCGCGACTGCACCAGGTGCTGGCCAATCTGCTCGCCAACGCGCGGGTGCATACGGGCCCCGGCACCACCGTCACGGTCTCGCTGGAACGCGACGGCGCCGGCGGCGCGATCTGGCAGGTCGCCGACAACGGTCCCGGTATTCCCGCCGCACTGCAGCCGGAAGTGTTCGAACGCTTCGCGCGCGGCGATTCCTCCCGCTCGCGGCGGGCCGGGAGCAGCGGTCTGGGACTGGCGATCGTCGCGGCGGTGGTGAAATCGCACGGCGGCGCGATCAGCCTCGACAGTGCACCCGGACATACCGTTTTCACCGTCCGGCTGCCGGAGGAGACCTCACAGCGGGCACACAGCGAAGCCCAAGGCAGCAACCACCTCGGTCGATGACGATCGACATATGACGACGACTGTGCTGGAAACGCCCCCCGCCGCGGTGACCGAACCGCCGCCGACGCGGACCGCGAGCCCGCGGTGGCGGCAGCTGTCGCTGGTGGCGCTGCTGGCGGCCACCGCGCTGCTGTACGTGTGGGACCTGGGCGCCGGCGGCTGGGCCAACGAGTTCTACGCCGCCGCCGTACAGGCCGGATCGCAGAGCTGGAAGGCGACGCTGTTCGGATCCAGCGATGCCGCCAACGCGATCACCGTGGACAAGACGCCCGGCGCGCTGTGGGTCATGGATATCTCCGCGCGGATCTTCGGCTTCAACTCGTGGAGTCTGCTGGTGCCGCAGGCGCTCGAGGGCGTCGCCGCCGTCGCCGTGTTGTACGCCGCTGTGCGCCGGGTCGCCGGGCACTGGCCGGGAGTCCTCGCCGGTGCCGTTCTGGCGCTCACACCGGCCGCGGCGCTGATGTTCCGCTTCGACAATCCGGATGCCCTGCTCGTGCTGTTGCTGACCGCCGCCGCCTACTGCGTGCTGCGATCCGTCGAAAAGGACAGCGCCGCGTGGTGGTTGCCGCTGGCCGGGGTGGCCGTCGGATTCGGATTCCTGGCGAAGATGATGCAGGCGTTCATCGTGCTGCCGGTTTTCGCGGTGGTGTATCTGCTTGCGGCCCAAGTTACTTGGAAAACGAGGATTATCCGAGCGGTGGCGGCTGTGCTCGCGATGGTGGTGTCGGCGGGCTGGTATCTGGCCGTGGTCGCGCTCTGGCCCGCCTCCGCGCGGCCCTTCATCGGCGGCTCACAGCACAACAGCGTGCTCGAATTGACGTTGGGTTACAACGGTTTCGGGCGGCTCACCGGTGACGAGGTGGGCGGTCTGGGCAATATGAACTACGACGTCGGCTGGGCGCGGCTGTTCGGCTCCGAGATGGGTGGTCAGATCTCCTGGCTGATCCCGGCGGCGCTGATCCTCGGAGTAGCCGGTCTCTGGCTCACCCGTCGCGCGCCCCGCACCGATCCGGCACGGGCAGCGCTGGTGCTGTGGCTGGGCTGGCTGATACTCACCGGCGGGATCTTCAGCTTCGCGAGCGGCATCTTGCACCCCTACTACACGGTGGCGCTGGCCCCGGCCGTTGCGGGCAGTGTGGCGATCGGCGCCTGGCAGTTGTGGTTGCGGCGCAACGACCTTCGGGCCACGGCGGTGCTGTCGGGCACGCTGATGGTGACCACCGTTCTCGCCTGCCTCCTGCTCGCGCGCACCAGCGATTGGAATCCGTGGCTGCGGCCCGTCGTCGCGGTGGTGGGTGTGGGTGCCGCGGCACTCCTGCTGGTGGTCTCCCGATTGCCGCAGGCACTGGGTGCGGCGGTGGTGGCCGTGGCGCTGGCCGCCGGACTGGCCGGGCCGGCCGCCTACGCGTTGGCGACCGCGTCGACTCCGCACACCGGAGCGATTCCGTCCGCCGGCCCGTCCAGCGGGCCCTTCCCAGGCGGGATGCCGCCCGGTGGCGGTCCCGGCGCGTATGCCAGGGGCCCGATGGGCGGCCTCCTCGGAGGTATTTCCGTCGGCTCGAATCTGTCTGCGGCACTGAGCGACAACGCCGCCGCCTACGCCTGGGTAGCGGCCGCGGTCGGCTCCAACAGCGCCGCCGCCTACCAGCTCGCCACCGGCGACCCGGTCATGGCCGTCGGCGGTTTCAACGGCACCGACCCGTCACCGACCCTGTCGCAGTTCCGGGAGTACGTGGGCCGGCACGAGATCCACTACTTCATCGGCGGTGAAGGTATGGCGGGAATGCGCGGCGCCTCGAGCGGCGGCAGCCACGAGGCCTCCGACATCGCCCAGTGGGTAGCCGCGAACTTCACCGCCCGAACCATCGACGGAGTGACGGTCTACGACCTGACCGCGTGATCTCCGCGTGGCCGGCTGCGTCCCGTGTGGGCTGCAGCCGGCCACGGTTGTGCGTGTGCGTGCACCGAACGGTGCGACTACTTCGCCGGATCGAGTCGGTCGGCCCAGCGTCCGGTCAGGCGAAGAATTCGTCGAGGGTTGTGGCGGTGAGTACTCGCTCGGCCCATGTCTCGAGCTCTGCCGAGTCGCCGGCGTGGATGCGATCGACGACCTCATCCGGTAGTGGGCCGAATTTGAGGGCCAGCTGCCGCAGGAGGGTTTTCGCTTCGCCTTCGGCGCGGAGTTGTTCGGCTGTGGTGATCGCGATCTCCTTCGCCAGCGGGCCGAGTTGGTCGACTACGCGCCCCAAGTTCCGCGCGTTGGTCTCGGATACCTTACTAATGTACGTGAACAGGCTGAACAGGTCATTCGTCGCGTTCGGCGACTTTTCCACCGCGCGCAGCACCTCGATATGCGGCTGTAGATCCCGGTCCAGGTGCTCGTTCTTGTATGCCAGGCGGTGCAGGATCAGCATCATCAGTACCGCCGGCGCGAGGTCGCGGGCGTAGAGATCGCGGAGCTCGAGCCCGGCGAGGTCGTCGATGATGATCCGGAACCGTGGCACCAGGTCGCCGAGATGTTCCCGGACGGTGGGGTCTGCGCCGATGCGGTCCCATAGTTCGGTGGGGTAGTTCCAACGCCAGGTATTCGGGCCGGAGTTGACAACGACCGGAATCACCAGCGGGTAGTGATCGGATCCAGGATGGTCGTTCAGATGCTGAGTCCAAGTGCCGATCATGTACTCGAGAACCCGCAACGGCATGTGTTCATCGGGTGTGCTCTGGTGTTCGAGTAGGAGGTGGATGTACCCATCTCTGCCGGCGACCGTCGTCTTGAACAGGATGTCGCTGTCGCGGTTGCGCAGGTTCGGCAGCACGTATCTGCTGGGGCTAATTGCATTCCGTCCCAGTCGATCAGCGCGACAAGCCACTCGGGTAGGGCGGCCTTGAACTCTCCGGCAGCCGCAGCGGGGGTCGACATGATCTTGCGAAACAGCGAGTCGTGTGGATTATCCTGCTTCGCAGTCATATTCGGCAAAGTACCGGCAACTAATCAACACGCCCAACGCGGCGACCTTGGAACACACCGCGGTGGCGCAATCGCGCCATCCGAGGCGACGGCCGCTCGGCCTGTCCACCGTGAGGCAATCACCGGCGGACAGGATCGAACTGTCCATCGGGGGGTCGATCCAGCCGGGCTACGGGAAGAGCTCGCCGCTTTGGACTCATGCGACGTGGAAGGTGCCATGCGCGCTTGTGGGCTGTTCAAACAACTTCCGTAGCTCCGGCAGATTCGGCAGGGCCCGGATACGTGAGGGCTGGGACGTTGCGGAGACCGGCGCTGATTTCGAACGCCAGATCCGTGTAGCCGACGGCGAGTTCGGCGAGACGTTGCCAGAGGAAGTGGCAGTCCGGTTCGGGCACAGCACTTTTCAAAGCCCTGTGCGCGTCGCCGCGGTATTGCGCGATGCGGTCGATGACCATGCCGACCGACTCGGTGTGGAGGTAGGACGCACTGCGGGCCTGGGGGAGATGTGTGGTTACCCAGCGGTCGATCGAGCGGACGAGTTCGGCTCGGGAGCGCTCTGCGTCGCTGGGGTCCGCGGGTAATGCGATACTGCACGCGGAGTGGAGCTCTGCCAGTGCGCGGGCGGCGTGAAGCACGGGATGGTTCAGTCGAACCGTTCCGTTGCATGCCTCCAGCAGCTCGTCTATCGGTGGCAGTTTGACCATCACCGGGAGCCTCCAGTTGTGGATCGAGTTGGTCGGATGAAGAGTCGGGTGCTGAGCCGTGAAGGGCACTGAGAGCCGAAATAGGCTGGTGACGCGGCGAATTCCTTCGTCGTCTCAGCTGTCTTCGATAAGCAATAGGTAGGCCGCTTCGAGATGGACGATGCATTCGTCCGGACAGTGGGCCCCGTGGATCGTTCGTAGTTCGCGGGCGCGCGCGGTGGTCAAGCCGAGCAGATGGACCTGGCACATGAACTCGGCGAGCTTGCCGTCGGCATGGACGAATGCCCTCTGCTCCGAAGGGTCGGGAGTATTCACGGCGTTTCGCCCGGTGGCGGTCCCGTGGTCGAGAGACGATGTAAGGCACGGCACAGGCGATCGGGCAGCATAAGGGTTCCTTCGGAGGGCGGTCGCTCAGGTTTGCCGAGCAGATCTCGAATCGGAAGTGACGTAGCCGCAGTGTCTTTCGTCTGGCTATGCCTTGATGGCTAACGTTTTCCGGGTAGCCACAACGGCTTTCGCCGATGCCTGCCGGTGGAGTCGGGCGTACTCGGAGTCTCGGGGATCTCGTAGTCCACGCCGAGAAAGCCTGCGAGGTCGCGAATGCTCAGGCCGAGTAGCCGGGCGCCTTCGCCGATCTCCGTCCACTGTTGCTCGCCGGCCGCCGGACGCTGAAGAAGCATTTCGGCGACGATCGTGCCGATCACAGCCTCGTCCGTGGAGAGCCTTCGCCCCGGCAACCATCGCGCGGTCCACCACTGTTTGTCGCCGCAACTTCCGACGTACAACGCCGAGAGCGAATCTGTTGCTGCCGTACCTGAAATGAGCTGCATCGCATCATCACCCCTCGGTCGGATGCTTGAAGTCCTGATGATCAGTTGGCGGAGGCGGGAGATCTTCCGCTCGGAACGTGCGTGCTGTGGTCGAGGTCGTCGGCTTAGTGCTGTGATCGCCAACACGGCCGAGGCTAGATTGCCAAGACCCGTGCAGTCAAGCTGTCTGGGACACGTCTGAGTTAGACAGAATGACAGCTGTCATTCTAGCTGGGTGTTAGAGTGTCGCAGGCCGACAAGAGGAGAGGAGCAGCTGCGATGGCGCCGACGTCACCGGTGGTAGCTCGTTGGGAACTGTCGTACCGAACCCGCAAGCGGAAAGATGAGCTGGGTATAACCGGCCCGCAGATTGCGAAGGCCCTCGAGTTCTCGCCTACCTACTGGCCGAAGGTCGAGCGTGACCAGCGGATCCTGAAGGAAGACAAGCTGATTGAGTTGCTGCAATTCCTCGGGTTCAGTGAAGACGAGCAGGCGGATCTGGTGGAGGCCCGCCGACTGGCGGGGCAACGTGGCTGGTGGTCGGAGTATGAGGGGCTGTTCAGTGAGCAGCAGCTGCGTCTGTTCGGGATGGAATACGGTGCCGAGGAGATCAGCACCGTCGAGAGCGTCCTGATTCCGGGACTACTGCAGACGGAGGAGTATGCCCGTTCACTGATCACCGGTGACACGGCGTTCATCCGGCAGATCGAGGTGCAGCAGCGGGTTGAGGCCCGGCTGAAGCGACAGGAACGCCTTACCGGCGAGGACCCGCTTCGGCTGAATGTGGTCGTGAGCGAGGCGGCTCTGCGTCAGCAAACCGGCGGCCCGGAAGTCTTGGGCAATCAGCTGCGGCATCTGGTCTCGATGATCGAGCAGCATCACGAGACGATCGACTTCCGTGTGCTGCCGTTCACGAGCACCGTCGGAGCCATCCGTGGCTGCTCGACCTTCCACATACTCGACTTCGCTCGGCCGCTGCTGCCTACGCTCGGTTGGAGCGAAGTACCGGCTCACGATGAACTCGTTGAAGATCAACAACGCATACGAAATATGACCATCGTGTTCGGGCACCTGCAGAAGGAATCGCTCAGTCGAGAGGACTCTCTGGAGCTCGTCAGCAAGCTCGCAAAGATCGGCACGTGAGTAGGATCGTCCGCATGAATGCCAGCACCGCCGCAAGTCTCCAGTGGTTCAAGGCGACGCGATCCAGCTCGTCATCGAGCTGTGTGGAAGTCGCCCAGGCAGGTGCGATTTGGCTTATCCGCGACAGCAAGTACCTGCGCGATCCTCGCAACGACGCGACCGCGCAGCCGATCATCGCGGTCTCCGCCGGCAAGTGGCGCGTATTCCTCGACGCGGTTCTCGACCGCAGTGCGGCCGGCGGTGACGGGCTTCCGTCGATCGGCTACCGCAAGGACGGATGGGTGTCCATCGTTGCGGGCTCGATCGCGCTCACCTACACGCCGTCCGAGTGGGATGCGTTCTGCGACGGAGTCCGGAAGCACGAGTTCGATCGGTTTCCGTCTGCGGCCTGAGCGGGCGGTTGCCGGAGGGAATGCGAGTTCGCTCCTGCCCCTCAGTGTCTCGACGCCGCTTCGGGCCGCGGATTCCTCTGGGCGCGAAAGGCATGTGATAGCCCGTTGTGCCGCAGAACAGGGTGAAACCGACCCCGCCGACATCGAAAAGTCCACCGACCAGCTCGGACCACGCGCCAAGGAGGCATACGTGACCACCGCAGAGCCCCTCAGCGCACAAGCCGAAGCGCGTGGGGAAGCGCGCGGGGAAGCGCGCGGCAGGCTTGCCGCCTATGCCGAAGTCCTTCTTCGCCAGCTCACTCTGAAGTTCGGGCATGTCCCGCAGCACATCGTTGACGCGGTCCAGGCGGGAAGTGCGGAAGAACTGCAATCCTGGAGCATGAGCGTCCTCAACGCCGAGCGGATCGACCAGGTTTTTTCCTGAGCTCCGGCTACCTGCGGAGGCAGACCGCTCACGCAGATACAGGCCGAGGTGTTCTGCGACGGCTTCAGCAACGACGACTTCCGAGGCGCGTGCGAGCATCACGAATGTCCTGTTATAGCAATCGGATTCGGAATGTGTCGGTGGTCACCGATACGGTGAGGTTCGTGCCCGCCGACCCCGCCAACTATCATGACGCCTTCTTCCGGGAAGTCATGTCCATCCCGGTCAACGCCGCCTCCGAACTCCGTGCCATCCTCCCGGAAACCCTGGCGGCGCACGTGGATTGGGACCACCTCGAACTTCAATCGACCAGCTTCGTCACCAGCGAACTGCGGCCCCGCTACGGTGATCTGCTCTTCCGCACCAGGATCGACAGCCATCCCGCTTATCTCTATCTGCTGATCGAGCATCAGAGTAGCCCGGACCCGCTGATGGCCTTCCGGATCCTCGAGTACATGGTCAGCGTCTGGAATCACCACATCCGGCACAACCCGACCACGCGGACCCTGCCGGCGGTCATCCCCCTCGTGGTCTACCAGAGCCCGAGTGGACGCCGCTGGACAGCGCCCCTGGACATTTCCGAACTCATCGATCTCGATGAAATTACACACGAGGCGGCCCGGCCTTACATCCCTCGCCTGCGGTACATCCTCGACAACATCAACCGCACCGACATTCGATCCCTGCTCGATCGGGATCTCACATCCCACACCCGGATCATGCTCACAGCACTGAAGGTCGCCCCCGGAAACACCGGCATGTTCACCATGCTGGACGTGCTGCGCGAGGACATCAGAGAGGTCCTCGCTCTCCCCACCGGTGTGCGTGACTTGCAGCTCGTGCTCACTTACATTATGAGTGTGGGTGAAACCGACCCCGCCGAGATCGAAAAGTTCACCGACCAGCTCGGACCACGCGCCAAGGAGGCATTCGTGACTACGGCAGAACGCCTGAGCGCTGAAGCTGAAGCGCGCGGGGAAGCTCGAGGGGAAGCGCGCGGCGAAGTGCGCGGCCGGATGGCAGTCCTGCTTGAACAGCTCACCACGAAGTTCGGCGCACTTCCTCAGCACATCGTCGACACGGTCCGGTCCGGGGATGCTGAACAACTGCAGTCCTGGACGGTCAGAGTGCTTACCGCCGAGCGCATCGACCAGGTCTTTTCCTGACCGATACCCTCGGAGAGAATGGGCTGAAGTGAGTCGACCACGCTGTACGTCGACCGCTCGCCCAAGCTCCACGCAGCGTCGGTACGCACCGGATCGTCCTTCGAAATCGCCGCCTGGGCGAACGACAATCCACCGACAAGGCGATCGACGGGTGACTGTCTACGACTTCCGCGGACACACCTGGGTGGACGTTCTGCCGCTGGTGAGGGCGTGCAGGTGCATATCGTGGCGGCCGTCCAGGCGTACTGCTGCTGCGGCGGCCAGGGTGCCTTCGTAGCGATAGTCGCCCTTCTGGGCGACGCGGAACGACGCCGGGTTCGCGGTGGAATGCTCCAAGGACAGCCGCGCAAATCCGCGTTCGAACGCCCACTGCGTCAACGCTATTACCGCGGCGGGGACAATCCCGCGAACGCACTATACGGGCGCCCAGTATCCGACCCGGCGACTCCATCGGCGAAGTCCAGTTGCCGCAACGTGATTCGGCTGGCCACATCGTTTCTGCAATCGACAATCGCCCAGTGCGCGTCCGTCTCCGAGGACCATGTGCCTCGCCATTCGGCGATCATCGCCTCGGCGACATCGGCCAAGGTTTTGCAGTGCCAACGCTGAATATCGGGGTCCGAATAGACGTCCAGTAGGAGCGGTGCATCGTCATCGGCGTACGGCCGCAGGGCGATACCGTCCCCGACCTCCGCAACGGGTTGTTCTACATCCGAGAACGATCCGGGCGGCACGGTCGGCGGCGTGAGACTCGGCATCCCCCTCCCTTCGGTCTGGATCAGCGACACCATCGCTTCGGTTAGTTATGCAATTGCATTGCAACGGCTTTGGGACGAACAGAGCCGGGTGGGCCCTGCATGGTGACGTTGGCAAGCAGATAATCGAGAGCTAACTCGCTTGTGCCGCCGATGGATTCGGCTCGGTCGGTGACGAAGGCGGTGAGGTCGTCGTGCTGAGGGCCGCAGTCGTCTAGAGGGTTTCCGCGCTGTAGGACAAACCCTGACCCACCCCCCAGTTTTCGGCGATGCGACCGTCGGCTATGCGGAAGATCTCGATCATCGTCGGCTTCGGATCGTCGTCGGGGACCGGGACACCTTCGACTGTGGAGCGGACGGCTACCTTGTCGCCGTCGACCAGGACGTCTTCGGCGACGACCCGGATGTCGGGGAATAGGGCAACGAGGCTGCGCCAGGCGCTCTTCCCTGCCTCGAATCCGGTGGTGCCCAGCGGATGACTGAAGCAGTCCGGAGTATGCAAGTCGTCGGCTTCGTCGAATTGCCGGGTGTTGAAGCAGTTCAGCATCCGCAGCACCACGGCGCCGGCGTCGTTTGTGGTCATGAAGTGTCCTTCTCGGGAGGTGGTCAGCTGGGCGACGCGTCGTCGTTAAGCGGTGCGACGCCCCGGTTACGAGATAAGCATACGGGGCGACGACCCGGTTATGCTAGTGGCGATGTCTCGTCAACCATCCGAACGCATTCCGGCCGAATCGGCGGCAGCTCGCGGCACCAGGCGACTGCGGGCCGACGCGCGCCGCAATCGCGAGCGCGTGCTGCAGACCGCGCAGCAGCTGTTCGCCCGGGAAGGACTCGACGTCTCCCTCGACGAGATCGCGCGTCGGGCCGGTGTGGGTCCGGGTACGGTCCATCGGCACTTTCCCACCAAAGAATCGTTGTATCTGGCGGTGGCGATCGATCAGCTGGAGCAACTGATTGCCGAGGCGGAGGAACTGGCTGCGACCGACGACCCCGAAGCGGTATTCACGTTGCTGTCCCGGATGATGGCCAACGGTGCCGAGAACGCCACGGTCAAGAGTGCACTCACCGCGGCTGAGTTCGACTTGCGCACCGCCGCACCGCAAGTGGCTGCAGATCTGACCGGTCATGTCACCGAGCTCCTCGATCGTGCGCGCACCGCAGGCGTCGTGCGTGACGACGTCACCGCCGGTGAGGTGATGGCGCTCGTCGCCGGTGCAATCGCCGCGATCCACCATGCTGGTGCGCAGTCGAGTCCGGCCCGTTCGGCCCATCTCGGCGGCATCATCCTCGACGGGCTGCGACCTTCGCAACGGTGAGTCTCGCCAACCCCGCCGGCTCGAGAATCGCCCGCCGGCTCGCCGTCGACGCTAAGGTTCGGCAGAGAGTGGACCCACCTCCGGGCATTGGTTGCATGTGACGGCTCTATCGAATCGTCGAGCGGAGGATGGCATGTTCGGCACGTCGGTCACTCGAGTATGTACTGAGGTGTCGAACTACGCACGCGCCGAGATCAATTGAGCTGCAGCGCGGCCCGTGACGCTTCATACTCCGTGCCGTGGCGAATATTGCGACTACCTTCGTGCGGATAAATCTGCTGGATCCGGCCGATGATCTCGCCGAGCGTGATGTGCTCGAGGAGATTATCGGTTCCCGAGGTGCCTATAACGTTCCGCTCTGGTCGCGTCGGGTCGACGCCACCCTCGACCTGCATTCGGTCTCAGGTGGGGCGCCGAAGGTCTCGCCGACCGCATCTGGGCCGGCTGGCCCGGACGTCTGACATCGGTGTGGGTGCGCTGGTACGACGACGGGGGCGATTTCGACGACATCGAGCACCGGCCGATCGTCTCGTCGCCGTGGCGGCACGACACGTACTACTAACGCGGTGGGACCTGGATTCGGCGGTGCCAATACGCCTACGACGGGATTCGGGTCATTTGGAAGAACGTACCTTCCGGCGCTGCCACTCTCGGAGGATGGCTCTGGCGTCGAGACGGATCGGTATATGTCGCCGCGGCGGCCGGTGACTACATGGCGGGAAACAATCGTTGCGATCTACTGGACGAACCGACACTGGAGACTCCGACGACACCGACGCGCGGTACCGGACCGTATGAGACTGATTTCGAATACGAGCCCTTCCGTTGGTGGCGAGCGGCTGAGCTACCCGCCGCGCTGAGCGTCGGCGATTTGTCCCTCATCCTGTGCGGCGCCACCCGGCCGGAACTGACGTGGCACGGCAGGCCGGTGATGGTGATGGCCCGGGACGAAGCGCTCGCCTGGCGGTTCTTCAGTCTCGACGACTGGGACAACTGCGCCGACCCCGACTATCTATCCGTGCGTAAACCCGGATGAGCCCGACGCCACGGTGACCGTCGACGCGGACCTGCCTCTCAACTGACCGAGTGGGCGCGCGGACACCGGCTGTTACGTCGTCCGACAACACCTCGATCCACGTCAGCTTCGACCAGGTCGGTTCGAATCTCATTCTGAATCGGCGTTGGGCGGAGCGTACGTGCTGGTACGCCTGTTCGAGGCAGCGGTGGATCATGAAATCCGGGGTGACGAAGTCCGAGTTGCCGGACTTACCGAATAACACGTTGGTTTCGGTGCGAACACTCCAGCAATGTTCGGGATCGTCGGACATCTGTTTCCGAGCGCAGCGTCGAAGGCCGCTCCACAACAGGTTGGTGAACTCCTGGTGTTCGCCGGGGCCGCGACGAAGCCACACCACCCGGCCCTCCCACAGCTCGATGCGAGCTGCGATGTCTTCGGGCAACTGCTCCAGCTCTTCCCAGGTCATGTACTCGGGAAGATCCGGTCGCGCGACATCCGGGCAGGACATGATGCCCATCGTAGCGGGCCGAACCGTGCTGTTCAGTGGCTCGACGTGCGGGGTTCGGAGGGCGGTCGTCCGGCGGGCAGGGGCGCGGGCGGTGGTCCGCTCACGCCCGAGCTCCGTCCTCAGTTGCTCTCGATGTCGTGGGTGTGCTGTTCGTAGGGCTGGTTCATGGTGTGCTGGAACTTGATTGCGGAGGCGATGCCGACGGGGATGCCGAGGAGCGCGGCGCCGAGGATGGCGCCCATGCCGCCCAGGACGCCCGCTCCGGCCAGGCAGCCGGCGATGAGTGTGAGTCCGGCGGCGTCGAGGACGGGCGCGCCGAACACCGCGCCCGCTACGGCGCCGACTCCGCAGCCGACGGCGAGGCCGATGAGACCACCGGTCATCGTTCCGACGCTGGTAGCCAGGCCGAATTCGTTGATGGCGGCCTGGATCGCCGCATCGAATCGCTCGGTCTGCGGATCGCCGTCGATGTTCTCCAGGTGCAGTTCCGGCGTCGCCGCGCGTGCCGCCGCCCGCACCTCGGGTGCGGCGTGGACGGCGGTCAGGGCCTTCGGCTCGGTCGGGAAGGCCGGGACACCGGCGACCGTGGCGCCGGAGGCGTCGCGCACCTGGAATTGCCCGCCCGCCGCGACCAGCGTGGCCGTCGCGGTCTCGATCACCACGGACTGATCCGCGGTGGAGCTCGTGTACTGCACGCCCGGCATGATCTCGGTGCTCAGGACGTGATCTGCCGCCGTCGTGGGCGCGGCGGATGCGACAGCCGAACCGGCGCCCAACGCGCTCACCACCGTGATCGCCGTGACGGTCATGCGGGTGATCTTGTTCATCTGATCTCTGTTCCGTTCTGTGTTCTGCGCAGCGCTCGATGGAGCGGCATCGACATTAACGGAAATGATTTCCATTTTCCATTCGGCGGGCGAGCCGAGTGGCGTGAAGTGGGCGCGGCGAGGCTCGTGATCAGCTGGAACGGCGGCTCCGTTCGGAAGCGCCGGCGGGTGCGTGCGTCAGTGCGGGCAGGAGGTAGGTGCGCAGGTGGTGGGACACCGCGGCGGGATCGTCGGGGTCGAAGGTGTCGCCGGGGACGGTGCCGAGGCTGATGAGGACCCGGGCCACCCACTCGGCGACCTCGGCCAGATCGTGGCCTGGGTGCACTTCTCCGCGTGCGGCGGCGCGGTCGATATAGGGCCGCCAGAATGCCGCGAGCGCGGGGACAAGGGCGGTGACGCCGGCGCCGGCGCAGGCCGCGAACTCCTCGGGTTCGGACGAGCGCAGGCGCATGAGCAGCGCGCCCGGATCGTCGTAGGCGCCGCGACCGATACGCACGCCGATGGTGAGCTGTTCGGCGAAGGTGTCGATGCGGTCGAGTTCGGCGCGGGCGTCGTTCCACCAGGTGTCGGTGAGCCGCACGATCGCGGCGCCGATCAACGCGGGCTTGTCCGGGAAGTGCCGGTACAGCCAGGCGCGCGAAACCCCCGCCTCCTCGGCCACCTCCATCATCGTGGTGGCGCGAATTCCCTTGGCGGCCAGCAATTTCTGTGTCGCTTCCAACAGCCGGTCGACCACCGTCGTGGTCGTCGTGTCGCTCATCCGCCGCCCCTTTCGCCGCACACCCGCACCGGTTCGCTGTCGACCGGTTTCGGGAAAACCCTAGCAATGTGTGGACAGATCTGAGAATGTGTCTACTAGTAGACACTATCGAGAATCTGTCTACACGCCCATGGCGTGAAAGGAGTGGTGATGTATCAACCGCGTACCGCGGTCATCGGCGCCGGAATCAGCGGTCTGACCGCCGGCAAGATGCTCGGCGACTACGGGGTGCCGTATGTGTGCTTCGAATCCTCGGACCGTGTCGGCGGCAACTGGGCCTTCGGCAATCCGAACGGGCACAGCAGCGCGTATCGCTCCCTGCACATCGACACCTCCAAACATCAGCTGTCGTTCCGCGACTTCCCGATGCCGGAGGAATTCCCGGACTTCCCGCACCACACCCAGATCAAGCAGTATCTCGACGATTACTGCGCCGCCTTCGACCTCTACCGTTCCATCGAATTCGGCAACGGTGTCGAACACGCGCGGCGTCTGCCGGGCGGCGGCTGGGAACTGCGCACGCAGCGAAACGAGGTGCGCCACTTCGATTTCCTGGTCGTCGCCAACGGGCACCACTGGGACCCGCGCTATCCGGAATTCCCGGGCGAATTCACCGGCCGCACCATGCACGCCCACCACTACATCGACCCGCGCACCCCGATGGATTTCTCCGATCAGCGCATTCTGGTGGTCGGACTGGGCAACAGCGCCGCCGATATCGCGGTAGAGCTGTCGTCGAAGGCGCTGGGCAACAAGCTGACGCTGTCCACTCGCTCCGGCGCCTGGATCGTGCCGAAGTACATCGCCGGAAAACCGGCCGACAAGTACTACCGCACCAGCCCCTACCTCCCGTTCTCCTGGCAGCGCAAGATCGCGCAGTGGGGACAACCACTGACCGCGGGACGTCCGGAGAACTACGGCCTGCCCACGCCGAATCACAAGTTCTTCGAAGCGCACCCGACCCAATCGGTGGAACTGCCGCTGCGGCTGGGTTCCGGCGATGTGATCCCGAAACCGAATATCGACCGATTCGACGGCGCCACCGTGCATTTCGCCGACGGCACCGCCGACGATTTCGACATCATCATCTACGCCACCGGCTACAACATCACCTTCCCGTTCTTCGATCCGGAGTTCATCAGCGCTCCGGACAACAAGATCGATCTGTACAAGCGGATGTTCCTGCCCGGTTTCGAGGATCTGGCCTTCGCCGGATTCGCCCAGTCCACCCCGACCTTGTTCCCGTTCGTCGAATGCCAGGCGCGACTGATCGGGGCCTATGCGGTGGGCCGCTACCGGCTGCCGTCGGCGGACGAGATGCGGCGGGTGATCGTTGCCGAACAGCAGCACTACACCGGCCATATGGTGCCCAGCGCCCGGCACACCCAGCAGGTGGACTACTTCCTCTACGAACACGATATGCGGGTGCGTGAGATTCCGGCCGGCGCCGAGCGGGCGCGGCTGTCGGGGCCGCCCCCGTGGGCGCGCGTGGCGGAGACGGATCGACCGGTGGGAGTGGCACAGTGACGACGTATCGGCAGGTCGAGTTCACCTCGGCCGGAACCACCTGTGACGCATGGTTTTTCGAGGGCGCGCCGGACGGGCCGTTCGACGGCCCCGGCGGCCGTCCGGTCGTGGTGATGGCGCACGGATTCGGCGGGACGAAGGATTCCGGGCTGGTACCGTTCGCGCAGCGCCTCGCCGCGGCCGGACTGGCCGTATTCGCCTTCGACTACCGGGGTTTCGGCGCCTCCGCCGGTGAACCCCGGCAGCGGGTCTCGATGGCCGCGCAGGCCGAGGACTACCGTGCCGCGCTGGCCGCGGCCGCACGGCAGCCCGGCGTGGATCCGAATCGACTGGTGGCATGGGGCATCTCGCTGTCCGGCGGCCACGCCCTCACCGTCGCCGCGGACCGGACCGACATCTGCGCGGTCGTCGCGCTCGTGCCGCTGGTGAACGGATTGGCGGCGGGCCGAGTCGCTTTCGCGCAGGTCGGCGCCGCGGCGATCGCGAAATCCACGGTGTCGAGTGTGCGCAGTGCCCTGGCCGGGCGGTTCGGCGGCAATCGGGTGATGATGCCGCTGGTCGGCAGGCCCGGCGAACATGCCGCCCTGACCGCCGACGGCTACTACGAGAGCTATACCGCTCTCGCGGGCCCCACCTGGCGCAACGAGGTGGACGCGGCGATCGGTCTGGAATTGGGCAGCTATCGCGCCGACCGGCGGGCCGCGCGCATCACCGCGCCGGTGCTGATGCAGATCGCCGACTTCGACCGCGCCGCGCCGGCCCACGCCGCGGCCAAGGCCGCGTTCGCCGCACGTGCCGAGGTTCGCCACTACCCGTGCGACCACTTCGACATCTTCGCCGGCAACGACTGGTTCGAGCCCGCCGTCGACCATCAGGTGCACTTCCTGACCCGCCATCTCGCCGCCGAGCGCGCGATCGCCGAGGGGGCGCAGCGATGAGCGCGACCGGCGAAGCGGCGAACGCCCCCGAGGCAACGCGGGGCGCGATGGTGATCGGCGGTGGCTCGGGCATCGGCCGCGCCACCGGTCATGCGCTGGCGCGCGACGGTTTTCGCGTCGTGGTCGCCGATGTGAATCTCGAGGCGGCGCGGACGGTGGCGGCGGAGATCGGCGATCCGGCGAGCGCGGTGGCGCTCGACGTCACCGACGAGGCGTCGGTGGCAGCCGGCTTCGAAGCGAGCGGCGACCTCCACGCGGTGGTGAACTGCGCGGGGCTGTCGCTACCCGGTCCGATCACCGAACTCGAACTGGCACACTGGAAAACGACGGTCGACGTCTGCCTCACCGGATCGTTCCTGGCGATCAAATACGCGGGCCGCCACCTGGCCGACGGCGGATCCATCACCTGCATCGCCTCCCTCAACGGCCGCCAGCCCGGCACCGGCATGGCCGGTTACTGTTCGGCCAAGGCGGGTGTGCTGATGCTGGTGGAGGTCGCGGCGCTGGAGTTGGCCGAGCGCGGCATCCGGGTGAACGCGATCAGTCCGGGCCTGGTCGACACTCCGCTGGTCGCCGGTATCGCCTTCGTGCCGGGGCTGACCGAGGAGTACCTCGAGAACACCCCGCTCGGACGCAGCGGCCGTCCCGAGGAAATCGCCGAGATGGCGGCCTTCCTGGCCTCCGACCGGGCGGCATGGATGACGGGTGCGGCCATCGATCTCAACGGCGGCGCACATCTGAAGCGCTATCCCGACGTCCTCGCCCGAGTGCGGGCGCTGGCCGAGGGTTAACGCGCCGCGTGCGGGTAGGTGTGCTGATGCAGGCGGTGCAGGAGCGCCTGCATCAGCCCCGACTCGAAGGCCGACGCCAGTGTCCCCTCGGTGAAGCGGTCCGCGCGGACCAGCAGGGTCAGGTATTGCAGGCACTGCTGTGCGGTGCAGGTCGCCAGCGGCGCGCGGTCCCGGCGCTGGATCGCCTGCTGTCCCTCTTCCCAAGCGCCCCAATTGAAGTGGGTCAGCAGCAGATGCCGATCGACCAGGAAGCGCACCACCTCGTCGACCAGCGGCGCCTTCCGCGACCAGGCCGCGCCGGAGGCCGCTTTGTCGACCCGCCACACCAGATCGGTGAGCACGCCGCGATCGTGGGCGGTCAGCCGCGCCAAAGCGGCCTCGGCCGATTCGACCGTCATGGGGTTGGCCTGCGTCACGATCCGACACCTCCGTCATGTGAAAACTAGGAATTTCATACCATGAGGTGTGTAATTCTTCTCGGCGCAGTCTCCGATGCCGGCTAGCGGCGGGGCTCCGCATCACCGTCGGCAACCAGGAACACCGGCAGTGTCGAAGGATCGCCGATGAACTCGAATTCCGCACCGCGCGTGTCGACTTCGCCGTCGGTGGCCAGTGAGATCGGCGGCCCGTCCACGCGTACCCGCAACTTGTCCGCATGCCGGTGGACGTAGGTGGGCGAATCGCCGAGGGTGCCGGTGAGCGACGCCCAGATCAGCCGCAACCGGGAGAACCGCCGGTCCGCGCGCAGATACCGGATGTCCAGACCGGCTCCGTGCAGATCGGTTCGGGCAGTGGGCACCTGATCGCGGGGGCGGTAGGTTCCGTTGCCCACGAACAACATCCACACCGAGGCCGGCACGCCGTCGATGGTGGTGCGCAGCGGCTGGGCGCGCACGAGCACGCACACCATCGCCACCGCCGCGGCCGGCCATTTGCCGATGCGATGTTCCCAGCGTTCACGCAACCGGACGAAGTCCGGATAACCGCCGAGACTCGCGGTGTTCACCAGGGTGCGTTCGCTGCCGTCGTCCAGGCGCACCCGCGCGGTGTCGGCCAACGCCAGCTGACCGGAGGAGAGTGCGGTAAGTGTGGCCGCGATATCCTCGACACCTATATCCCGGGCGAAGTGGTTCAGGGTGCCGCCCGGGAAGACGGCCAGCGGAAGTCCGTGCCGCACCGCCGCTTCCGCGACCGCCGAAACCGTGCCGTCCCCGCCCAGGACGCCGAGCGCGCGGATCGATCCGGATCTCACCTGAGCGTCGATCTCGGCATCCAGGTCGATGTCGTCGCCGAGTTCGAGCAGCGTCGCGGCCGGAAGCTTACGGATCAGATCGGCCAGCAGTCCGCCGCCGTCGCCGCTACCGGAGTTCGGATTGGCGACCAACAGCAGGCCGTCGCCGCCGATCAGGGGTTCGATCCGCTGTGCCGGGCCGACCGTCGCGGGTTCGTCGCGACGCACCGCCCACCACCGCCTGGTGCCGACCGCGATGGCGCCGCCGAGTGCCGCGCCGGCGAGCACGTCGGTGGGCCAGTGCGCGCCCACGTGAACCCGCGAGTACGCGACCGCGGCTGCCACGGGCGCCACCGCAACCGCCAGTGCCGGTGATTCCAGCGCCACGCCGGCGACGAAGGCCGCCGCCGAGGCGGCGTGGCCGGAGGGAAACGACGACGAGATCGGCGGCGAGATCAGGCGCCGCATCTGCGGCACCGCCTCGGCGGGTGGCCGGCGCCGCGGGAACAGCGGTTTGCCGACACCGTTGGCCAGCCCGCTCGCGATGCCGACGGCGACGAGTCCGCGCGCCGCGGCACGGCGCTGAGCCGTGGTCCCGACGGCGATCGCACCGACACCGGCCGCGATCCACAGCCGATTGGCGTTGGCGGCGTGGCTCAGCGAACGCAGCACGGTGTCGGCGGTACTCGGCCGCAACCGTGCGCTCCGGTCGACCAGTCGCCGATCCAGAGTATTGATTCCGCGAACCCGCCGCGGGACGAGAGGCCTGCGCATTCACCCGAGCGTACCGGCACGGCGCGCCGGGCACATCGAACAACCGGACTTATCGGGCAGCCTCGTTGGGGGCGGGAAGTTCGGCATGCCGGGCGAAGGCCTGGTCGATGAGCTCGGAGGCGGCCCGGGTGACGATCAGGCGGGCGATGGCCACCTCGGTTTCCAGCCGTGCGCGGTCCTTGCTGTCGCGCTGCGAGCGCTCGTAGGCCTGCCCGGCCAGGCAGTAGAACAATTCGGTGGCGTAGCGATCGGCGATCTGATTGCAGTCCGCGCGCAGCCGCTCCACGAGCTGGAAGGCGGTGGCGTCCGGCACCCCGCTGTCGATGAGGCGCGCGGCGAGATCGCCGCAGCGCGGATTGGCGACCCGGTAGGCCTCCAGCGGGTCGGAACTGCCGGCCAGCGCTTGTTTGACGTAGTCGGGCAGATCGGCGAGCGGATCGTCGCCGACCGGTTTCTCCTGTGCCGCAACGGGTTCGCGCTCGCCCGGACTGTCACTGACCCCGAGGACGTCGGCGAGCCCGTCGCCACGATCCCATGCCTCGAGCAGTTCGCGGATCCCGTTGAGCTTCATACCTCGGCTGAGCAGCCGGCTGATCGTGTGCAGCCGCTCCAGATGATCGGATCCGTAGTAGCCGATGCGCCCCCGGACTTCCGGTGACGGCAACAGCCCTCGTTCGTGGTACACGCGGACACTGCGCACGGTGGTGTCTGCTGCCCGCGCCAGCTCGTCGATCGTGTACTCCGAGTGCACAGCCATACCTCTTAGGAAATCACAACTTACCCCGTAGAAAAACGGACCGTACAAAAACGTCCCGTTAAGTGACGATACATCCGTGCAACGACTTGGTCAATGTGCCGTTAAATAGCGGCGAAAGTGGTTGCTGACAGCCAAATCGTGGGTTAACGTGCCGAGTACAGCAGTTCGCTGCTGGTTGCCGGGGACTGTGGAGCAGCCCCGATGCCCGCCCGACCCATGGGCCACGTCTGCGAACCACACGGTGATTGCACACGTGTGTCCTCGGCATCCCCGGAGACGGAAATGAGCACAATTCACTCGCGTCGGCTACCCCTCGGATCCCCTGTGGCGCCGCGTCTTTCGACTGTTCCCACGCCCGCCGTCGCGACTGTCGCCGTCGCGGCCGCGCACCGCCCGCCGTGCGCCGACGGGCCCGACGACTGGGACCTCGACGTCGGCACCCCCGACTCCTGGCGCGCCGCGGTCCGGATCTGCGCGAGTTGTCCGCTGCTGACCGAATGTTCCCAGCTCGCAGAGGCTTTGATCGCCCGTGGCGACGGTCCACGGGCCATGATCTGGGCCGGAGTCGCCTATGACAGCGCCGGCAAGATCGTGGAGAACCTCGATCGGCATCGGACGGCCCCGCTGGATCACAAACGGCCGCTGCGGATCATCCGGACCGGCGCCCGGCCGGTCTGTGTGGAACCCGCGCCCGCGACGCCGCGTCGTCGTATCGTGCTGGGGCGCCGGTTGCGACCGGCAGCGACCGGTGGCTGCTGAGAGCGTCACCATCGACAGGCGAAAACTACTGTGACGGTGGGTAATTCATGACTGTACTGGCGTTGGAAATCGGCCCGGCGGGCTTCGCGGCGACTCGCGTGGCAGACGATGTCGGTGCGGACGATATTCGCCGGGCTCCGATCCCCCCCGCCGGCGCCTGGGAAGCCTGCCGGACACTGCTGCACGAGACCGCCGGCGGCGAAGATGTGGCGGCGATCGGGATCGGATCGTCAGGGCCGATCGACATGACCGCCGGCGTCGTCGCGCCGACCGCGGTCAAGGAGTGGCAGACCGGTTTCGAGCTGGTCGATTCCGTGAAGAAGGCGTTCCCGGGCGCCAGTGTGCAACTGGGGCTGGACGGTGTGTGCCTCGCGCTGGCCGAACAGAATTTCGGCGCCACCGGCCAGGTGATGGACGCGGTGTCGATCGCCGTATCGGATCGGATCAGTGCCGGGGTGATGGTCGGCGGCCTGGTGGTCGTGGGTCGTACCGGCAATGCCGGTCATCTGGGCCATCTGCTCGTTCCCGGTTACGACGAACCGTGTGAATGCGGTGGTCGAGGCTGTCTCGAAGCCGTCGCGGGTGGCCTCTCCGCGGTGCGGTGGGCTCGCGGCCGGGGGTGGCCGGGAGCCACGGTGGCGGAACTGGTTTCGGCGGCGCAGTCCGGCGACGAGGTCGCGGTCGCGGCGTTCGAACGGGTGGGTACCGCGTTGGGGCGGGCCATCGCTTCGATCGCGCCGCTGCTCGATGTCGGTCTCGTCGTCGTGGGCGGTTCGATGGCCACGGCCGGCCCAGCGCTGTGGAAGCCGCTGAACACGGCCGTGGCCACCCATGCCCGGGCCGGCTTCCTGGCCGCACTGCGAGTGGTCCCTTCGGAATTGGAGGATCTCGGCGTCCTGGCCGGGGCGGGGGTTCTCGCCCTGATCGCAGCCCAGGACTAGCGGCACCGTCGTCGATCACGGCCGAAATCGCGCAGGATGCGGGCGTCGGCCGTGATTTCGCATGTTCAACGTCTGTTTACGAAATGGGCGTTCGTTCAGCATGGTTCACTTGCAGTGGTCGGTCTGCTGACCAGTGCAGTTGTTCTTCTCCTATTGATCGCACCGCTGGATAACGGTACATTGTCTAGGTCACGATGATCGTCTGAACCCGTCGGTCATGAGTGCGCGGAGGAACGGCTGGTGCAGGGCAAGTGCGATGAGTGACGCGGTGATCGGATGGACGACGATCGAAACATTGACGCCGGAGACGATGTCGGTCGCCTCGGTCGGGGAAACGCCCCGCGAGTTCGCGGCGTGGCAGCGTGTGCTGCAGCGGCAGCTGGCGAAGATGCCCGCGATCTACGACGGCCTGACGACCGCGCGGATCGCCGAGGCCATGATCTCGGCCCGCGATCACGCGCAGGAGGTCGATCTGCGGATCGCGACCCGCTCGGGTCCGCATCGGCTGCTGATCAAACCTGTCTTCGGCCCCGCCGGTGACGTCCATGCCATCCGGCTGTGGCTGGGTCCGGCGACCGCGGAGGTGCCGGCGCTGCGTCCGGCGGTCGGAGCGATCTGGGATCTGTCGACACAGACCATCCAGCTGCCGGGCGGTATCGCGCGATTGTCTGGAATGTCCGCCGAGGAGTACGTGCCGCGGATATCGATCGCCGAACTGTTCCACCGGATGTCGGGATTCGACCGGCACACCGAGGTGCTCGATCTGCTGTACGAGCCGACGGCCGGCGCCAAGATGCAGTTCGACGTGACCGTCCGCGCCGACGGTGAACGTCCCGGCCGCTGGCGCATCACGATGCGTGCCCGGGACGACGAACGATCCAGGGGCGCATGGCTGTTGATCGAGGAGATCGGCGCCGAGCGGGCGTCGATGTCGTGGTCGACGCTGGAGCAGGTCGGTCTGCGGGAAGCGCATCGCCGCGCCGGCACCCATCTGGCTGTGGTGCAACTCGAATACACGAGCATTTCGCACTGGCTGACCGATCCGGCGCCCTGGATCAGGTGGGACTATCTGTTCCGGCCGATCGACGTCTTCCATCCCGACGATCGCCATCGCCTGCTCGCCCTCGACGAGCGGTTGCGCGCGGGTGACACCGCCGGGGTGACCGTCCGGGCTTTGAATTACGGTGGCGGCTACACCCCGACCTCCCTGCTGCTGTATCCCTACCCGGGATATTCGGCGCGGCAATTGGCGATCGCGCAGATGGTCCGCGTCGCCGACGATCTCCCGGTGATGGAGCCGCAACGGCAGTCCTCGGGGCTTCCGCATCTGCACACCCCCATCGGCTACGACGACCAGCTGCGGCATCGTCTGGCCGGCCGGATGAAGCGCAGCCCCGTGTACTGAGCGCCTTCCCACGGCAGGGAACAGTCCGAAGGGTGAATGCCCTTGCCCTCTCTACCATTCCGAGAGTGCGGGCAATTGCTGGTAGATCGGCGGATTCGGGCGAAGCACTGCTTCGCCGGATGGCCGCGCGACGCCGCCGCGACAACATCCTCGTCGCGGTACTGGCCGTACTAGCCGTCCTCGGCGGTGGACATGCCGTCCTGTCCTGGTTCTCGGAGCCGCCGCAGGGTCCGTCCGACGCGAACACGACGACCCTGATCGGCCATGCGCAACTGGCGGCATCGTTCGCCGAGGACTTCGTGGTGAGCTACCTCGGTTCGAGCGCGGGGCAGCAGGATCGGATCGCCGACTATGTCGATCCGGGCCAGCAGATGCGCTTGCCGGCCACCGCGCATCCGGTGAGCGACCCGATGGTCGTCCACGTCAGCCGCACCGAATCGACTGCGAGCGTGGAGATCTGGGCGGTCACGATATCGGTGCACCCCGGGCGGACCGGCAGCGTGACCGACGCCCGCCAGTACTACCAGGTCGCGGTATCGGTGACACCGGACGGCCGCAGGCGCGCGCTGTCGCTACCGGCCGCGGTGGAGCCGCCGGGGCGTGGCCCGGATATCACCCTCGCCTACGGCACGCCCTGCCCCTCGGATACGCCGCTGGCCGATGTCGCCACGGGCTTCCTGACTGCCTATCTGACCGGATCGGGGGATGTCGCCCGCTATACGGCCGTCGGCGCCGGGATCACGGCATTGCGCCCGGCTCCGTTCACCGGCCTCGAGAGCGTCTCGGTCACGGCGGACGAATCCAGTTGCGGCAGTAGCGGAAACAGCGCGAAAGTGCTCGCCACGGTGGCGCCGAAGGGAAGTGGTGGCGCCTCGGTCTCGCTGTCCTATCCGCTCACCATGGTGCGCCCCTCCGGACAGTGGCAGATACAAGCCATCGATCGTGTTCCGGCGCTGACGAATCCGCTCACGGTCGTGAACGGCGCCGGTCCCGGCGGCGCCGGCGCACCGGCGCCGAGCAGTAGCCAACCCGCCGCACCGACGACGACCGTGCAGATCCCGCCGGCGACGCAGAACTGATCCGAGAAGGGACGCTCATGCACAATCTCAACGCGCTGCTGTATTACATCCTGCTGGTGGTCCGCGCGCTCGGCATCATCGTCATCACGATCCTCGCCATGGGCATCCTCATCTCCGAGGCGGCCAAGTCGAAGTTGTCGCCGACGAAGGTGCTCGGCGTGGTCGGCTCGGCGATCCTCGCGGCGGTGCTGTTCTGGATGCTGCCGACACTGGTCAACTACGCACGATCCGATGCCACCAGCGTCGTGCCCGATCAACCGGTTGGGCGATACCGATGACTCAGCTGATCAAGGTGTACACGCCGATCAAACGGGTGCCCACCATGATCGGCAAAGCGCAGAACGGGCAGAAACTGCCATTCGGGCCGTACACACTTCCACAGGTGGCCGGCGGTATCGCGGTCATTCTGGTGACCTCGGTCCTCGCCATGATCCTGCCGGTGAATCCGGCGATCACCTTCGTGGTGGGGCTGATCCTGACGATTGTGGCGGTGTTCGGCCTGGGGTTGCTGCCCTATACCGGGGTACGGATGATCTCGCGGGCCATGTGGTTCGGCCGTTTGGTCTTCGTCCGTAAACCAGTGTCGGCGTCGGGTTTTCCGGTCACCGCGGAATCCGCCCGGCACACCCTGTTCATCGAGGAATCCGTGGTCATCATCTTTCCGGACGGGCCGGCGCCCGAGGCCACGCCGGTCGGCCGGCCGGGATCGGGAAATGTCGCCGAGTTGCTTGCTACCCAGTCCACTTCGCTTCGTGCCGAGGGTAGCCGCGCAGTGGCAGGAGGAGTGCACTGAATGGCGTTCGAGCGAGATATCCAGCCCACCGCGGCCATTCGGGGCAACCTGCAATTCACGCACGCCGGATTGGTCACCGCGACCTATTTCATCAATCCGCTCGGTTACGGATTGCGCAAGGCCGGTGACAAGTTCGACGTGAAGGCGGCCCACCACGCGCTGATCAACAACCTGCCCAACGGCTCGCTCCTGCTGGGAATTCAGGCGCGGCTCAACACCATCGACGTGCTGGGCAAGATGGTCGAGGGCGTCGATCTCGACGAATGCGAGGATTACGCGCTCGAGGTGGTCGCCGCCTACGAACGGGTGCGTGCCATCGTGCCGCAGACCCGGATCTTCCTGCTGTCCATACCCGTCGGATCCAGCGGCCCGGCACTGTCGGGACTGTCGCGGATCTGGCGCGGCAGCACCACCACGATCGATGCCACAGCGCTGTTACGCGCCGATCTGGAGGCCTACGACGACACCGCGAACGAGATCCTCTCGCGAATCGGTGGCGATTTCGAACCGGTGCCGGTGCCGGCGGCGTTGTTCCAGTGGCTGTGGGAGCACTATCTGTCCCGGGGCGCGGTCGGCGATCCGGTCGCCCCGACCCGCGCGGGCGTTCTCGACGATGCCACCGCCGCCGTCTTCCGGTCCGCGGCCCTGGACGAAGGCGCCCAGGCCGACAGCAACCGGCGCCTGCGTCCTTCGTTCGTGCCGGTGATCAAGGTGGTTCAGCCCGACTTCGAGTTCCGGCCGTCCTATCAGGCGATCCTGACGCCCCATTCGTTCCCGTACTCCGGGATGAATTTTCCCGGCGGCAGCGAATTCCTCAGCGTCCTCGACGGTATGGAGAACGTCACCATCGACTGGGCGATGCGAATTTCGACGCGCCCCGCGGACGCGGTGCTGAAGAACAACGAGCAGAATCTGCGCCGTCTCGGTGAGCAGATGGATCAGCGCGATCAGGAGGTGTCGTTCGCGCAGAACACCCTGATGTCGAAGGTGCAGATGCTCGGTGAATACAACAATCACTTCGAGGTCAACGGTGGCGAATCGGAGGTGTCGTTCACGACCGTGATCGCGGTCGGCAGCTCCTCGCACGACACCACCATGGATGCGGTCAATACCCTCAAACGCCGATACAAACGCTTTCAAGTGGAGATGACGGCACCCGTCGGCGCTCAGGTCGACCTGTGGTCCATGATGATTCCGGGCAGTCCGCCCCGGCGCGCCTACGACGACTTCGCCCATATCGTGCCGTCGGATATGTGGTCGGGTTTCGTTCCCTTCACGACCAGCCAGATCGGTGACGACAGCGGTCCGGTGATCGGCGTCAATTTGCTCTCCGGCCAATTCGAACCGATTCACTTCGGCATCATGGAAGCGGCGCTGCACGACCTGTCGGCCTCGTTCGCGGTGACCGGCGAACTGGGTTCGGGTAAATCGTATTTCCTGAAACTGATGGCGGTGCTGGTCCACGATATGGGCGGGCAGTTCCTCGCCATCGACCGCAGTCAGGTCGGGGAGTGGGAACATTTCGCCTCCTCGATCGACAACGCGGTCGTCATCGACCTCAGCAATCCGACCGTGTCGCTGGATCCGCTGCGATTGTTCGATCCGCGTGTCGCCGGTGAGCGCGCGCTGGACTCGATCCTGCCGCTGCTGGACCTGTCGCCCACCAGCGGTGCCGGTGCGCTCATCGGCAGCATGCTCACTCCGAAAGGTATTGCCGAGCACGGTATTCGGAGCCTGCTCGATCTCTATCGCGTGGTGTGCCGGTTGCGCGACGAGCACGGCAGTGCCGAGGAGTACGCCGATCTCGCCGCCCGGCTGGGAGCCATCGTGGAGCGGGTGCCGGTCCTGTTCGACCCCGGCCTGCGACCGCTGCGACTCGACGCCGCGGCCACGGTCATCCGCAGCCACAACCTGGCGCTGCCGACGGCGGAAGAACTGGTCACCCCCCACCTGTACAACCGGTTGCCGCTGACCAAACGCCTGGGCACCGCGCTGTACGAACTGGTGGGCGTCACCGCGCGAGAAGCGTTCCTCTCCGACAACGGCCGATTCGGGCTGCTCGTCGGCGACGAGGCGCACCACTTCACCCAGACTCAGGTGGGATCCGCGGTGACCAGCGACTTCAGTCGCGACGGCCGAAAGCATCTGGCCGCGATCGGTTTGGCCTCACACGATCCGGCCACCGACTTCCAGGGCGCGGCGCACAATCTGATCCCGAACCGGTTCGTCTTCCGGCAGCGCGACGAGACGCTGGCCCGCAACAGCCTGGAATGGCTGGGTGTGGACCTCGACGAGGCGCCCTTCCTGCTCCAGATTCTGCGCGAGGAGACGTCTCCGCCGATCGGCCCCGGACGGCAGGTGCCCGAGGAGCGGCGCGGCGAGATGTTCATGCGAGATGCGTTGAACCGCATCGGTCGCGGCAAGGTGCTCGGGCCCGCCCGCCCCGATCGCGCCGAGGCCATCAGCAGTACGCCGAATGCCGCACCCAAGCGCGCGATACTGGAAAGACAGGCGGTGCCATGACCAGCGATACGGGCACCGTGCGCGGCCGGTTCGGTCCGGACTGGGAATTCGAATTCTTCGACCCGGCTCGGTGGCAGCCGCGCGCGGTGGCCCGCCGATGCTGGAATTGGATGTCGGCCACTCGGCGGCGGCGTTGGAGTGTCTCGGCGCTGGCGGCGTTCGTCGTGATGGTCGTGCTGCCGGTGGTGCTCGGTGCGGTGGCCACGGCACAAACGGGGGAGGGGGATGCGGAGGGGTCCTCGGTCAACAGTGGACTGGGGTGGATGCATGTCCGCGATTCCTCCGGCGCGGATCTGGCGAGCTATATTTTCGCGACCAATCACGGCGGCCTGCTGCACCCCGGCAACACCGCGTTGTCGTTGGTGATCAGCCTGGAGTTCGCCGGTTGGATTGTCATCGTGACCACCGCCATCTGGTTGATCGGATACGCCCTCAGCTTCGAATGGCTCAACCTGTTCAGTCGCGCTCTCGAAGGTGTCGCGCACAGCCTCAGCGGGCAGATCGCGACCCCGATGATGCTGGCGGCCGCGGTGACGATCGGGGCCTTCTTCGTCGCATGGTTCGTCGTCCGCGGGTTCCATTCCAAAGCCACCATGCAGGTAGTTTCCATGTTGCTGATCGCCGTAGCGGGACCGATATTCCTGGCGGAACCGCTGGCGGATGTACTTTCTTCGGACGGTTTGCTCGCGCAAGGGCGCAACATCGGGATATCGATCGCTGCCGGTTTGAACGGCAACAGCAGTCCGAATGCGTCGGCGCTGGTACCGCAGATGCAGGCCGAACTCGCCGACAATTTCGCTCGGCGCCCGTTGCAGGTATGGAATTTCGGTCGGGTTGTCGATACGAATTCCACGTGCAAGGCTGCGTGGACGTCGGGAGTGATGAACGGCAGTGAGAAGGCCGTCAAGGAGGGAATGAAGAACTGCGACAAGGTTGCATACAACGCGACCGAGAATCCGACTGTCCCGCAGATCGGTGCGGGCTTGATTCTTCTGGTCGCGGGCACGATCTTGCTGCTGTTCGCCGTCTATCTCTCTCTCAAGATCATCAAGGCCGCACTCGACACCATCTACCACGGCTTCATGTCGATATTCGGCTTTGCCGCAGGCGGTTTCATATACGGGCCGACCCAAACTTTTCTTGTGCGCAACGTCGTGGACGGCTTCATAGCAGGAGCCCGAATGGCTTGCTACACCATCTTTCTCGGTGTCTACGTGCTGTTCTTGGGGAATCTGTTCAAGGAAGCGGAGAACGACGTGATGGCGATCTTCGTGATCGGTGCGATCGTCGAGATCATCGCGATCTTCCAGCTGCAGCGGTTGAGTAACGGACTGAGCAACGGCAACGAATGGGTCGCCAATCGCTTCGCGCTGGCCATGCAAGGGGCCTCACGTGGCGGATCCGGTGGCGGAGGGGGGTCCGGTACGGCATTGGGCATGGGCCAGGCCGGAGCCAAGCACAAGATGGGCGGTGCGGCCATGCTGGCTACTCTCGCCGGTTTCAGCACGGTGAGTAATTCACCACTCACCGAATGGATGTGGGGGCGCACCCGGAGCCCGTTGCGGCCGTTCTCGCGAACCGAACGTGAAGCGCAACTCGCGCAGTGGGGCGTATGGGGTCGCGAGAACTTCGGTGGTGCCGACGGCTTGTACACCCAGTCCTATATGAACCGGCACCAGTTCGCCTTCGCGGCGCGGCAAGCTGCGGAAGCTGCCGGCGGAGTCGATACCGTCATGGGAGCGTCCGCAGCCATCCAAGGAGTGTTCGATTACGGCGGTTCGCTCGACAGCGCCTGGGGCGCGATGCTCGGCGCCGGATTCACCGACGAACATATTATGTCGAACGCCATCAGATCATGGGGCATCGTGGCACAGAACGCCGAGGACGAGACACTCACCGACAAACATCTCGGACACGTTGTCTCGGCAATTTCACGTGCGCAGCACTCGGCCAACCGGCTGCTACGGGGCGAAGGCTCGGAACGGGAAGCCGCGGCGGATCTCGCGACATTGCAAGCGGCGACCTTCCGATTCCGGCGCGCCAACCCGGGGGGCGTCACCTTGGACGGCGGAGCGGCGTTCGGCCGGGAGCGGGCATTCGTGGAACAGTACATGGCGGCTCCGTCGCAGGAACAGATCGAACAACTGCAGGTCGTAGCCGGCGGGGGGCGGTCGACGTTGCCGGCCCTCGCCGGGATCAACGAGAACAGTGCCGACCGGATGCTCATGTGGATCGGTAACGAGCACGCTCACGTCGTGTCCTCGGCTGTCGACCGATTGGTCGAGGACCCTGGAAATCCGCACAATATTCGAGAGGTTCGCCGGCTCATTTCCCACGCGGCCGATACGGATCTCTGGGCTTCGCGGGTTCATCGGACGCCGTGGAACGCTCCGCAACCGCCCGGCACGAATGCTCCCAATCCGAATTGGCAAGCCCGAATGGGGCGCGTCGGCGGCCGCCTGCGTTAGGCGGCGTATTTACCGAAAGGCTTGGGAGGAGGCTGTCGATGAGCAATCAACCGGACGGACTGCGGACAGCATTGGCATTCGTACCGTGGTGGGCTTGGGGTCTCGTGGTCGTCGTCGCGCTGTGCGGTGTAGTACTCATGGGAGCGGTGTTTCCCACTGCGGCACAGTCGGGTTCGTCGGCGTCGGACCTGCAGTGCCAATGCGCGAGCGCGATCGGGGACGACCCCAGCGAGACACCCACGGCCACCACCGTCTCGAAGTGCGGAGGCGGCGGCACGGTCGCGGCATCGGATATCCCGTCGACCAATCCGTACGTGAGCGTAACCGTCGACCCGAGCGACAACGACGTCTCCGATTGGATCCGGTCGTGTCTGAGTGGACCGATGCGGTCGGCACCCTATCAAATGCCGGAGTTGGCCTACGGCAATACCGGCTTCGCCGGCAGTTGCGCGGCTGCGCTCGCCGCCGGCTACCGCTCCCAGGCGGCCGATATGGCCGAACTGGTGCGAGGAGTGATCTACCAGGCGTCCGTGGCCGCGACCACACAGCGATGTGAGAAGACGTCGCTCGACGGAATACCCGCGCCCACCGGGAACGGTTGCCAGACTTCGACGGACGCCATTCGCGGCAGCAATTCGGGCGCGGTGATCCTTCCGACGACCCTCGCGGGCCAGGCGATCTGCGGTCAGCGCGTGCAGCTTTCCGCCGCATCGGCGGGCGATGTGGTGTTCTGGGACTACGGCTCGCGCGGGCCGGCTCGCGCCGGTGTGGCACTCGGCGACGGGACCATGATCACCGCCGACGCGGCGACGGGAAGCCTTGTGCAGCAGACGATTCCGACTAGCCGGGGCGTACAGGTCAAACGGGTGTTGGGGGCCGGGGCATGACATCACCCGCCGAGGTGCAGCCGGGGGTTACCGGCGAGCCGAACGAGGAGCAGTCGCCCGACGGGACGACGCCGTGGACACTGCGCCCCATGGAACAACGGTCGAAGCCCGACAAGGCCGTGACGCCGTCGCTCCCGGGAGTGCCGCCGGGGGCGAATACTCCAGCTACTCCGTCGTCGCCTGCTCCGGGGGCTTCTCCGCCTGCACCACCGGGTCCGGCTCCTGCTGGGTCGGGTGCGGGTGTGGTGTCGGGGCCGGGTTCGCCCGCGGTATCGGTGGCGCCCGGATCCGCTGAGGCGCCCCCGGCCGCGGGCGCCGCC
>NZ_JOJF01000028.1:0-70435 GCF_000720265.1 Nocardia sp. NRRL WC-3656 | reverse complement strand
ACCTCGGCAACGACCATGAAGCCAAACCCACCGCTCCCAGGTGATTCGGAACCCGATGGCTGCGGGCTCTATCACCACGAAAGAAAGGTAAGGACACCATGCCCGCGATCACCGTCGACGACATCCTGGTGCTGCCGCGACTGCCCCGACCGGAACAGACCATGCGGCAGCGGCCGGTCCGGACCGTGACCACCGCCCACAAACAACTCGAGGGCGCCGGATTCGAGGTGCGCCGGCCCTTCCCGAGCCTCGATGTGCGCACCGCGGATCCGTTCATCCTGCTCGACCACATGGGGCCGGTCGCCTACGAGCCCTACCAGGCCAAGGGCGCCCCGTGGCATCCGCACCGCGGTTTCGAAACCGTCACCTACATGATCGACGGCACCATGGTCCACCACGATTCCAACGGCGGCGGCGGCACGATCGCCGAGGGCGACACCCAATGGATGACCGCCGGCTCGGGCATCCTGCACGACGAACTTCCCGCCGAGGACCTGGTGATCTCCGGCGGCGTATTCCACGGCGTGCAGCTGTGGGTCAACCTGCCGCGGTCACTGAAAATGGCGGACCCGCGCTACCAGGATCTGCGCGCGAGCGAATTGACACTGGTCACCTCCCACGACGGCGGCGCACTCGTGCGCATCATCGCCGGAAATATCGGCGGATACGAGGGCCCCGGCTCGACCTATACGCCCATCGCCTACGCGCACGCCTCGATCAGCCCCGGCGCGCGGCTGGAAACGCCGTGGCCGCAGCAGTTCACCGCGATGGCGTACGTGCTGGCCGGCAGCGGCACCGTCGGCGACGAGGGCCGCACCCTTTCCGAGGGGCAACTGGCGGTACTCGGCCACGGCGAGGCCGTCGCGCTGACCGCCGACGACCACCAGGACGGACCCACCGGTCAATTCGAGGTACTACTGCTGGGCGGCGCGCCCATTCGTGAACCGGTCGTGCAATACGGGCCGTTCGTGATGAATTCCAAACAGGAAATCAACGACGCCATAACGGATTTCGAGGCCGGGCGAATGGGACATATTCCGGCGAAACATATGACGGGCCGCCGCCTGGGTGAATAAGCGGCTCTCGGCCGTGCGGTTGACAACGGCGGTCGCCATCAGAACAGTAGACTCGGCGGTTCCGGCCCTGCCACCGCGGGGAGTGCGGCCGGTCCGCCGTATCAACCGCAGCTGACATCGAGGAATACATGAACGTTCGCAGGCTAATCGTGACCGGCGCGGGCTTGATCACCCTCGCCGCCCCGATCGTCCTCACCGCCCCGTCCGCCATGGCCGACGGTTTCGTTCCCACCGGTTCCGCCGGTACCGGATCGTCGGGTATCGACGATGCCGTCGGTGCCACCGGCTCGGCGGGGCTGACCCAGACGGGTTCGGCGGGAGGCACGTTCAAGAATTGTGACGAGGCCCGGGCGGCGGGTCGTGCCCCGCTGTTCCGTGGTGAGCCCGGCTATTCGCCGCACCTGGATCCCGACGGCACCGGTATGGCCTGCCCGACCGTCTGATCCCCACGGCACTGGCCGTAGACGAAAAGAACCCGGTGTGACACCGTGTCACACCGGGTTCCGTCGTTTCTGCGGCGTCAGCGGCGGAAGATCTTGATCAGCACCAGCACGCCGACCAGAGCGCCCGCGCCGATCAGGCTGTACTTCACCTTCGGCTCGTTCACCTTCGCCACCACGGCCCTCTTGGTGTTGTCGGCGATCCGCTGCGGGTCCGCCCGCACCGCGAGCTCGTCGAGTGTGCCCGCGAGCCGATTGCGCGCGGCTTCGATCTCCCGCTCGATGTGCTCGGTATCCCTCGCCACATTGTCTCCTGTTGTCGTTCCGGTAGGTCGCTGGGCGTCGAGTCTATCCGCCGCCACCGATGTCGCGTCCGTTGTCACATCGGTGGGCTACCGTGCTGGCATGACCGATACCAAAGAACTCGGCCCCGGCGATCCCGCGCCGGATTTCACGCTTCCCGACGCCGACGGTAAGCCGGTGTCGCTGGCGGACTACCGCGGCCGCAAGGTGATCGTCTACTTCTACCCGGCCGCCAATACGCCCGGCTGCACCAAGCAGGCGTGCGACTTCCGCGACAACCTGACCGAGCTGAACGAGGCCGGCCTCGACGTCATCGGTATTTCGCCCGACAAACCGGCCAAGCTGGCGAAATTCCGGGACAACGAGAAACTGACCTTCCCGCTGCTCTCCGATCCAGACCGCGAAGTGCTCCAGGCATGGGGCGCCTACGGCGAGAAGACGATGTACGGAAAGCGCATCACCGGCGTCATCCGCTCCACCTTCCTGGTGGACGAGCAGGGTGTCATCCAGGTGGCGCAGTACAACGTGCGCGCGACGGGACATGTGGCGAAGCTGCGCCGCGACCTGTCGGTGTAGCGCGGACCGGCCGTAGACGAGGCGAGGGGCCCGAGACGATCGTCCCGGGCCCCTCGCGAGTGCTTCGCGGCTGTTCAGTCGTGCTGCGGCATCATCGCGACCATCCAGCGCAGCGCCAGCCGCCAGTGGTTGTCCCACCACTCGGTGAATTCGGCGGTACCGAGCTGTGGCGGCGCCGGCTCGCCCGGAAACAGCAGCGAGCCGTTGGGCGCTCCGACCGGTTCGGTCGGAGCGGGGATCACCGACTTCGTCTGCGGTTGCGCCGAATCCGGCTGCGGCGCCTCCTTGGTCAGGCGCTTCGGCTCACTCGCCGGATCCGACCCGCGCACGCCCAGCCAGGACGAACCGTCCGGACCCCAGCCCGCCGCGGCCGGACCGGCGTCGGACGGATCCGGTGCGGCATGCCGCGGACCCGATGACGGCCGATCGGCGGGACCGTCGACCGGCAATTCCGGAATCGAATCCACGGCCGGCAGACCGGGTTCCGGTCGCGCGTGGCGCGGCCCCCGGCTCGGCTGCGCGTTGCGGGCGTCGGCGAGGCGGGTGGTGGCATCCGAGCGCGGATGGTCGGTGAGCTCGTGCACGCCGCCGATGGTCAGACCGCCGGCCAGCACGCTCGCCGCGGCGACGACCGCGACCGAATTGCGTGATACCCGTGCGCGTTCCCCCGTTCCCGCGACGAACGCCTCCGGCTGCACCACGAGTGCCGCACCGATCGCCGACCCGGCCTCCGCCACCGCGCACGGAATCACCGGCGCGTTGAACCCCGCCGACAACACCGCGGCGAGCCCCGGCTGCTCTGCCTCCGAACCGATCGCGACGACCGCGCTGGGCCGCACACCGGCCGCATCCAGCTGATCCCAGGCGGCGGCGATGCCCGGCCGCACCGAATCCTCGGAGACGAAACCGGCGGCGGTCGCGGTGGCCGCGACCACGCGGTCGCGATGCGGCGAAATCAGCGAGAAGCCTTGGTATCCCGGGGTCAGCTCGCAGATCAGCAGGTGGTCGAATTCGCTCGCCCAGGTCATCGCGCGGGCCAGTGCCAGATGCGCCGACTTGGCCGAGACCAGCGAGGCCTCGTACCACGGCCCGGAAGCCAAGCCGGTGACGACCGCCCGCCGGCCCGCGGCATCGCGATAGGTCACGGCCGCCCCGGCGATCTCGTACTCCGCGCCGACCCGCGCGGCGAGCCCGTCGAGCAGCGCTTCGATCAGTCCGGGCAATCCGGCCGGCGACGCGGCGCCCAGTTCGGCCACGTGGTGCGCGAGCACCCGGTCGGTCAGTTTCGCGCTTCCCTCGCGCAGGGCCACCGCGTCCACGCAGTCGCGAGCGATCGAAGCACCGAGAGTCACCACAGGTCGAACCACCACAGATCAGGCCTTCCGTGTGCAGGAACCGCGCCGGAGAAGCTGCGCCGAGCAGCGGTTCAACGCCGCAGCGGGAATGATCGAAAATCGACACACCCCCGCCGATGTAGATCTACTCGGTATGTGTTCGTCACCACATTCGGCTTGGATGGGTTATGAATCGGACCGAATCGCGGGTACAGAAGTCGGCACCGTGTGTCATCCGCGTGTCGCTACCGCTAGCCTGGTGGATGTGGTGGAAGCGCGCACGGCACCGAGGTCGAACCGGCGTCCTGATCCGGCGTTGGAGCTGCAGGACGACCCGCAGGAGTTGATGCCGCGCCGGCGGCCCACCCAGGAACGTAGCAAGCGCAAATTCGATGCGCTGCTGCAATCGTCGCGCGAACTATTGGTCGAGGTCGGATTCGAATCGTTCACTTGCGAGGAAGTCGCCGCCCGCGCCGAGGTACCGATCGGCACGCTGTATCAGTTCTTCGCCAACAAATACGTCATCGTCTGCGAATTGAATCGGCAGGATCTGGTGGCCGTTTCCCAGGAGCTGGCCGACTTCCACGGCGAAATTCCGTCGATGGACTGGTTGCGGCATATGAACAAACTCGTCGACCACCTCGCGGAACTGTGGATGACCGATCCGTCGCGGCGCGAGGTCTGGCTGGCCATGCAGTCGACCCCGTCGACCCGCGCCACCGGCGCCATCCACGAGAAGGAATTCGCCGAGGCGGTGCAGCAGATGCTGCGGCCGCTGATGCCGCGCACCCCGCGCGGGCGCCGCTCGATGATGGCCCAGGTGCTGGTGCACGTGGTGTATTCGATGCTGAATTTCTCGGTACAGGACGGGCTCAGCCACGAGGCGGCCGTGGCCGAACTCAAGCGGCTCATGGTCGCGTACCTGTTGATCGCGGAGAAGGAATCGCGCACCGGACAACGCGATACGACGGCCTGATCGCGCGCGACGCGCACCTTCGAGCGACAAGGCTTTCCGTCGCTCCGACGAAGGGCGGAACCGGCGACGTGTGAGCGAGACGTCGCCGGTTCCGGCCTTCGCAGGAGCGACGGGCCGACTCGGGCTGCCGGAGCCCTACCGCTTCAGGGGTTTTCGATCAGATCGGCCAATTCGCCCGGATCCTCGAGGACGACCATCGCGGCGGCCGTATCGCCGTCGTGCGTGATCGACAGGTGCACCCGCACCCGCGGCAGGAATTCCGCTGCCAGTCCGTGCAATTTGATGCTGGGCCGGCCCCAGGCGTCGTTCACCACTTCGATGAGCGGATACGGGTTGTCACCGATCTGCGGGCGGCGAGCGAACCGCGAGGTGGCCCATGCTTTGAGCACGGCCTCCTTGGCCGCCCACCGCGCCGCGAAACTGCGGGCCGGATCGGTGCCCTTGCTCTGACAGTAACGCCGCTCACCCGCGGTGAAACTCTCCCGGAGCATGGTGGTTCCGGCCCGTTCGAGCTGTTCGGCGAAATCGGAGATGGTCACCAGATCCAAGCCGATACCGAGGATGGTCATGAATCCGCAGCCTACGGATTCGGCGGGCCATCATCGGTATCGGCGGATCGTTACCCGGGAGTTGTTACTTCCCGGGGCCGATCTCCCTACTTCTCGGCTTCCCGGTTACCGACCAGTTCGCCTGTGCCGCAGGAGCCGTGGGCCAGATACAGCCCCTCGGCGCCCAGGCGGGCCTCCGCCGAGAGCAGCACGTCGGCCTCGAGCTGACGGATCTGCTTGGCCGGAGTGCCGTCGCCGCCGAGACGGCGGTCGGCGGGCCGCTCGTAGAGCGGTTCCCCACCGCACATCGCCTCGACCAGCCGCTGACGCCCGGCGAGCCGGCGTTCCTCGGCGCGGCGCAGGTAGTCGTCGCGACGCTGCGGATCGAGCGCCTCGACGAAGGCCTGCGGATGCACGACCGCCAGCAGGCCGGAGACGTGCCCGAACCCGAGCGAGGTCACCAGACCGGCCTTGAGCGCGAACCGATCCCCGAACCGCAGCGGCTGCCGCGGCCACACCAGGTGCGGGTACTCGGCCATCTTCTCGTCGACGCAGTCGAGGCTGCGGTTCGGCGGAATCACACCCTGCTCCAGCACCTGGCACAGCCCGATCAGCTGGAAGGCGGCCGCACCGCCCTTCGCGTGACCGGTCAGCGACTTCTGCGAAATCACGAACATCGGTGCGCCTTCGGACCGTCCCAGCGCGCCGGCCAGCCGCTCGTGCAGCTCCGATTCGTTGGGATCGTTGGCGGCGGTGGAGGTGTCGTGCTTGGAGATCACCGCGATCTCGTCCGGGGTCACGCCCAGCTTGCGCAGTTCGGCGGCCAGCCGCGATTCCGCACCACCGCGACCCGCGCCGAGCGCGCCCAGTCCGGGAGCCGGGATCGAGGTGTGCACGCCGTCGGCGAAGGACTGCGCGAACGCGACCACACCGAGGACCGGCAGGCCGAACTCCGCGGCGATGTCACCGCGGGCCAGCAGAACCGTTCCGCCACCCTGGGATTCGACGAATCCGCCGCGACGCCGGTCGTTGGCCCGGGAGAAGTAGCGGTCGCTGATGCCCTTGGCGCTCATGGCCGCGGAATCCGCGGTCGCCGACATGTCACCGAAGCCGACGATGCCCTCGATACCGAGATCGTCGTAACCGCCGGCGACCACGACCTCGGCCTTGCCGAGCCGGATCTTGTCGACACCCTCCTCGACCGACACCGCCGCGGTCGCACACGCCGCGACCGGGTGGATCATGCCGCCGTAGCTGCCGACGTAGGACTGAACCACATGCGCCAGTGCGACGTTCGGCAACGCCTCCTGCAGGATGTCGTTGGCCCGCGGCTCACCGAGCAGGTTGTCGATGTAGAGCGAGCGCATCGAGGACATGCCGCCCATACCGGTGCCCTGGGTGTTGGTCACCATCGCCGGGTGCACCCAGCTCATCAGCTCGGCGGGGCTGAAGCCGCTGGACAGGAACGCGTCCACGGTGCAGACGATGTTCCACAGCGCCACCCGGTCCACCGAACTCGCCATATCCGGCGAGATGCCCCAGCTGGTCGGATCCCAGCCCTCGGGGATCTGACCGCCGACGGTGCGCGACAGCTTCGCCTTGCGCGGCACCCGAATCTCGGTGCCCGCCTGGCGAATCACCTGCCAGTCACTCGACTCGGCGACGGGGCTGATCACGGTGTGCTCCGGATCGGCGGCGTAGAACGCGCGCGCCTCGGCCTCGCTGTTGACCACGAAGCTCAGATCCCGGTCGAGGAAGACCGAGGTGAGCAGCGGCGCCGCGTTGTCGATCATGGAACCGTCGTCGCCGTAGCGGCGGATGCCACAGCGCTGCACCACCGCGTCGTGGTAGCGCTCGGCAAGCTCCGATTCCTCGACGTATTCGCCGCTTTCGGCGTCGTACCAGCCCGGCTTCGGGTCGTTCTCCCAGGTGACCAGACCGGTGGTCCACGCCAGCTCCAGGACGCCGGCCGCGGACAGTTCGTCGGCGACCTCCATCTCGAAGCGCGTGCGCGCGGAACCGTAGGGCCCGAGCTCGCCGGCGCCGACGATCACGACCATATCGGCGAGATCGGCGGTGACAGCGCCCCATTCGGGAGTCGGCAGCGCCGAGGTGAGCGTGGGCGGCACCGGCAGCGCCGGAACCGTCGCCCGCTCGTCGGCGATCGCCTCCGGCTCGCGCTCGACGTCCTCGGCCAGGGCCGACAGGTCCAGCTTCGCACCGGCCAGGCCGCCGGTGAGGTCGATCTGCTGCGGTCCGGTGGCGGTGACGGCGCGGGCCCGCGACGTGCACCACTTGAGCAGCTCGTCGGCCATTTCCTGGGTGGACCAGGTGTGCACGCCGGCCTTCTCGACGGCCGCGACCAGCGGATCGTTATGCCCCATCAGGCCGGTGCCGCGCACCCAGCCGATCATGGCGTGCACCAGAGTGACTCGCTGCGCCCACGACTTCTCCGCCCGCCACTTGGCGATCACCGCGTCCAGCGCGGCCTTCGACTCGCCGTAGGCGCCGTCGCCGCCGAACATGCCGCGGTTGGGCGAACCCGGAAGCACCACATGCAGTTTCGCGTCCACGTCGTGGTCGGCGCCGAGGGCGGACAGACCGCCGATCAGACGTTCCACCGACCACAGCAGGACCCGCATCTCCATTTCGGCGCGCGCCCCGGCATCGGCCAGATCGCCGGCCACCCGCGGGGCGGCGAACGGCAGCAGCAGCGTCGGGGTCATCGCGGGCTTCACGAGAACCTTCGCGCCACCGGCGTTGTCGGTCTGCTCGTTGCCGACCCAGTCGATCAGCGCGTCGATATCGGAGTAGGAGGCCATATTCGCCGGCACCACCCACAGCGCGGCCCCCGCGCGAGCGTGCTCGCGGTAGAGCTGCTTGTAGAAGGCGAGGCGGTCGTCGTCGAGCTTGGATGTGGTGACGATGACGGTCGCGCCGCCGGCGAGCAGCCGGCCCGCGATCGAGGCCGCGATGGACCCCTTGCTCGCGCCCGTGATCACCGCGGTATCGGCGGACCAGACACCCTCGTCGGTGCTCACGGCCGCCTCGGCGATCCGCTCATAGGTCCGTGCCAGCACCGAACGCGCTTCGCCCATGGCAAGTTTGCGCCACCACTGCGCCTGTGCCGCAACGGCCTTACCTGCTCCGACGAAACTGTCGACCATGTCCTCACCCGAGCCACCCAGCCACAGCGTGGCCAGATCCTCGCGGGCGGTGGCCCAGCGGTCGTCGATCAGCACGGCCTTGCGGGCGTCGAAGGCCGGAGCCACCAAACGCGGCCAGTCCGAACCCAATTCGGCCGAGACCAGGTCGACCAGCGATTCGTCGCTCGCCTCCGGCGCCGACACCTGGTCGGTGAGCCCCAGCTGCTCGAGCACCACCCGGGCGGCGGTCGCCAGCACACCGTCGCGACCGGTGATCTGCTCGGTGAATTCACCGAGGGCGGCCGCGTCGACCGTGGCGCCACCGCCACCACCGGCGGCCGGCAGCGCGACGCTGATTCCGCGGCGCGAGGCCACGGCCTGCACGGCGGCGTCGATCGCGGCATCCACCGCGGCGCCGTCGCTCAGCGCGCCGGAGACCAGGCCACCGAGATCCCCGCCGCGCACGCTGGTGCCCTCACGGGTGCCGAGCGACACCTCGGCGGTGACGTGGTGGGCCCAGCCGTCGCCGAGCTGCCACACCTTCTTCACGCGATCGGTGATCGCCGCCGGGCGCTTGCCCGAGGGACCGAACACCTTGCGCAGGTGGTCGCCGATGGCGTCGGACAGCACCGAGCCGAACGGCTTGTAGGTGCGGGCCAGGCGGTCGACGGTGACCGACAGGGCGCCCATATCGGCATCCGCGGCGCCGTCGATCGCACCCAGCGACAGTTCGGAGCCGAGGTCGACCAGCAGCTGGTTGCGCCGCGAGGAGACACCGTCGCACAGCGCCTCGATGGTGTCCACGGGACCGATCTGGTCCAGCCGCAGCTTGGTCCACAGCGCGATCAGCACGCGGGTGGCGTCGGCGGCGGTGAAGGTGAGGTCGTCGGGGCGAGGACCACCCGCAGCGGCGACCGGAGCCGGTGCCGGGGCGGCCGCGGCGGCCGTCTCCGCCGGAACCGCTTCGGCCACAGCCTCTTCCGGCTCGTCGACCGGCGCCGGATCGGTGTCGGTGGAGTACACCACGCCGGCCTCGCGCTCGATGTTGAGCACCTCGACCTTGGTGGCGGAGTACTGCGGCAACTTCAGGGTGTTGCTCGCCAGGTTCGCCACGGTCGGCGTCGCCGCCAGGCCGATCTCGACGAACCGCTCCACGCCGAGGCCACCGCGTCCGGTGTCGCCGAACAGCAGATCCTGGGTCTCGATCCAGCGCACCGGGCTGGCGAACTGCCAGGCCAGCAGCTCGATCAGCACCACCCGGCACAATTCTTCCGGACGTGCGGACCACGAGTCGAAGTCGTCGAGCACCGCGCGGAGCGGCTCCGACGGCACGTAGTCGGCGATCTCGGCGATGAAGTCGCGCTCCAGCGAGAACGGCCGCGGCACCAGGTTCGGAATGTAGCGCCCGGCGAGGATTTCCGGATGCAGGTTCTCCGGCAGCAACTCCTCGAGCTTGTTCCGGAACTCGGGCACGCCCTTGCGCAGCACCGTCGAGTGGAACGGCACGTCGATGCCCGGCACCAGCACGAAGGCACGCTTACCGCCGAATTCCGCACGGCGACGCTCGATTTCGGCTTCCAGCTCCTCGAGCCCGGCGACCGTACCGGCGATCGCGTACTGCGAACCGCGCAGGTTCAGGTTCACCACCTCGAGGAACTCGCCGACGCGCTCGCCGACGCCGGCGACGAAGTCGATCACCTCGGCGTCGGGCAGCCCGATCTGCGACGGGCGGATGGCGGCCATCCGATAGTCGCTGCGGCCCTGCGCATCCCGGGGCACCAGCTCGTGCATGGCCGAGCCACGCTGGAACACGACCTCGAGCACGGCTTCCAGCGGCAGCACACCGGCCACCGCGGCCAGCGCGTTGTACTCACCGACGGAGTGGCCGGCCAGCATCGCGCCCTCGACGAAAGCACCGGCCTCGCGCAGTTCGGCGACCTGAGCCACGCCCAGAGTGGCCATCGCGACCTGAGTGAACTGGGTCAGATGCAGAACACCCTGCGGGTGACGGTATTCCACGCCCCGCGCCTTGAGGTAGGTCGGGTTGTCGCGCACCACGGCGAGGATCGAGAAGCCCAGAGCTTCCCGGGTGTGCTTGTCGGCGCGATCCCACACCTGCTTGGCCGCCTTCGACCGCGACCGGGCGTCCAGGCCCATCCCCTTGGTCTGGATGCCCTGACCGGGGAAGGCGTAGACGGTCTTGGGAGCCGCCAGCCGGGCGGTCGCGGTCATCACCAGATCACCGCCGGTCCGGCAGGACACCTCGACGATCTCGCAGCCGCGGTCGACGGCGATCCGCTCGACGCGCACATCGATCTGCGCGCCCGGCCGGACCATTCCGAGGAATCGGGTGGTCCAGGCGGTGACAGTGCGTGCGGGCAGCGGAGATTCGGGATCCACGGCCGACACCGCGTGCTGAGCCGCGGCCGACAGCCACATGCCGTGCACGATCGGGCTGCCCAGGCCCGCGAGTTTCGCGGCGGCGTTGCTGGTGTGGATCGGGTTGTGGTCGCCGGAGACCTCGGCGAAGGCGGCCATGGCCCGCGGCGCGGTGAGCGTGACGTCGCGACGACGGCGGCGCGGGGTTTCGGTGGCTTCCTCGGACACGGTCCCGGCCGCGCGCGGCGGATCGGTGAGCTCGTTGCCGCCGTTGCGGCCGCGAATCGCGAAGCGTTCCACCAGCGTTGCGACGGTCGGCGTCTCCAGACCGTGATCGCGCATGACGCCGACGGTGACCCGCACCTCGACGACGCGCCCCAGATCGGTGTCGACCACCGACGCGGATTCCGCGCGAACGCTGAGCACCGCCGGATCACCGGGCAGCTCACGCACCAGGTCGACCTGGTGGTCCAGGTGCACCAGATCCAGCATGCCCTCGATAACACTGCTGACGCTTCCGTTCTCGCCCTCGGCGCGGCTCGCGCCCAGTACGGCGAACACGGCCGGCCAGCAGGCGCCGACCAGCACGTCGGGAACCCGGCGGCCGATGGTGCTGAGGCCCTCCGGCAGACCCGAGCCGGTCACGCCGGCGTGGTCGGCGACCATATCGGGCGTCCAGGCGAGGTTGACGTGTGCGACGTGAGAGCCGTTGGCGGACTTGACTTCCGGCAGCGCCTGTCCGGCAGCCACGGCCAGCAGGGCCGACATCGCGGTCTCGGCATCGGCTTCGGTCACCACCGGCGCGCCACCGTTGTAGACCGAAGCGGGAACCGTGATCCGGATCCGGACCTCGTTCGCCGGCGACAGCGGGACGGCCAGTTCCACGTAGGCGTTGTCGGCGTCAGGGCCGGAGGCCGGAACCAGGGTGGCGCCGGTCGGCCGGTGCACCGCGCCCTGAGGGTCGACGGTCCACTCGTGCAGATCGCCGAGCCGGTGCACCGGGTTGGCGGTGGTGCGCCCGGCCCACTGCACGTCGGGCGCGGCCAGCACGACATCGATGGCGCCGGAACCGATGTCGGCGCGGCGGCGCCCGTCGACGGCGGCGGGGGTGACACCGCCGCGGATCAGCGTGTAGGCGGTGTCCTGTTCGAAGCGGTCGAGCAGTTCACCGACCGGCTCGTCGACGCGGGTGATGCCGGCGACCGAGACGGTGCCGGGGATGACGCATACCTGGTCGGCGGTGTAGCGCGGGTCGTGGGCCTGCCACAGCGAGTCCGAGCGCCACCACCGGCGCACGTCGGCGTCGACGACCGGCACGAAGTTGACCGGCTTGCCCGGGGTCTTGCACAGCGAGACGAAGAACGGCACATCGGCCGGGTGCAGGACGGTCTCGGCGGCGGCCGGGTAGTGCTCCTTCAGCGTGCAGATCACGTGCACCGGCCGTTCGAAGACGCTGTCGTCGTCGAACAGGGTCGGGATGCGGCCGCGGTCGGCGGGGTTGAGGCGGCCCTCGGCGCGACGCACCATCTCGGCGAACCGGTCCCGCCAGGTGATGTCGGCCCAGACCGAGCGGGTGGCGTCGGCGATGGCGTCGCCGAGGTCGGTGCCGCAGTCGAAGCCGTCGCGACCGGCGCGCTGGTGCTCGGGCAGCAGTGCGGCCAGCTCGACGTAGCGCTCCAGCCACCGCAGGTAGGTCATACCGGCGACGTCGCCGAAGTACGGCTTGGCGGTCCGGTCGAGCGCCTCGATGATCTCGTCGCGGCGCGCGGCCACGGCCTCGGCGTCACCGGCGACCTCGTCGAGCAGGCGCCCGGTCCGCGAGGCGGAGTTGTCGATCTCGTGGATGTCGGCGCCCAATTGGCTACGGCCGGAAGCCATTCCGCCGGTGGCGGTCCCGGCGGCGACCCAGTCCGGGGTACCGGGGGTGTCGACCAGCAGCTGCTTGACCTCGGGTGCGGTGGTGGCCTCCAGGGTGGCCATGGCCGCGGTGCCGACCAGCACGCCGTCCAGCGGCATCGTCGGGTAGCCGTAGGAAACCGACCATTCGCCGGTGAGGTATTCGGTGGCCCGCTCCGGGGTGCCGATGCCGCCGCCGACGCAGACCACGACGTTCGCGCGGTTGCGCAGTTCGGCGTAGGTCTCGAGCAGCAGGTCGTCGAGGTCCTCCCAGGAGTGGTGGCCACCCGCGCGACCGCCCTCGATGTGCATGATCACCGGGTAGTCCGGCACCTCGTCGGCGATGCGCAGCACCGCGCGGATCTGCGCGACGGTACCGGGCTTGAACGCGACGTGGGTGATGCCGGCTTCGGTCAGTTCGGCGATCAGCGCCACGGCCTCGTCGAGTTCGGGGATGCCCGCGGTCACGACCACGCCGTCGAACGGGGCGCCGGCCGTGCGGGAGCGCTGCACCAGCCGCTTGCCGCCCAGCTGCAACTTCCACAGGTAGGGGTCGAGGAACAGCGAGTTGAACTGCACGGCCCGGCCGGGCTGCAGCAGGGTCTTCAGCTCGGCGACCCGATCGGCGAAGATCTGCTCGGTCACCTGGCCGCCACCGGCCAGCTCGGCCCAGTGACCCGCATTCGCCGCGGCGGCAACGATTTTCGCGTCGACGGTGGTCGGGGTCATACCGGCCAGCAGAATCGGCGACCGGCCGGTCAGGCGAGTGAAGGCGGTTTCGACCACGATCCGGCCGTTGGGGAGACGAATCGGCTTGGGCGCGAACGCATCCCAGGACGGGGCGACCTGCGGGGCCGCGCCCGGGGTGAAGAGGCTGCGCTGACCGGGCCGGGTCGCGGCCGCGACGATGCCCACGCCGGTGCCCTTGAGCGACCCCTGGGTCAGGCGGCTCAGCAGATCACCCGGGCCGATGTCCAGAATCCATTGCGCGCCACCGGAAACGGCGTCGTCGACGATCTGCACCCAGTCCACCGGGTCGACCAGAATGCTGCGGGCCAACTGCGCGGCGAGTTCGGTGTCGATCTCACACTGCGCGGCCCAGGCCGAGACCAGCTCGACGGTCTCGGCCAGCGCGGGGTGGTGGAAAGCGACCTCGACCTGGACGTCCTCGAAGACCGGGGCGAACACCGAGCCGCCACGCTTCTTCGCATCGCGATCGCGGCTCTGCTCGGCGTTGATCTCGGCGCAGCGCTGCCGCACCCGCTCCAACTGGGCCACGGTGCCCGACAGCACCGCACGCCGGCGGCCGTTGCGAATCGACACCACCGCGGCGATGTTCGGGTCCACACCCTCCGAGACCTCGGCCACGACCGCGCGCAGCTCGTCGGGGTCGACATTGGACACCGCGACCATCGGCGATTTGTCGCCGACCGGAATGAGACCGCGCCGGCGCGCGACCAGTGTGGCCGCCGCGCCGATCAACTGGGCCAGCGCGAGCAGTTCCGCGTCACGCGCGCCCTGCGCGGTCGCGGCCTCGGCGGCGAGCAGGCCCTGGGAGTGACCGATGATGCCGGTCGGCGCCTGCTCGGCCGGATCCAGTCCCTGCATCCGCAGCGCCCGCAGTGCGGCGACCTGCGCCAAAAAGACACCCGGCATCGAGACCGCCGCGGAACGCAGCGCCTGCGCGGACGGCGCCGCCGACTCCTCGCCTTCCTCGCCGTCGGCGAGCTCGTCCTCGAGCATCCACGCGATCGGGTCGAAGCCGACGGGCCGGACCACCAGCAGCTGCGCCGCCACCGGTTCCAGCCGCTCATCCGCTTCGTGAACGAGCGCGGTCAACTCGGGCTCGAGCGCGCTGTCGCGTCCGATCTCCTCCAGCTCCCGCAGCCACTGCGCACCCTGGCCACCGAAGGCCAGCGCGTACTTCTCACCACCGAGCAGGCGATCCAGCAGCGACGACTTGATACCCGTATCCGAAACTCCCCCAGCGACCTTCGCGTTAGTTCCGGTCCCGGTGCGTTCGTTGATCGTCAAGACGTATCGACTTCCTTCTCGTGGCGGCTCACCCCGCGGGGCCCGCTCTTGCGTGCACAGGCGTCCCTCACCCCTGAGGACCTGACGAAGCCTCAGGTTCGCACAAAATCATGAGGAAAGCCTCACGTTTCCCTGGCCCCCGCATCCCTACCGTCGAGTATTTCGGTACGATCGTACAAGAACACCGCCAAACATGACTCTCCCTCATGTTTGAAGCCCCAGGTGGCAGCGTTACTCGGAAGTCAGAAAGTTGAGGGTTCCTCATATTGGGAGTTGCCAAATCGTTATAATCCCAGTTCGTGTTACCCGCGGGTACGCGACACCCCCGCGTGGCTTCGCGATCCGCGCCCGGGCCGGTAGAGTTTGGACGGTCGTACCATCACGCGCGAGTGGCGGAATTGGCAGACGCGCTGGATTTAGGTTCCAGTGTCCTCGGACGTGGGGGTTCAAGTCCCCCCTCGCGCACCAGACCGTTGCCTTTCAAACCTGCACCAACCGGTGCAGGTTTTTTCGTTCCTGCACGAGCTGCCGACCCGTTGCGGATGACGTCCATCAGCGCTACTCCGTCCTCGGCGAGCCGTTGGTCGGCGGAGTCGACCTCCGTCGCAGGAGCTGCGGCTTCGGCGTGGCTCGCAACGTGACCGATCAGCTCGCCGCCGAGCAATGTGTTGAACGGTTCGGCTAGCTCCACGCGAACCTCATCCTGTTCGAGGTAGACCTTCTCGAAGAACGCCTGGTTGAACAGGCGGCGGACGCTTGTGCTGGCTTCCAGGTAACCCGCGTAGCAATTGCTGGCGTAGTTCAGCGCAGTGCGGAGGTTGTTCTCCACGACCTCGATATTGAGGACGCTTGCTTCCAAACGGACCTCGATGCGCGCCAGCTGCTCCGCGATGCGGTCCTGCTCCTGCTTCATCAGATCAAGTGGGATCGCGCCGGCATAGTGGGCTTGTAGCAACTTGCCACGCTCATCGAGCAGGCGCTTCTTCTGCTGGTCCAGCTCGCGTGCCTCACGATTCGCAGCAAGCCGGCTGGAGGAGAGCTCACCACGCAAGCTGGTTTCGATCTGCTCGCGCAGTGCGGGGATCAGCTGGACCGCTTTGTATTCCTCTTCGACCAGTTCCTCTACACGGTCAATTAGAACGGCGCGGCGCTGGCAGTCGTTGACCTTCTGATGACGGCCCAGGCACACGAAGTATGGGTAAACCGTGCCGTGCCGGTTCTTGGCGTGGGTGACGATGAGCCTGCTGCCGCAGCCGCCACAGAAGACGGTCGATTTGAGGTAGTGCGGGTGTTCGCGCTGCTTCTCGCCGTTGACCCGTGAAGTCAGCAGGGCTTGCACCAGTTGCCAGGTGACCGAATCGACCAAGGGGGTGTGCCGGCCGGGATGCGTGGCGCCGCGGTAGACCACTTCCCCCTTGTAGTACGGCGAGCGCAGGATCTCTTGCAGCTTGTTGAACTCAACCGTCTTCGATGGACGCTTTGGGGTGGGCCGGGTGGTCAGCCCCTTGATCTCCAGTTCCTTCGCCAATCGCTTCAGTGTCCACTCTCCAGTGGCATATGCCTGGAAGGCCCACGCGATCAGGGGTCCGCGCTCGGGATCAACAACCACGGTGCGGATCTCGACTCCCTGTTCGTTGATGATGCCGACATTGCGGTAGCCAATGGGAGCTCGATGTGGCGTACCGCCGGTGCGAGCCTTCTCGGTCATGCCCTTCAGCACCTCGGTGGCGAGGTTGCGAGAGTAGAACTCAGAGATGGAACTGAGGATGCCGTGCAGCAGCATGCCCGAGGGGGTTTCGTCGATGTTTTCCGTTGCCGAAACAAGCTCAGCCCCAGCAGCTCTGATCGCCATATGAATCTCGACGTCGTCGGCCCTGTTGCGCGCCAACCGGTCAATCTTGTGAACGATGACATAGTCGACCGGATGCTCCTTGATGTAAGACAGCATCTCCTGAAGCTTCGGCCGATCGGCGGTCTTGGCGCTCTCGCCGCGTTCCACGAACTCCTTCACGACGACCGCGCCGAGCGATGCAGCCTTCCTACGGTTGGCATCTCGCTGCGCCGGTAGGGAGTACCCATCCGGATCGGCGCCATCCTTCTCGGCTTGCTCCTTAGTCGACACACGCGGATAGGACACGGCCGTTTTCAGCGGCTGGTCTGCCACGGTCATGCTCGGACCCACTGCTTCGAATCTGTTTCGTGTCATATCTTCCCTCCGATATCGTTACCTGCTATTCAGGGGTGTTAGGTGGCAGATGCCGCTTTCTGGCGACGTTGCGCCCGTGCTGCCAGACTCCGTTCCCGGACCCATTCAGTGGTGCGCCAGAGCGCTTCGCGAACAGCCGCAGGCATCAAAGGATCGCCATACGGAAGCACCACGACCACGTCACGGGCATCGAATTGGGTCATCAGTTCGCGGAAGTCTTCAAATCGGCGTGACACCCGGCCTGTCGCCGAGAATATGACGTAACATATACCGGGGTTCTCGTCCAGATAGTGGAGTAGTTCAACAATCGCCGGTCGCTTGCGGTGGCCTGTCGCAGCAACACCGATCTCGACGAACTCACGTGAGACATGAGAATTCAGCTCAGCTGCCTTTTTTCTTCCATTCTCGCGTTGCACCTGAACTGCCAGCGGCTCGCCGCCACGTGCGGCCGAAACCGGCATTGACGCCATGGACAGAAACAGCACGGCGAGTGCTCTATCGTTTCGATGATCAACCGCTTTTTCAGTAATATTCATTGCAAACTCCTAACCAAGTCGACGTTTAAGGCGTCCTGCCACCAGCTGCCGCCGTGACGGCCCTGACAGTTCACTGCCCATCCCATCGCATGCCGCACAACGCCGCTCTCTTCACGGTGCGAACAATCGACCAATCCGGTTTGACGAAGACGCACTTCAATCGCAACCTCGCTGACCCGGAATAGATGTGCAAGGTCAGTGACCTTTTGTATTCCGTTTCCCCATGCACGCTTGAGGAACTTCTTCGGCACCAAGACGCAGCCAGCGAAGTAGTCGGCTGCGCGTTCGGCCTCGATGTCCGAGTCACTATGACCAGGACCGGCATACAGCACGTGTCGGTACCCGTAGTCGATTATGTGTTTGAATTCGTGGAGTAGGGTGAACCGACGACGACGACGGGAGTCGCCGCGGTTGAGATAGATCGCCCATTCGCTTCGTTCGCGATCCCAGAAGCTTGCGCCCGAGGCGCTCTGAAAGGCGTGCTCAACGCGGACTTTTGGCAGGTTGGTGACGATCTCACTCAAAACCGGTGCCGCGTCAACCTCGCACAGCTCCAGGAGCGTAGCCGCTTGCAGCTCGGCGATCACAAGCGCTTCCGAGTAGGTTACGTTTGGGCGGCGGGGGATCCGGATACGCAGTTCACGCAAAATACTGGGCTGCCGTTGCGAATACTCCCCTCCTTGCCGAACTGGCAATATTACCGGTTTGTTAGAGATTGGTCGTCCGTCTCGCATTGAGCGTCACCTCCTTACAAATTAACGTTTGATAGTTGCGCACTACTCCTTTCTTTCCCTCTAGTCTGCCATTAAGGAATTATTAATCGCTGAAGGCGGTGCGTTTCTCCCCCGCTAGCTACCCCTCATCTTCACCGTCGATCGGGCCGTCGTATTCATTGAAACTGATACCTTTCTCCCGTGCGATGCGCGCGAAGTCCCTCTCGATGTCCTTCATCTCCTCGGCGGTGAGGTTGTACTTCGTGCGCAGATACGGCCGTAAGGTCGGCAATTCACCTTTAGGCATCCAACCGGCCACTGCAAACAGGTCACTTACCGGCACGCGCAGCACATTCGCGATAGCCTTTATGTTTTCCGGCCTCGGATTCGGGATCTGCCCCTGTTCGATCCGAGAGACAGTACCTTTATCGACGTCGGCACGCCGCGCAGCTTCTCGCACCGAAAGCCCGAGCGCTTCCCGTCTCAGCTGAAGCAGTCTGCCTAATCTGGCGATGTCGCTTGTTTGATTAACATGCAAATCTTCGTTCATTTTCTTGTCCCCATTCGTATTTGAATAATACCTCCAATTGGGGAATTATTTCAACGCTTTTTCGTGACTTTTACAATTTCTACAACAATTTCCCGATAGGCTATTTTCTGACGAAGTCATTAATATCGACTGCCTACGCTCGCTCGTCGAATATCCACACGCCGCCGCCTTCTGCCGGAACGGCCACGATGTCGTCTTGTGCCAGCAGTTGCTCGCCGATCGCCTCGTAGTCGATGTAGGCGAGGTGTTTGAGCTGGTCTGGTAAGGCGTCTTTCAGGACTTCATCCAGTCCGAGCGGTGCGAGCAGGTGGCGGACGTAACCGTCGACGCTTTCGTAGTGCCCCTGGTAGGCGCGTTCGAAGTGGTCAAACAGGCGGGGGTCGTCCTCGTTGAATTTCGCCCATGCCGCGTAGGCCGGACCGTGTTCGGTGAGGCCATGCGCAACCTGCGAGAGCAGTTCGATGCTGTCGGTGCCTTCGAGTCCGATCGCGCCGGTCCTGACGTCGAACGCGCCGAAGTCCTGATAGTCCCAGATATACAGCGGAGCACCGGCATGCGCCTCGTCATCGCCGAGGACCGCATATAGTTCGGTAGCGATAGTGGCCGGGTCGCGGGCCATGTCCAGCCAGGTGCCGTCGGTCAACTCGGCCCGCAGCGGCAAGCCGCGGGTGACGTAGATACGCGGATTGAGACGTGGCGGTTGTTCGCGGCTCGACTCCTCATAGCCTTGGGCGTCAATGTCAGGCTGGTAGTCGTTGTGTGCGTGTGGATTTGGGAACCGCTCATTCATGATCACCGCCTTCCGTCTGCTCGACGCCGCCGACCGGCAGCTGGTGATGGACGAGCCGCATGGCCAATGCTTCGATGGCGCCTTGGAGATCGCTCGTAGTCAGCTCGTCGCAGGCGTCGATGAGTTCGACAAGCCGGGCGGCCGCATAGTCGGCCTGCGACGCTAGAACGTGCTGATCGTCTTCGTCGGCCACGTCGAAAACGTGTGTCCGCTCCACCTGCTGCAGCGCGACGGTCACCGCGGCTGACCGGGCATCCTCGCCGGAGCGTTCGGCGGCGTCGTAAACCGCCTGGAGCAGCGCCTCACTCACGTCCCATGCGAGGCGCTGCTTGCGGTCGTGGTTCGGTTCGGCGGGCGGTATCACCTCGCCCGAATTACGTTGTGGATTCTGGAATTTCTCACTCATGATCTTCCTCCTTTCGGTTACGTTTGAGTTTTGGCCGGTGGACAGCAGCGAGGTCTGTGCATTCCTCGATCTGCTGTCCGCCGGCCTCTTACACCGGGCGCTGAGCGTGGCTCAGCTGTCCGTTTGTTCACCTCCCGCCTGTTGGCTGCCACGACGACCCCGACTGCGGCGAGCGCCTTGTGCCGGTGCGTCTTCCGTCGTGTCCGTCACTTCGGTCGCATCGGCGGCCTCGGTGGCGGGTTCCGCCTCCTCGGGGATGACGACGGCGGTGTCCTCATCGTCGGGTGGCGGGGGTGGTGTGGCGGTGAACAGATTGTTGATGGCTGCCTGCCGCGTGCGTGCTTCTTCTTCGATGGCAGCGCGAGCGGCGTTGGCCCTGGCCATCAGGTCAGGATCGTTCTTGGCAGCCTCGATCCAAGCGTCCACGGCGGCGAAGCATTCAGCCTTGAGGCTGCGCTTCCTGAGATCGGCAATCCAGGTCAGCTGGGTGTGCCGCGCCGTGTCTATCCGGATCGCCAGGGTGACTTCCCGGTTCGGTTCGGACATGGTCCTTCTCCTCGGTGCGAGCGGCCGGCAAGCGCTTGTTGCGCTTACGGAAACGGCCGCAGGACACCGATGAGGCATGTCCGCTCAGGTAGCGAGTTTCTCCGGCGCTGCGCGAGGCTGATCAGCTTCCTGTCGAAGGTGCTTCGCATCGGATGGCACCGGATAGCCGGGAATCATGATGTTCGAGTCGATTTCGTTGCCCCAGGCGTCCCATCCTGGTTGCGCCCGGCGGGCGAACAGCTCCAGGTAGGGGCCGCCGCTGACGCGTTCGATGATCGCGTACTGCTCTTCCGGCTTATGACTGTGCTCCTGCACCGGCGCGATGAACCACGTCGGTTGCGCCCGGAAGTTGACCTTGGCCTTCCCGCGTGTGCCAAACAGGACGTGTTCGGTCATGTTGCGCAGGTATTGCCCGAGCTGCAATCGCGGTTTCACCCAGGTCAGTGGGGAACGATAGGTGAAGCCCCAGGCTTCCATGACGTCGTAGCCTGCCCTCCATGAACCGTTGGTCACCCAAAGCCACAAGTACGCATCGTCTTCCGCAAGATCGACAACAGGCATATTTTTGATCTGCTCGACAGTCATGAGCGGGTAATGCTGATCTGCGCCGCGGTGGCCTCGCTGGAGAATGTCCCAGGGTGGGTCGGCCATGATGGTGCGATAGCGACGGTGCGGCGCCGCGTTCTCGGGCGACTGAATTAGTTTGTGCTGCTTCATAGTTCACCTCCTTTCTGCAATAGTTCGGGCAGTTGTTCCGGCGCGATGATCCGGAACAGTTCCGGCCGCAGTCTGCGGTCCTTGTCGATGGCCCGGCCGAGGGCGTCGCGTCGCCTCTCGGCCTTGGACGGCGTTTCAGGGGTGATGCTCCACACCACCAGCGGGAAGACGCCCTCGTTCTTTTCTTGCTCGGCCCCTTGGCGCCAGTACGCCTCGTACTCATGGCATTTACGGATGAGCGTCGGGATGCTCTCGGTGCCCATGTCGATCTCGATGAACGCCGCGTCGACGTACTCGCTGCCGGGCGGATACGCGGTTTCGGCATACAGGTCCGGCTTGAGTGTCAGCCTCGCGCCACCGATGCCAACGTAGTCACGCCAGGCCACAGGTTCGATGTCGCACTTCAGCAGTTCCAGTTGGCCGTGCCGGGATGCCTCCACAAGCGCTACGTGCGCGGTGGCAATCCCCAGTTGATGGTCCAAGAACCGTTCGGTCGGGGTGTGGAAGCGCCGCCGGGCCACGGCTCCGGACTCCCGCCGAAGCAGGCGCTGCCCGATGTCGTCGACGTAGTGCACCATGCCGTCGCTGCCCCCGGCCAGACCTCCGACCCGGTGGGTCAGGTTGTTCAGCACACGGAGCTGTCGCAGCTTAGCCAGCGCTCGTTGCGCTTTGCGCCGGCCAGAGCCGGGTGTCAGATCGCCGAAATGCAACGACTCGATATGGCGCACGGTCAGGAACCGATGCTCGGCCACGGACCGCAGAATGGCCCAATCGCGCTCACTCAACTGCTTGGCGATGGCGGACAGATCACGGATTGGCTGGCGGGTACGACGTCGCGGCGGATGTTGGTGTGTGGTGCCCGAATGGGCACCATCATTCGCGTCCAGCGGGACGCGGAACTTGGAGCTGACCGGCGAGAATGCAGGAATGTTGGTCGAGGCGAGACGGCCATCGAGATGGCCTCTGTTAGAAGCGGCTCCGCCGCCCGCCAATCCGCTCACGCTTGCCTCCTACGCCGCGCGCCGGCCCCACCTATCGAGGTGCTGCTACCGTTGACCTGATCGAGCAGCTCAGCGAATCCGCGTTCAATCTCGTCCAGCGGCTGGCCGTAGCGTTCACGGCTTAACCGGCGGATCTCCTCTGGGTCGCTGATCTCGGGTGGGGGCGGCAACGTCACGCCGGATGCCCATGGCTGCACCGAATTGTCGCGCATCAAGCTGGCGTAGACGTGGTGAGCGGGCAGTGTCCCGAAGTCCTGGGGTACCAAGACGGATTGCCCCTCGGCCATGTTCTTGGCGTCACCTGCTTGGAGCTGGAAGGTGATGCGGCTCCGGGCGTTGTTACGGAAGGCGTCCAACATCGCTGGGGGCAGCTGTTTCTCGTATTGGTGCGCCATGTGGAATCCGGCTTTGAGGGAGCGGGCGGTAGCCAGGGCATCGCCCAAATCCGTTGGCAGTTTGAGGTAGTCCTGTACCTCGTCGATATAGACGAGTACGGGAATCCGCGACTCCTCCGGGGTGCCGGCGCGTTCCCGGATCGCTTGCCACAACTCGGCCAGCACGATCGCTCCCAACAGTTGCGCCGACTCCGGCCCGATGACGCCCTTCTGGAGCGGTACCAGCAACACCTTGCGTTCGGTCAGCACTTGGCGAATGTTGAACTTCGGATTGCGCTGCGCCAGCACTGCTCTGAGCTGTTTGGTCAGCAGTGGCCGCAGCTTGTTGCTGAGTGGCGCGATCTTGTTGTCCACGCCTTCGGGTGACAACGAGTCGAACCACTGCCAAAAGGGCCCCGCCGCGAATGGATCTTCCTTGATCACCCGCTGCGTCAGTGACCGCCGAAACCCAGGATTGGTCAGCAGGAGCGGCAACATGGCCAGACTGGCGTCGTCGCGCTTGGCCAGCACCTCCAGACTGTTTCGAAGGATGTCCAGACTGCGCGGGCCGACGTCGCCATAGAGCGATTGGAAGGTGCCGACTAGCGAATCCGCCACGACTTCCGGGGTCCGGCCATCGCTCCTCCCACCGAACGATCGGCTGAGCGGGTTGATACCGACCGGGGCACTATCGAGGGGGTCGAGGAGCACAATATCGTTCTTCCGCTCCTCGGGGATGCGGGACAGAACGTCGGCCACAAGGTCTTTCGGTTCGATGACGACGATCGGGCGGCCCGCCTCCAGGTCTTGCACGATGAGGTTCAGCAGCAGCGTCGACTTGCCGGTGCCGTTCGGCCCAATCACCCAGGTGTGACGCATGCTGTCGATGACGTTGTAACCGATCGTCGCGGTGACGCCCGGCGCGTTCGCGGTGGCGATGGTTCGCTCACCGGTCTGCACCGCATCTGAAGGCCGTACCGGCCGGGGGTGCAGTGGCGGTTGGCCCGGGAAGTATTCATCCTTATCCGATACCGGCCACGCCAGCAGGTGACTAAGTTCGGGCACACTGACCAGTTGGGCAGGCATGAACATCGACCAGCCCGACTTCGGCTGGTTGATGCTGGCGGCCTTCTCCCCCGCCAGCTTCAAATGCACCCCGGCGGTTTCCACCGTCCCCAGCGCCGCGGCCAGACCCAACAGCAGCGATTTACGTCGTTCCGCGGTGCCGGCCTCGACGCCGATCCGAATGACGGCCGCGAAGCCATGCTGGCCAAGTTTGCGGACGAGGGCCTGACGGGCGTTCGGGCGCCGGTCAGGCAACAGACCGCTCCAGACCTTCGAGGCCACCGATTGATGGGCCGGGGGTTCGACAGGCGGCAGCATCGGCTGGCGGCGTGGCCCCAGGATTACCTGAATCACCAGGCGCTCGCCACGATTCACGGCTGTCAGCGCGCTCAGGATGGAGCGGCTCGACGCCACCCGATCGACCGGTTCCAGCGGCCAATCCGTCGCGGTCAGCTTCACCCGGCGGGCGGTGCGCATCTCCCGGCGTTCATCGGCGTCGAACGGCGTGACGACACTGCCACCCACCAACTGTTCAACCGACCGCCGTATCGGCAGGGCATGACGCAACTGGCTCCCCACCAGGTACTCAACACCGCTGGCGTCGCTGCGTGCCTCAAGGATCAGCTGCGGCGCGTGCTTCTGCGCGGCCCAGTGCCGCAGCAGCGACGTCGCCGAGGCTTCGCGAAACGGACTGGGCCAGAACAAGTGCTGCCACACCAACGAGTCAGCATCTACGGGCAGTTCGGATTGGTCAGTCGTCATGGTGAACCTCCTCCCCAGTGGTGTGCGCGTCGGTGTCGACGACGGCGCGAGCCTCGGCCTTGGCGTCAGCCGTACGGGAGGCATCAGCCAGCGCCAACGCGAGAAATGCTTTTCCCAGCAGACGAATGTCGGGGTGCTCGCGCCTCACAGTTCGCACATAAATCCGTCGTTCGAGTTTCGCCTGATGCCGCCGCTCTCGGCCGCTCCGGCGGTAATTTGATCGCCCTGTTTTAGACATAGCAGTCCTCCTATTCGAATTACGTTTATATTGGTCGCCACCAGCGAAGATGATCGCCGGGCTAGCCGGTGAATATATTCACCAGATCATGTCTCTACTATGCGGTGAATTAATTCCCCAGGCAATAGGGTTTGCGTAAACTACAACACCGAAACGGCCATCATTAACAGAGGTGGAAAATCTGGTTTGTTTGAAAAATTTCGTTCACCACCCGGCACGCATCTTTCGCCAGATGATGATGCCGACGACGACCATGGCCACGAGGCCGATCGCGCCCAGAATCACCGCCAGCGTCGGCCACATCGACTGAATCAGACTGACCGCGAAGTAAATCGCGATCACGCCCAGCAAGATGCCGATACAGGCCCGCTTGAACTGTTCGACCATGCCGGACGGCGAGTCCCCGCTCACCGCGGCCACCGCCGCACCCACTCGATCGCCTCGTTCGCGACCAGGCCAGCGAACGCCAGTGCCAGTCGGCTGCTCGTCGGTGCCAGATCTTCTCGTTCGCCGGCAAAGCGTTCGATCTCGCCGGTGAGGCGCAAACTGCGCCTCACCACGAAATTGACCAGCTCACTGCAGGTTTCGAGATCGTCGCCCTGCGGTACCTGGGGCTGCAACTCGTTGAGAATCACCCGGTGGTTATGCGGAAAGTCCATGTTCACCACTCACCACCGAGGTCATCGGTGTCGTCCACGTCGGTAGAGGTGATCGTCACCAGGGCCGCGCCCCCTGAGGACGTCCGACGCGGCTTGTCGGCAGTGGCGGACGTGGTGGCCTCGGCCACCAGTTCGTCCAGGCGCTCCATCAGCTCGATCAGAATAGACCGGTCGACGGCGACGGGCGGCCGGAGCAAGTTGGCGCTCGGGCTGCCGTCCTGGTGTGCGAACACCGCCTCCGGGCCACACCCCTGGTGGTACGAGCGGGCCAGCAGCCGCACTTGGTCGGCGCCCTTGATCGGCGCGCCCATCTTGGCGAGCGTCGAGGCAAAGACCCGCTCGGCCTTCAGCTTGAGCCTCGGCAGTTGCGCAGAGAGCCCATCCAGCTGGCGCTGCAGCGCCAGCTGCTGCTGTTCGATCGGCTCCAGCTGCGCCGCCAGATGCCCCACCTCGTCCGTCTGGAGCGAGCCGTCGCGGAACTTGGTGGCGAACACCACCACGTTCACCACGATCACAATGAGCGCGAAGAACACGCCCAGAATGGCCGCGCCGGTGATGCCGCCGCCCGCCGCCACGCTGTCGCTGATGATCCGGTAGGCCATAACGATCCCCGCCCCGACGGCGAGTGCGGTCGCCAAGCCCACGAAGAGGAGCGGCAGGATACGCGCCGAGCCCACAGGTAGAGCGACTGCTCCGTCAGCGTCCTTGTAGCCCTTAAGGTCGCGGCCGAAAAACTTCAAGCCGATGGCCACGGCCGCAGTGCCCAAACACGCGAACACGACCGACGTGACGAGCGGGATAAGGCTGCCGCCCCACGCCGCGCCGTCCCCGCTCGTGATGCCCGTCAGATCGACGTTGAACACCTGCGCCAGGAAATAGACCAGTACCGGGAAATCCAGCAGCCCCGCCCACGTCGAGAACCGGTACAGCCACACCGGCACCCGGCGGTGCTTCAGGCTGCCCGCGTCACGTTCCTCGGTGACTCTGGCGCTGACCGTCTTCATGCGCTCGGTCGCGTCGCGTGCTGGGATGACGTCGCCGTTCATGCCGGTGACCGGCTGCTCGTCCAGGCGATCCAGTTCGGCGCGCACCGTGGTCATTTCGCCCTTGATCGTGGCGGCCTGGTATGCCAGTTGCGCGAGTTGGTCGGCACCGCGTTCGCGGGCTTCCTCGGCGGCCAGCATGCCCTTGCTCATGACGAGAGCTTCCATCTGGCTGAACGTGTCCGGATCACGGGTGACGCCGATGCGTTGCTGTTCATCGACCAGGGCGAGCACCTGCGGTAGCCATTCGCGCGGGATCGGCTTGCCGGTAGCCAGCGACAAGGCGATGTCGCGCTTGGGCACGCCCGGTGGCGGTGACGCCGGACGCGGGCCGGTCGCCGGCGGCGTGGTGATCGCGACGGGTATGGCGTCGTGGTGATCGAAGTGCCCATTGCTGGGTGCAGTCGGTTGGATGGTCATCGTGCGATCTCCAATCTGGTTAAGGGATGAGGGTTCTGAGGGAGTAGAACGGTGGCCGGACATCACTGGCCGCCGCGGTGATAAGTGACTTCGACGCGCCGGTTCTGCTGGGCCCGCAGCTCATCCAGCACGCCGCCGACGATGTCCGGCACCACCGGCTCGCTGGCGCCCTTGCCGGTGACGGTGCCAAGCTGCTGAGCTGGAAGCCCCAGCGCCAGAAGCCGATCCGCCACCGATCGGGCACGTTGGCCGGACAGATCACGGTCGTCCCGTCCGCTGCCGGTGTCGGCGATGTGGCCGGTGATGTCGATGGACTGGACGCTGCACGCAGCGGCAGACTGGACGATGGGCCGAAGCGCATCGTCGGCATTCGCCGGCAGGACGGCGCTCTCCGGGGAGAAATGCAGCGTCTGGTCTGACAAGCTGGCCCAGACCGGACAGCCGCCTTCCGTGATGGCGTCCGGCACCGGGACCACGGGGACCGGCAAGGTCGCCACCGGTGCCAGTCCGGACGAGGCATCATGCGCGACAGTGCAACTGGCCGCTTCGGCACGCTGGCAGATCCCGGCCCACAGCTGTTCGACCAGCGTCCGGGCGAACGGCGGCAAGCCTGGCTGCGAACCGGCGGCAATGCCCAGGCCATGGAACGTCACGTGACGACCGGCCAGGTGAGGCATACGGCCCTGGCGGCCAATGCTGTCGATGACGCTGTCCGGCTTGGTATTCCAGCCGACGACGCGCAGATCGACCGGTGCGGCCGTGGTGATGCCTGAGGAGACCACCTCGATGTCGCCGGGCACCTGGCTGGCGCGGTCGAGCAGTCCGAGGAGGTCGAGGCCCGACTGATCGGCCCGCGCTTCCGCCAGCTGGTCCGACAGTCCTTTTACCGACGCGGCGATTTGGCGCTCGGCGTCGGCCGTGGCGTGCTGCACTTGGCCGTTCGGCCGAAGGGGCGTCAGGTCCGTCGTGGCGACGGCACCGGTGGTCGAGGACACGATGCGCACGGTGGCGTCGCCAGGGCGTTTGGACTGCTTGGAAATGTTCGTCAGCTCGGCGGCGAGCGAATCCGGCAGGGCCGCCCGCGGTTCGGCGCTGGTAGCGGTGGCGACGATGGTGATGGCGGTTGGCGCTTTGGCCACGTGCAGCGTGGTGCAACCGGCGATACCGATCAAGGTGGCCAGCGACAGGCTGATCGCCGCACCCGCGGCGAGGCCGGCGCGGAAGGGACGACTGATCCGCCTGTCGGGCGCGGAGGATGGGGCTACGGTGGGACAGGCCATGCGGCACTCCTTGGTTAGGTGTTGGAAGGCTTGGACCGAGAGATGAATTCGGATGGCGTGAGTGGGCCTGGTGCCGGATGGCCCTCCGGCACCAGGCCCGTCAAGACGACGAAGGCCGGGCGCGCCAGCGCATTTCACTGCATGGCAATATGTGACACCCGTTTAGTTCCGGTCTTCGTCGTCACCCGCGTCGCGTCACTATCAGCAGTGCATGCAGTAGCCGCGCAAGAAGCGGAGCCCCGGAACGACGCCGGGCTCCAGCGTGAAAATGGCCTTCTACCATAAGACTTCACCTCCTTTCCGAGCGCCGGATACCGAACTCCGGTGCGCCCGAAAGGAAGTGAAACAACGCAAAGGCGCAGTTACGGCGTGCGCCGTAACTGCGCCATAAGGACGAGCCGAGAGCTACAAGTTAGGCCAGGTCCACCGAAAACCGAGCACAGATTGCTGGGCATAAGGAACGAAGCGGTGTGCCGCACCGTCGTTGAGCGTCAGCGGTTCCTGGAGTACCGGTTCGCCTTCGTAGTGGTCGGGCCAGGCGCAGAAGTACACGGCAGAGGGGAGGCGGTCTGGCGTGAATTGGATAGCGAAGTCCAGGTTTTCGACGCGCGCTCGTACAGGCCTACGGACTTCGGTGACGAAGTGGGCACCTGGTTCGAAGTGCGTTTCGTACTCGAAAGCAGTGCGCTGCCCGGTGTTCAGTTGCCGACCGAACGCAATGTCGTCGCTCACGAGACCGAAGCCGTATTCGTAATGGTTGCCTAGGTGGCCGCCATACAGAACATGGATACGCTGCGCGTACGGTTCGTGGTTAAACAGGTAGCTGTCGATGCCGTCCTCGATCGCCTGAATAACCTGCAAGGTGCGGCGCAGCTTGTATGTCCCGTCGGCGGCGAAGAAGTAGCGTTCGAACAGTGTGAGCGTTCGGTGCCATTGCCGCTTGCCGTGCGGCCGTTCTACGGGGACCGTGTCCGTGATGCCTTCGTTCCGACTGACGGCATCGCCCGAGAAGGATGCCCAAAGCCGTTGGGAGTCTTCATCTGTCATGTCAAAGGCACCTATGAACCAGTTCAGCGTTTCGCCGGAGAGGTTCTCGCCGAGCAGTGCGCGGCGGATCCTATCTCGAATCTTACGGGGTAGATCGGTGTCGGTGTCGGGGTACTCACCGACGTCCCAGAGGTACTGGGCGATGACGTGGGAAACGGCGGCTTGCGGCACCTGTTCGGATCGAAGGCGCCTCCCAGCCACTCGCCACTTACGAGAATACGCCCCCTCGTTGCTCAACAGTCGAGAGAGTAATTGTCCGGTTTCGCTAATAGCGCGTTGGCGTGACGTGCTGGCCATAATTCATACCGTTCGATCCAATATCCGGCTTATAGCGCCTTGTCTTGCAGAATAAACTTGCGCATTAATGACCCTCGTCAGTAAAGCCAACCAACACCATAGCTCAAAGCGAGGCGTAGCTGATGGAATTCCGATTGCACTTCGCCCAGGCTGTCAGCGGACAGCAAGTCGTCAGAAGTCTCCAACTCTCCCAAAACGGCTGGAGGTAAGCCGTTGATTCGCCAAATAGCTTTAGGGACGTCCTGTCCGAAACATAACCGCATCCGCAGAGAGTGGAGGTTACGCCAGGGCGTGACGACGTAGTAAGGAAGAATTGACCGCGGAAGTAGCGAAGACGCAATAACAATACTGTAGTCGTGATATTGCCCCATGCCGATAGGCTCGGGTAAACGAACCGTGAAATCCACGTGTGAACGACCCACCCGGCGCTCCTCGACAAGTTCACCACCGAAACCCATCACAGCTTCGAGTTCCATGAAGGTATCAGGATTGCCCTGCGCTTGGGAAAAGCTATACGAAACAACAATTTCATCGAGTTCCTCCGCAGTCGCGACGATCCGCCGTTCCTCAATCAGCCGAACAGCACCGTCGGTGAGGTGAAGCGTCACCCCCAGGTGTTCCGTATACCATCCAGCGTTGGCAATCGAGTCGGACTCGGTGTCTAGCGCTCTCACCGGGCCTGCCATTAACTCTGCCAACATGTACAAGGCTTGATCGATACGACGCAAGGCCGTCCTCGGGTCGCGATCGAAGCTGGCGGCAAGATCTTTAACCCGTTGGTGCAAAAACCGACGTTCGGTCCGATTACTCCCCCTATCGAGCGCAAAGGCCACTGACGCGACGTAACCGAAGGGCTCCGGTAGTCGGCCGCAGTCTTGGGTGATTCTCAGAGTAAGTTTCCCTCGCGCCTCGGCTGGCGAGTCACTCGAACTTATGCCGCAAATCTGACGAAGATGAGGGCCAATTCGTTCAACGACGTCATGGGAGCGAAGTCCATGTCCACGGCGCAGTTGTTTCAGCTCAACGAAGAGAGAGTCAGTCACGACAGAGTTGCTCCAATATGTCTAGAGGCTAAAGACGATTGTTGCACCGTCGATCGATTGCGACCAGGCGAGCTGAGTGACAAAAACATGACAGTATCGACCGTCGCGTAGACGGAACCTGATGGGGGACGGATCATAGATCGAGTGCGCCATCGGCCGCCATTCTCGGACCATGGGCATAATATACCTATCGGTTTGTATGGAAAGAGCTGAAGATTGGACATCAGCGGTAATCCGGTAACTTCAGAGGACGAGGCACGTGCTATCTACGAAGCAGCACGGCAGATCGACCCGATTGATATCGGACAGAATGATCATGAACTCCCTGCAGGGGCTGCCACGGCCAAAGCCGAGCTGTCCGACAGCCCAGCTGTTTTACCGAGTGAGGCAAGCCCACCACCCGCTGAGTCGGAAGCCGATGGTGCGGGCCATGAGGTGTGGCGCGTAGAGCAGCGCCGACCACCGCGGTTGCGCGATCGGTTCGCACGACTCAACAGGAACCTTGATGCCTATCGCCAAGACGGGACTCTCCGATGAACAGCGCTGTCCATGTCTCTCCTCGGTTCCGGGCCGAAGTCGAGCTTCATCTGGTTCGGAACCTCATGCGTCTGCCCGCGCCCGGCACCCCGCTACTGCTGGGAATCCATGGTCCGGCCGGCGTGGGCAAGAGCTTCCAACTCGATACCGTGCTGCGGCAGGTCGGTGTGGCTGTCCTGCCTATCAGCAGCGCAGATCTGGAGAGCGACCGCGCCAACGACCCTGCTCGCCTCGTACGCAAGACCTATCTCAATGCAGCGCAGAAGATGGAGGCGGAAGGTGTTGTCGCCGCGGCGGTCGTGATCAACGACATCGACGCAGCACTTGGTGACTGGGGTGCGATGGTCCAGTACACCGTCAACCGCCAGCTCGTCATCGGTGAACTGATGCATCTGTGCGATCGGCCGGCTTCGGTCACTGGATCGCCCAACATGCGAGTCCCGGTCTTCTTGACTGGCAACGACTTTACGAAACTCTACGGCCCGCTGCGCCGATCCGGCAGGATGAAGCTGTTCCACTGGCGGCCCGACGCAGGTGAGATGATTGAGATATTGCGAGCAGTCTTGCCGCAGCTGCCGACCGCGGACATCGCTGAGCTCGTGGAGCAGTTCCCGGGTAAATCGACATCCTTCTTCGTCGACGCGTTGAACGACGCTCGCGACCAATACGTCCGAGGCCTGCTTCAGGATTATGGGGTCCGCGAGGTCGTGTGGCATGCCAAACAAGGTCAGATCGACACCGATGGTCATGTCGCCATTGCCGATCTGATTGCGGCAGCGAAAGGTCTCCTCGCCAATGAGCATGCAGTGGCCAACTTCGCCGCTACAGCATCTGAGGAGCAGTAATGGCCAGGACATCGACGTATACGGCGACATTCGCCCGGTTGAAGCTCTTGCAGATCAATATTAAAGCTGCCCTAGCTGAAATAGGATGGCCTGACGGTGAAATCAATCGGCTGGTGGACACTGGACTGGCCGACGATAACCGATGGATACAGAAGTTTCATTCTTATGGCAAACGCAGCCCCGAGGGCGACGAATGGGTTCTCCACTTTTATATTGACATAGATTGGGATGAACATGGTCGCATGGTCGTCGAGTTCCCGGAGATGGGCGCACCCGACCAGTGGAGGCAGGGTGTGAATCCCGGACTGCGAAGCGCAGCACGCGACTTTGCGCAATTACTCGATGACGAGCAGCTGGTCCTCGTGAGACAGGTAACTCTTGCCGACTGGGTCTATGACGACCCTGCGCAGATGAAATTGGTTCAAAATGAACTGAAACTCACCAGTGCCAAAAAGCTCGCACCTGCTGGCGAGATCGAAACGACCGGTGCTGACATGGTCGGTGATTTGTCCGAACTAACGTTCGCTATCGAGATTGCCTACGATGAGGACGGCAGCTAGTAATGAAGGCTGCGGATTACGGCCTTCCGCCGAATTACACCCTTCGCACCGAGGTTGGGTCAACGATCTGTCCGTTTCAGGTTGCGAGAGCGCTCCAAGAGCTGATCACTACAGACAAGCTGACTATCGACGAGTACCTCCCTGCAATGGCTAGCAAGCCGTTCTTCCTAGTGGCTGCGACAGGGCTCGGCAAGACAGTTGTCGCACCACCGCATGTTTGGTTACAGCAATGTGCCGACCTCCGAGAAGTTCGCCCTGGAACGGTGCCACGAGTGTGGGTTGTCGAGCCGCGAGTCATGATTGCCGACGAGCAGGGTGCGTACATGCACGAAACGTTTCGCAAGCTCTTCGCCTCGCAACAGCTCGGTCCGCGAACGCCTTTCTTGTTCGGATCAGTCAGTTCGAGTAAGACCTTGCGGCCTGACGCGCCGATTATTTTTGTCACGACCGGTATCTTCACCTTGCGCGCCCGTGCAGGTGAGTTTGATCCGCTACGTGATCGCGTCATCATCGACGAGGCCCACGAGACAATCGGGCAGAATCCTGACGTCGAGTTGGCTATCACCATCTGCCGACAGGCCGGCGTCAAGGTTGACTACATGTCCGCGACGGTGGACACGACCTCCATCCCCGACCTGTTGGGCATCGCCCCGGACAACATCATCGTCGCGAACAAGCAGCGGCACCCGATCTACATCAGCACCACCGGCCGGACGATGCGCGAGTCGATCGTCGAGGTGGTCACGGACCTGCTGATTCGCCGAAACCAAGACTCACCGCTCCTACCAGCACCGAACCACGCCCTGCGGGAGCGGATCATTGCGGATCTGTTCGGCGACGAGCGTCGGGCCCATGGCCTGCTGGTGGCGATCAATTCATTGTCCGGGTCAAACAGCGACGCCGTAGTTATTCAGAAGCAACTCAAGGAAGCCCGGCTACAGAGCAACGGTACGCCGCTGGCGGTACTGGAGCTGTCCAGCAAGCAGACCAAGAACCCGGCCGAGATGGCTCGCTTTACCGAGGCACTTGCCAAGGTCGAGCAACGCGCCGAGCCGTACGTGGTGGTGGCGACCAGCGTGATCGAAATGGGTGTCACGATCGGCACTTTGGACTTCGCGGTCACCATGGACAGCGGGTATGAGAACGTCGTTGTCGGTGACCGAAGCCTGCCGACGGTTACACCGCTTCCATTTAATTCCCTCAAACAACGGCTCGGCCGTGTCGGCCGACGCCGCGCCGGAATCGGCATCATCACGACCGACGTTGGTGCGCCATACACCGAGTTCGGCCGTGAAAAGCTGAACAGTCCAGACCTCGAATACGAGCCTGTACGCACGCCACTAGCAAAGGCGTCGCTCCTGTCGCTGGCTTACTACACCTTCGAGCGGGGCTGGCGAACACCGGCTGAAATCGGTGAGGGCCTAGCCAGGCTTCGCCTCCCGTCACGGCGCGCTCTGCTTACAATCCCCCGACTGACGCAACTCGTCGAAGAACGCCGCTACCTCATGCGCCTCGGCGTTGCCGACACCGACGCCAATCTCACTTCCGCCGGCAGGTCCGTCGGTCCATGGATCGGCGATGGATATCTCCCGTACGCGGTGCGGCTTCAAGCTGAATTGGCGAAGCCGACACCGGATCGGCTGGGAACATTGTTCTGGATTGTGGCCCTCGCGTGTTCGGACAGCACACTCTCGGTCCTGATGCGAAGCCGCGTGAGCCTTGACCAAATGACGGGCGCCCCAAGCCCTTTCGACCTCACCGCCGATCAGCTGTGCCGATCAAACGAACTCATCGCCCTGTATCAGGTGGTGGCGTTCTGCGGCCGGGCATTCGGCCCCTACTTGGATGAGCAGCGTGCTCCGCTGCTTTCGCTCCACCGCGCCAGCCTGTCGGGCCTCGACCGACTGTGCGAGGCACTTGGAATGGACACCAACAAGGTGAAAGAACTTCTTACTCGCGTGAGTGCCGTGATCGCTCGGGTGCCGAAGGTCAACCGCGACCGACCGGGCGCAATCAAGCACGTATTCGGCACCCGCACACCACGTGCCCTCGGCGACGTTGCCTGGCCAACCATTACCGACCGCGATGTCGACCGGCTTACGACCGGATTGCACCAACTTCCCGGTCGTCCAGCCCTACAGCTGGACGTTGAAGAGCGCAAGGACGGCACCCCGATGCTGTTCTGGGCTTCGGGTGGTCGACGAATCTGCCGCGCGGGCAGCGCCGTGACGGCACCGAACGGCAGCACGCCACGCTTCTCAGGAAGGGTGCTGCTGCTGCACCGTCCCACCCCGGAAGGCTTCTGGCTCGACGTGGCGCACGTAACGGAGCTGCGCTGATGCCCGAGCTGCCGTCCTATACCTACACGTGCCGAAACAGGGGCTGCCAAGGTGAGCGGCATTTCCAGGGTGCACCGCCAGAATGGTTCCAGAGCAAAGGGCTATCTACCCCGACGAACTGCCGCAGTTGCAAAACGTGGCTCGATGCGCAAACGGACGAGGACGTGACCTGCTCCGCATGCTCCTACCGGTTGCGAGTGCCTAAAGGCGTGAAGATCATGTTTCACCGCAACGATGGTTCATGGAAGACGCCTACATACTGCGCTCGATGCGAAAGCAATCCTGAATGGCGTCAGCGTGCCAAAATTTGCAATAGGCGACTCCGTTTCCGAACCACAACCAACCTGGACGGTTCACTCCATGTTCGAGCAGGCGCTGGCCAAAGAGCCGTACAACACGTCGTCAACTACCTACAGGCGAGGCAGATTACAACGCCTCCTGTGACGAAAGTCGAGCTGATCCGTCACAAGCAACAGTATCAAGCACTTAATTCGTTCAGCGAGCCAGAGAGCACCCTCTTCGACCACATACTGCTCCATGAAGTCAATGGTGGCCACCGCAGCTCGCTCGCGGAGGCGTTCGATCTCAATGAGAACGACGTCGATGCAATCGTTGACAAATTGGCCGAAATTGCAAATAATACAAATCAGAATGAAATACTTCAATTTAGCAGCCGGGGCTCGATCGTGAAAGTTGAACGCGAAACTGGCGTGATGCTGGTCATCAACACATTACCGAGGTCAATCGCTGGATCCAAAGTTATCGTACCGCGAACTGCGTTCGTGCCGAGTAGTGAATTCAAATTTGTCGATAGCGTACGTACCGGAAAGTGGTCGGTCTGATGGCGGATATCGCAACAGCTCTTTCCGATGCCCTCGATGCCGCATTCCCACAGGATGGCACAGCGTTTAACCTCGTACCTTTTGACCAGTGGACAGCGGAGCTCACCAAACTGCAACACAGTAAGCTTCCGGTGGAATCGATCGAAGCTCGCTGCGTATCTACTCTTGTCGAGGCCGCATCGGATATCGTCGCCTTGCGGTTCGGTAACTTCCTCCATGCTACCCGCGCGTTGGCCGTGTGGATGGAGGCGCTGGAAATAGCCAATAACTTATCGTCCGGAAGTCAAGGCATGCCTCCTCCCGCTCGTATCATTGATTGTCTGTACGAACTGGCTGCCGTGGTTGGCTCTATTGAGCAGCAGCCCGAACTCGGCTTTATCGAATCACTAACGAAGGAGTTCGACAGTCATATCTCGGTCGCTGCGGGGCGAGTGCCGAAATTTTCTTCAGTTCCAGGAGACGACGAAGGCGCCGTGGAGGAAGTGCGATTCGCCATCGACGAACTATACACGCAACGCGACAATCTTGAATGGGCCCTTCACGCTGTCCGCTTCATCAAGCTTGAGTTCGCCACGTGGAAGCTTCTCGCGGGTGTCGATGACAATCGCATTGCCGAAGCGTTGGCGTCGCTCGACGAGGAGATGAGCAGAGCGGTCAAGACATCGACAGATAATCGATGGATAATTCCTGACTCGAAAGCTCCAAAATCCTTCTGGTGGCGTCACCTCAAGTCACGCCAGCACGGTTAACGAGCTCCGATCGGTAACTTCGTTCGAGCCGCAGTCCCGCTGGTAATCTGACCGCTTGAACGTGGGCGGCACGCCTCGGGCTGTGGTCAGGGAGGGGAACCAGTGGGGATGAAGGTTGATCCGGACGCTCTGCGAGCGTGGGCGAAGTGGCTGGACGGACTGTCCGGCGAAATCAACAGGCTGCGAGACGGATTGACGGAGCCGGCCGAAGCGAGCGACCTGTTCCCTGGTGTTGACCTCGGAGCGAGTATCTACTCGGCGCGAGACCAGGTCAAAGGGGGCTTAACCTTCTTCGCTGCCCGGCCGCAAGAGATGGCCGAAATCGCAAAGGGTGTCGGCGACAAGTACGAGATCACCGACGACGACTTCGCCACGAAGCTACGTGAGATGGGTGGGCTGAAGTGAGCCCGGAGCCGGGCCGTCCGACGCTGAAGATTTCCGATGTTGAGAAGTGGAAGCCGGACGTGCTGGGCTCGTGCGCAACACAATTCGACAAGGTCGTCACCAAGGGCGATCAGCTGCTGCAGTCCATGTTGACCACGCAGGATGACCTTGCCGAGTCGTGGAAGGGTGCCGGCGCCGATGCGGCCGCGTCGCGGGTGACAAGCGAGAAGACCGCAGGCAGCCACCTGATGGAAAAGATCGCCGGCCTCAAGACCGCGTTCACGACGCAGCAGACGGAACTGGCACACGCCAAACAGTTCGTGATCGATAAGCGAAACCTGATCGTGGGCATGGGCTTTGAGGTTGCCGACGATGGCACCGTGACCGCGGAGGCCAAGCGAAAGGCGATCCAAGCCGCGGCCGGCAACTCGCAGCAGGAACCCGCCAATGTGACTATGGCAACGCTGCAGGTGGGTTACGAAGCCCAGCAGCAACATGTTGCGATGCTGGGTGCCCTGCAGCACGCGGAGAACACTGCCGTCGGTGCAAAGGCGGCGATCGACATCGCGAACCAGGCGCTCAACCATGTCGCCATGTACGAGCTGCCGCCCAAGCAGATTCGGGCGATGTTCCCAGGCCTGACCCATCCAGATACTGCGAAACCAGGTGAGCTTCCGCCCGTGCTTGGCGGCGCGTTGCAGCTGGAGCAAGGCATCCCGATCACGGTGACAAACGCCGACGGCTCGACGACCACCACGACGCCGAACCCGGATGGGACGCTGACCGTTTCGACGTCGGTGCAGCAACCGGATGGCTCCACTGTCATGACCGAAACCACCGGGAATCAGCCGCCGATCACCACGGTCACGACGAAGCCCGACAGCGCTGGCATCACCAGTGTCACGGTGACAGCCGCGGACGGCAAGTCGCAGCAGTTCCAGAAGGTGCCCGAGGGCAACGGTAAGACCAGCACGTACGCGGTCAATGCCGACGGCTCGCGCGGCACGAAGGTGTCTGAGTCGTACCCGCAGAACGGCGGCACGACGACGGACCGCTTCGGGCCTGGTGGCGTCATCGAACGCCAATGGCAACGCCCAGACGGCTTCCGCGCGTTCGAACAGTACGTCCCTGGCCCGGATGGGCAGCCCAAACTGGCCGGCACGGCCAATTCGGCTGGCATGCGCTCCGTTATGAATCCCGATGGCACGATCACGACCACCGACGCGCAGGGCAAGACGGCGCAGACGGCCCAGCTGGCTGATGGTCGGATCGTCACCAAGTTCCCCGATGGCTCGGTACTCCAATATGACCCGAACCAAGCGCCGACCGGAGCGCCCAAGCAGACGATTTGGGACAACACCAAGCTTTGGGCGGGTACAGAGTGGAACAGCTTGTACGGTTCGAGCAAGGACACCGTGATTCAGCATCCGCTCGCGACGGGGTTCGCCGGGATGACTGCAGGGTCGGCTCCTTTCGCCGAGGCAGCTGGCAACTCGTTGGCCGCCCAGGCGCAGGCGGCGATGGCGGATTCGCAGGCATCGCAGGCCCGAGCACTTCAGTTGCTGGATTCCGGGACGCCGGGCGCCGGGCACGCATTTGTCGGGGCGATGGACTCCGCCACCGATGCAGCCAGCAAAGCCCAGCTGAGCCAGTTGCTCAAGTCCGACGGGAAGATGCTTGGCGGTGTCCCGTTGGGCGCGGCGGTCAATATCTACACGAACTATGACGACTGGAGTCACGGCAAACCTTTAGACGAGGCGGCAGCCAACGCAGCCGGCGGGACGGCAGGTGGCTGGGCTGGCGGCCTTGCTGGAGCGGAAGCCGGGGCATGGGCTTGCTCAGCGGCCGGGCCGATCGGGTCAGCCTTTTGTGCTGGCGCCGGAGCGGCCATGGGTGGCTTTTTCGGCGGCTCGTTCGGGGCATGGGCCGCTGAACAGCCCTTCAAGTAGCCTGACGCAGGAATCGAACCAGGAGGATGCCGGTTGTCCGCGAACACGAGGATCCAATCACCGCTACTTCCGTGGCCGAGCGAATGGGGCCCGCAGCGTCCTCCGGCCAAACTGCTGCTCGCGCTGGGCTTCTTTAGTTTGTGTGTCCTGATCGCAATCCCCTACGCTATCGACTTCGCAACCCATGGAGACACGCTGAGGGCGTTCTATGGCGTGCTTGGTGGAGTCGTGGCGGCGAGCTTCGTGTTGATGCTGTTGCCCAGTTTGCGCGTCCGGCGAAAGAGCCTGCCGGCCAACCTGCACGTCGGCCCGAGCGGACTGTTGATCGAGGTCAAATCTTCGTGGCGCCCGGTCCTGATGCTTTGGCTCGTGACAGGCGCGATCTTTCTGGTCGTCCGCGGAGCGCTGTTTGTTCGTCACCTTTCGAGCGATGACGACGGGGCCGGCTCGGCGATAGACGTCGGAGGGATCGTCATCGTCGCCGTCGTGCTGGCGGTGATCGCGTTCCTCGTGTTCTTTCTGTTTGGTCGTCATCGTCGGTACAACGTCGTTCTGTCCCCGGGCGGGATATCGCAGGGCATGGGCCGTACGGTCCGGACGTTGTCGTGGGACCAGGTCGGTGCGGTGCTGCCAGACATAGTGAACAACGCTCATACGGTGCGCACCTACCCCACGGCAGGTGCACGAGTTGATGTTGAGAACGGACGTGGTTTTCTCGACCGACTGCAGCAGGGGTTGCTGGAGCAATCCATCGACGTCGCCGCGTGGACACTGGCGTTGGACCCGTCGCTTCTGCTGTACCTGATCCGCTACTACTGGCAGCATCCCGAAGCACGCGATGAGTTGACGTCGGATGCAGTCGTTGACCGGATGCGCCGCGGCGAATTGCTCTCCGGCGCAACGCAGTAGGGACGTACCCAATGCGCTCACTGAGGAGTCGACGGCGGCTGTCATGCCCATAGTCCCGCGCATGGAAGGTGCGGCAGATCGAGGCAGACCTTGTCGTCGATCGTGACGGTAAGGCCTGCACAGTGTTGCGTTAGCTCCCGTGCCACATCGCGGACTTGTTCCGCACTCGCCTGGTAGTCGAGTGTGAGGGCACCGGATTCGATACGGATATGGCGCTGCCGCCGGCTCCCGTAGGTGGCTGGCATTGGGCATCACGCTCCGCACCGTCGATGCCTGTCGGCTTTGGTCGGCGCGGCGCTGGCGGTCGCAGCGCCAACCCCGTGCCAGGTGCCGTTCGGCGTCTGCTCTGCCGCACCACGGTCTAGTGCCCTTAGCAGGGCGGCTCGGCTCGCTGCAGCTTCGAATTCCGGTTCGACGGTGGCGCCCGACTGAGTGATAGTGGCCGACTGCATGTTCGGGACCTCGGTTCGTATCGGGATCGGCGGTGCACCCGACACCGGGGGCTTTCGCCGTCAGTTCGCCTGCCTCTCAAGCGAACTGGCGCGCCGTTGGAGGAGAGAGAGGCGTCACCCCGGTGTCGGGTGCGTTCACGACGATATGGCGTAATGGCCGCACTTCTGCCCGCAAATACCCACCTTCTTTTGAATATACGGAAACCGGTATATGGTCCGCTGTGTGGCTAAACTCGTTGCCCGGCAATGGGTTTGCTTTCGCGCAACTTCCCGAGATGCATTTTCATTTTGAGGACGGGGATCGGCCGTGCACATGACAACTGGTGAAGTGATCCGGCGCATTCGCAAGTCCATCGGGATGACCCAGTCGGAACTCGCTGCCCTGATTCACGTCACGCAGCCGGGGATTTCCCAGCTCGAACACGACGGACCTGCCATTCACGATGTCCGAACGTTGCGCCGCGTAGCTCGTGCGCTGGGCGTGCCACTTGACATACTGGTGGTGGAGGATGAAGAGGAGGCGGCCGTGAAGCGACGCGAGTTCTTCAGAGTAGGTGCCCTCGGCGCTGGCAGCATGGCGGTGGTAGGCGCAGGAACGTCGCGGGCCGCCACGGACTCGGCTTCTGGATCGACGCTCAAGGTGGGAGCGGCCGATGTTTCCGCGCTTTCCGACAGCGTGAACCAGATCCATGACCTCGATCTCGTCATCGGTGGCGATCGTCTGCGTGCGGTGGCGGCCGGGCAGGTCCGCTACGCACAGCATCTACTGAATGTGGGCAGCTACAGCGACGCCGTGGGGAGCGATCTGGCGAGCGTGACCGCTGAAATGATGGTCGCGGCAGGCTGGGTGCACTACGACTCCGGAGATCCGGACAGTGCCGGCCGGTACTACGCAGAAGCTGCTCAAACCGCCACGGCGGCCGACGATGGCGTCGCTGCTGCACATGCCCTGGGCAACGCGAGCCACCTCATGGTCAATCGGTTCGGCTCGAACACTACTCCCGATCAACGAGCGACCCAGTATGCACAGGCTGCTTCGCGGGCCGCGCTTAAGGCAGGTGGCCCCAAGCTACGGGCACTGATGGCGCTACGGGAGGCCGAAGCTCATGGTGCCCGCGGTGACAGGGCCGAAATAGCCAAGGCGATCGGGAGAGCCTTCCGGGCCTACGAATCGACCAGGGGCTACGACCCTGACTGGGTGTACCTGCCCGAAGCCGAGATGAGCGGGGTGTCGGGCAAGGCGTATATGCGTCTCGGCGACTATGCGGCCGCCACGACACATCTGCGAGATGCGATCGAGCGGTCGGCCGCATGGCCTCGGGAGCGCGCGTCATGGCAGCTGCACTTGGCGCACAACCTTATTCAAGATGGCGACGTCTCGCAGGCATGCTCGGTGCTCACCGGAACATTGCCGACGATCTCTGATCTGGCCTCTGCCCGGCTACAGAAGCGTTTGGATGAAACCGCTGCCACCCTGCGGCCCCACGCGAAGGTGCCGGAGGTGCGGAAACTTCTTGCTATGTGGGCGTATCGAGCATAGCGACGCCGATATCGCCAGTCGTCATGCCTTTTGGCTCCACGACGCCTCAAAGGGCACGGTCGGTTGACCAAGTGTATGTGTCTGCGCCGTATTCGGCAGTATCATCAATCTCAGCCCGTGTGCTATTAGTCTGAATGGCTTCGCACCACAGACTTTCGAGTTCATCTGCCAAGGGGAGTCGATGGTTCGCATGACGAGAAAGTTCGGTCCGGTGCGTATCACCGCATCGAAATCCGGGTTCGGCGTCAGTGCCGGTGCTGGTCCCGTTCGAGTGACACGCCGTGCGGACGGCCGTGTGCAGCGGACAGTGCGCCTTCCCGGCACTGGCATATACGACACCAAGACTATCGGTGCGCGCCCGAACCGCCTCCCCCGACAACAACTCGTGTCCTCCGCTCGGACGGGCTCTCCCGCTGCGGCCCCCGCTAGTCGCGACGCTGAGATCGGTATCGCCTTCTTTGTATTGGTCGTCGGTGGTGGAGCGGCCGCAGCCCTTGCAAGCGGAATGATCTGGCTGGCAATACCACTGTGGCTGGTTACGGTCTTTCTCGTCTACTGCGGATTACTGGCGCGATCTGACAGACGAAAGGCCGAGGCTGGTCGCACCACCGCGCGGACAAAGGCCAGCAAAGTCCGCGATCTGCCTGCCCCAACCGCACCACCAGGCTGGTATCGGTCGCCCGACGACCCCGGCCGCCAACGGTGGTGGGACGGTCAGTGCTGGGCGGAAACTGAAGCCGATGCCTGATAGGGCCGTCACTGCTGCGGGCAGATGTTTCTGGGCACAACGGCCTTTGCGCACAGCAGATTGTCTATGAACCGGTCCGATGGAGCTTCCTCGTGCGCTAAGGCTCTGACCGTGGTCTCGCACGGTCGGGCTCGTCTCCGCGCACAGGCATGCTGCCCTCGCTGGTAGGGAGGGTTGGAAGCGAATCCGGGCTCAGAAGTGTCCGCGCGGAATCGTCGGGGAGGCGCCGCGCACGGCCTGCGTAGTATTCGAGCAAGCTGAGCATGTGCTTGTCGCCGTACGGATTGTTCAGCCGTTCTGCCTCGACATAAGGTTCGACCGCGTCCCAAATGGCCACGATTCGCGCGCGAATCTGGGCAAGCATCACCTCCTCATTGAGGACGCCCATCGCGATCTGGGTAGCGATCATCTGGTAGAAGTACACGACACTCACGAAGGCGTCGCGCTCCTCGTCGGGCAGATCGGAGAAGCCGATTCCTGCTTCCTGCGGCTTCGGCAGAGCCATCACCGTGCGGTGGGCGTCGTGGAACTTCGGGGACCGAAACTCTGCCATCAGGTTCGACATGGTGGGGATGTGGTTTGCGCTTCGCGACAGTCGTTGCTGTCTGACGGCCATGGTGGTGGAGACGGCGATCGACCCGATGGAGATGAGGAGCGCGAAGGCGCTGATTGCGAGAGTCATTGTGTCCCTGCGGTGTTGCGGGCGCGACGGTCGCGAGAGATCAGCTCTTGTGTGAGGCCACCTCGTCCGCGATCGTTGGTGCTATGAGCGCATTCCTCGCGGTTGTTCCGGCTCTGACGCTCTTGGTGGCGGTCGCCGGCCTCGGCAGATTGGTGCACGAGACCAGGCGGGAGAATCGCCGTCAACAGCAACGTGCCACGGTCACCTACATCACCTCGACGCTGCAGCGGCAACACGAGTTGTACGCCGAGATTCATCAAGACCCCGACTTCGCGCGCAAGGCCGCGGTCATCGACAGCGCAGAGTTCCACCAGCTGACCTCCTACTTCGCTCATCTGGAGTACCTCGCGGCCGGCGTGAACATGAGGATCTTCGACGAAGAGGTCGTCAACCGCACCGTCGGTGGTCGAATTCTACGTGCCTGCAGCGTTTTTCGAGCGTGGATGGATTCCGAGCGTGTTCGATTGGAGAATCCAGCGGTATATGAAGAACTGGAGCAACTTGCGGTGCGGCTACGTGACCGGCGGCGCCAGGCGATCCCGAGCGGACTGGCCGCGCAGCCCGCAGAACTGGAGACGAGCTGAACCGTGTTGCGCTGAAGCGTGTGACCTATCGCGCCAGCCAGTCTCGTCCGCGCGGCTTCACCGCAGCTTGCATGCGGGCGGACCGTGAACAACATGATCGATCGCACTGCGGCGTAAAGGTGGTCGCTCGGAGCGGCACGGTCGTGGGCACGCCGTCGCAGGTCGAGGTTACAAGTCGTGCTACCCGTTCTGTCATCTGAAAGATCTTGTAATGCAGCCCAATACGCGACCCGCACGGCGCCGAATAGTTCATGGAGCATCGATGATGGCTGGTCACGCACTGCCGACCATGGCTGATCGGATGGAGCTCATGCCGTTGCTCCACCGGTGGCCCCATTGCTTTGGTAGGACGGCGCGGATCGCTACTTTCATCACGCACGGGCCACCGCTCAACGTGTAAGTCGGAGAGGACGACGTATGGGTAGGCGGCAGCTCTGGGCAGGTGTTGATGTCGGGAAGCGCGCCCACCACTGCGTGGTCATCGACAACGGTGGCGCCAAGCTATTTTCGCAGCGAGTCGCCAACACCGAAGCCGACCTCCTGGCGCTCATCGACGCAGTGACGACCCTTCAAACAAACAGCAGGGTCACCTGGGCGGTCGATATAAATCGTGGTGCAGCAACAGTTTTGGTGACCCTCCTACATCAGAAGCGTCGGCAGGTCGTTTACCTGCCCGGTCGGACGTTCCATTTCGTCGCGTCGACGTACCCGAGCGAACAAAAGTCCGACGCCAAGGATGCCGCGATCATCGCCGACCACGCCCGCATCCGACACGACCTCCAACCGCTTCGGGCTGTCGATCCCGTCACCGCGGAGCTGCGTCTGCTCATCACCAAGCGGACTTCCCTGGTTGAGGATCGCGCTCGGGCGGTCAATCGGCTGCGGCACCTGTTGGTGGAATCGTTTCCCGCGTTGGAATCGACCTTCGATTTCGCGCACTCTCAGGGGGCGCTGCTTCTGCTGACTCAATTCAACACCCCAGATTCCGTTCGGGACGCTGGCGTGACGGCGATCGCCGAATGGCTACGTGAGGCCGGCGCTCGCATCTCCTTCAAGGTTGCCACCAAGGCAGTCGAAGCTGCTGCTGCGCAGCAGGTCTTGCTTCCCGGACGAAACGTTGCGTCCACCCTGGTTCGAGACCAGGCACGGGACATCTTGGAGCTCAAGACGCGGGCTTCCGTGATTGAGGACGAAATCGCGACCTGCTTCGCCCGGCATCGCTACGCAACCCTGATTACGAGTATGCCTGGCTTCGGTATCACGCTTGGCGCCGAATTCATCGCTGCGAGCGGGGGCGACATGCGCCTGTACGCGAGCGCTAACCAACTGGCCGCAGCTTCCGGATTGGCCCCGGTAGCACGGGATTCCGGCGACCGGAGGCACAAGCACCGGCGCCCGTATCGGTACGACCGCCGGCTCCTTCGTGCCTGCTATCTGTCCGCCTATCAGGCCGTGCGCTACGACGCGACCTCGAAGGCGTACTACGACCGGAAGATCGGGGAAGGCAAACACCACATCCAAGCCGTCTTGTCTCTGGCGCGCCGACGCTCCAACGTGCTCTGGGCGATGCTTCGCGATAACAAGCTGTACGAGACACGTATGCCTCGCTTGTCAGGAGTCGCTACAGCTCATGCGGACCGGGCGACCGCAACTGTGGAGGTTGCCTCCGAAGGGTCAGGAACAGTTGAGGCATAGAACGAGATGACTGCCGGACAGGGTGATCGACGTCGACCTCTGTCTTGTTGGACGCACGTGAGGGCCGTGGTGCTCGTAACGTTCTCTTTGGCCCCGAACGACAGACAGTTGCTCAATCCCTACTCAGTGGAGTGACCACTCTATGTCGTCGGATACCGAACCAGCCGCCTCAGCACCCGCCATCGGGCACAGCACCCGCGTGCTTGTGCTGTCGATCGTGCTAGCAGTCGTCGCCGGCGCCGGCGTCGCAAGTGCCGTCTTCATCGCACTTTCCGATTCGGACGGCACCTCGGCGGCACCAGTCACATCGTCGCAGCGGTATGCCATTACGACGGCCCCCACGGCCGCCGCGACGACCGCCGCGCAGACCGGATCGAACTTGCTTCCGCAAGGAACCCCTGCGGTGTTGAATTCGGCGAAGATCACCGTCACGTCGGTGACAACGACCAACTTTCTGCGCGCAAACAAGACGTATTACGGGGCTGAGGATCGCTCGCCGCAAGCTGGCGGCAAGTTCATCGTCGTCGACGCTAATGTCGAGAACACCGGGACCAAGTCGATGGACCTGACCTGTGGCTATCCGATCGTGAATAAGCTGTACGACACCCAGCGCCGCGAATTCGACACCGTCCACGACCTCGCCTATATCGTCGGCAACCCCGAGTGCAACGCGAACCTACAGCCAGGCTTCAGCTCGCGCATGATGTGGGTCTACGAAATCCCCTCAACGGCAACGCCGTTCGCCGTGTTGTTCCAGGATTACGACAAGCCGGCGGTGACTGCATACGTCGACGGGACCGCGAAGTAGGCACCAAGTGGCTGGAGGCCCGGTTCGTCTTCCGGTAACGCCGACACGCCAGCCCAAGGCGCGTCATGCTGACAACCATGGAGATCGGCGACGAGTACATCTACCGGGTTCGGGATTTCGCGCCGTCACAGCGGGTCCGGATTCTGGACATCCAGCGAAAGCGGACCACCTCCCGCGTGGATATTGAATTTCTGGACGGGGATCAGCAAGGCGCCTGCGAGAACGTCCCTGGTGCGCGATTGAAGGGGCCGTGGGCGCAGGTCGAAAAGTATGACTGGTGGTGGGCGAACTGGGAGCGTCTCAATGAGGACGACTTCAACCCGAGCGATGACACCATGCTGCTGGCTGTGGCGCAGGTCTTCAAGCTGCTCATTCCGGATGAGGTTGCCGAGATCGAGGGGCAGCCGCTCAGAGACCACATCGAAGTTCGCGATTCATCTGCGCTAGAGGCGATTCTCGGTACGTCGATCGAGGAAGTGACCAAGACCGTTGCTTGGTTCCAAGCAGAAGGCACGGTCTACTTGTCACCGGCCGCAGGGGAACTTGTCGCGGAGCTCGCCTGTCGCCAGAACCCGACGCCGATCCTCGAACTGGTTGTTCAAGAGGAGTCAGACCAGCGGGAGCTGTGCAAACGGGGGCGCACGTACCAGGCGTATGACGGGTCTGGGGAACAGTTTTCGCCTCCTGAATGGGAGTACGCCTACTACCGTCGGAAAGTTCGGCCTCGACATGAGCTCCTGCGCCAGTGGTGCGGACACCGAGCCGTGAACTTCCACGAGCGCCTCACCGCGGCCGAGGCTGAAGTCGAGCGCCTCGACATCCTCGTCGCCCGCTTAATCGACACCATCAGGCAGCACGACGAATATTCGGCGAAGTATCTGGAGGAGGAGTACGAGCAAGATCGCATCACGCCGGAATCTGTGCGGCCGGTGGTGGATCGGCCGCTCGACCCGTCCGAGGTTCGCGTTGTCTATGTGACGCGACGGCGGCGCTGGCCATAGGTGACGGAGACCTGGTCGCCGGTCTTTTGTAGCGATGGCGGATCCACGTTGAGAGAGCTAGCCGGCGCACCATACATCCAGAGGGCCCTGCTACGCCTCGTCCTCGATGAACGTGGCGACCCGCAGGAGCGTCGAGTCGAGTGCCCGCACCACATGCAGCAGCTCGATGGCGTCCAAGCGCCGCTCGCCAGATTCGTACTTGCTGACGAAGGATTGAGGCACGTCGAGCCGCTCCGCGACCTGCACCTGTGTCAGCCCAGCTTCGCGCCGCAACTGCCGAAGGAAGCCGCATAACCGCTGGTACTCGGCCGAATATATCGACTTTTCCACAAGGTCAACCGCACCTTGCGAAAGCGAATATCCCAATTTAGGATATTGCCTGCTTGGCCATTTCGGGCCAGGCGTTCCGGGGTGGCGGGAGGTGAACCATGGGCGGCGACGGCGACTAAACGGCTAGCAATGGCCAAACGAGAGGGCCGCAACGGACCGTATTCCGTTGCGGCCCTGCGCTTTTAGCGTTGGCATGACGATCCTGTATTGCTACAATGTAGGTAAGTTATGCAGGACAATCTTGAGCGCATCAACAAACTGCAGACCATCATCGTCGCGATCGTTGTGGCGGGTGGCGGTGTGGCGCTCATGGTCTTCGGCAAGCAGCTACCGTCCCTACCAAATCTGGTATGGCTCAACTTCTTTCCCTGGAGTGAGGTCGGCGGAACCTTGCTCGTGGCCGGCGTGCTCGGCCTCGGCATCGACTATTTCACAGGGAAGGACCGCGATCAGCGGGACACCGCCCGACTGAAGCGGGTTCTCGCGGACTCTGCTCCAGCCATGCGCGATGCAGTCATCGACGGATTCGCCTTCGGCAACCAAGATCTGGCCCGCGTCGCCAGCCCGGAGACTCTCGACGACATCATCCGAAATAGTTTGGCGCTCAGGCTCGGTGACGCCACCTTCGCCGACGAGGTCTACCAAGATGTTCGGGACCAAGCAGTGCGTGCCCCCGAACGCTGGCACGACGCCACCGTCGAGATTCGACTGACGCCGCTTTCTGGTGTAGGTGGGGCGAAACCTGATGCTCATGCTGAGTCGGCCGACTCAAATCTGTTCGGCGTCAGCGTGCGCTGGGAGTACACGGTGGTGCCGAAACATCACAGCCGGCACTTTGCTGTCGTCGCCAACCGCCGTGAATACCTCGACCTTACGAACGGTCACGACGGCACCTCGGCATGGGTGCTTGTTCCGAAGCCAGGGGTCGATCCCACCAAACCCGCGGCGTTCGAGTTGGTTCAGTTCAGTGTGGACGGCGTAGAACGACCGATCCGTCGCGCCGCCCGCAAAGGCGGGCAGGTGTACAGCGTGGACCTCGGCCTCGATGCGAGGCAGGCCGAGGAACCGGTGACTGTCGCCTACACCTATCGAACCGTCACCGAACAGCGAGGCAACCTGCTCTACATCGACATTGAGCAACCCACCCGCGGCATCACCGTCGAGCTCGACTACAGCGACTGCGACATCGAACGCGTCAGAGTCCTGGACTTCATCGCCAGCAGTCGTACCGCTCGGATCGAACGCAGCCCAGATTCAGTGCCCGGCAAGACAGTCAGAGTCGGATTCGACGGGTGGGCCTTTCCCAGAAGCGGCGTCGGGTTCGTATGGACGCTCAGTCGGGACCATGACGCGACCGGCCCGGCAGTGGATTTCTAAATGGGAGCCAGGCGGCGCTCAGGTGCCTTGCCAGGAGGAGTCAACAAGCGCGGGGTACCGGGTTGCAGCCGAAACTTTCCGCTACTTTTTCTCTAAAGCGCGTCCATCGTCGGGCGCAGCCGCTTCCGACTTTCTATTGCGCCCTCTCAGATAAGTGCTGAGAGCTACCCCGATTATCGCGAGACCGGCTGTAGCGGTGAGCGGTAGATACTGCAGCGGGTCGCTATTATCGAAACCCCAAACCATAATATTCCACGCAAATATCGAAATGCCAAAAGTGACACCGAAAATGGCTGCCACGGTCGCGGTGAGTCGCACTTCTGGCCCGCGATTGGATGAGAGCGCTGGCGCGACAACCAGCAGGCCCAGTAGAAACAACGATTCTATGCCAAGCACGCGTAGATCGAGGAAACCTGTAGCCCCTCCATGCATTCGCAAGGGAACGAGATACCACAAGTGCGAGGCCGTCGGATCGCCTGCGGCAGCCAAGTTTTTGACAGGCGTAAGTATCCAGAATACGCCCGTCTCGCCATCGGGCTGATAATTGACATTATAGGCGAATGATCGTGCTAGATCAGCAGCAGGTCCTGTTAATGGGCTTTCGGTATATCTCTCCATTTATTCAATAGAATACAATTTTACAAAAAATGAATCAAGTAGGCGTGTGACCCAGGGCGGGCGAACTCGATCCAATTGTTCGCTTCCAATGACCATGACCAATAGCGGTCACGCTGCGTGGGAGAATGCTGACTGACGGTCGGGTGGTGATCTTTTGTGAATCCGGTAACGATTGCCAGGTGGTCAATATGGTCCGCTTTTCCCTGCTCCCAGTGGTAAGCGATAACATCACCCAGTTCCGCTCCTGATGCGGTTTGATCACTCCATGTGATCAGCTTGACCTCGGCCGTGCGTGTGCGTTCCATGTATTTGGTGAAGTCATCGGCATTGGCGGCTGCCTTGCTGGGGCCAGGATTGAGCATTTTTTGAGATGCAAGCTTTGCTGGATCGCTTGTCTTTGGAGTCCACTCATCTGTCGGTGCGAGACCGCCGAGCCACAGTGCAGAGGATACGTAGTAGGTGCAGTCGCTCCAGGGGACCGTGTACCCCGCATCGAGAAGGTTGTGTGCTTGCCTCGCTGTTTCGAGCCGATCCATTGCGTCGAACTTCGCGTGCGCTGCGGCTGGGCTCGATAGTCCGAGGCCGAGGAAAACCACTGCCGCCGCTGTGGCGCTTGCGATAGTGCGGCAAACAGTTCTAAGGCTTGATCGCGACATGATGGGCCTTCCTCCCAGGGCGAGCGCGGTCCAGCGCGGCGAGGTGAGCTGCCTCGGAGTACCGCTGTACCGCCCAGGATACGGGCACCCGCGTTGGTGCGAGTTGAACTCTGCGGGTTGTGGCCGAAGCGGCGACTGTCGTAGCAAATCGACGTCAACAGACGAGCTGCTGGGGGCGCCGGGTCTCAGGCGCCGCCAGTCGAAAGACCTTGCGGCACACTGTTTACGTCTTCACCGGCGGAAGACGCTTCGCCTCGCCCTGGATCAGGCATGCAAGCAATCGGGCTTGATCGGCTGTCAACGTGACAACTCCGCTTTGCAACCACAAGTCAATGTTTGTAGTGCGAAAGCCTTTTTCGTCGTCGGCGAACACCTGGACGCTCAGCAAGTCGCGCTCCGGCGGCTCATCGCTTCGCAGCAGCGTCTTGGGGCTGCTGTGGAGCGCCGACCCATCGTCGGGATGAGTTCTGCTTCCGGATTCACACCACGAGGGGCGCGGGCCGGCGACCGATCCCACGGCGTCGCAAGTGTCCGCCGCTGAAACGAGGAGCGTCGCGGCCTGATACGCCAGGGGCTGCGGTAGTTGGACCCAATCCTCATCCGGAAGTACCAGATCGACACAACACCAACGGCTTCCGAAATCATCGAACGCGCAGGCTTGCACCACGACCGACATTTCGTCCGCTCCCGGCGGAGGGGGGATGACAAGCGTCTGTTTCGGTCCCCAGTGCGCTGCGTCCTCGTCCGGCGCGTTGGCGTCTGGCGCTTCGCGGTGGTCCACGCACCATTCAGGACATACCAACATGAACGATCCCCCTCGTGTCACGACACTGCTCCGAAACGTATGGAGCAGCTTCGTGACCACGAAACCACCAAAGAAACTGCAGGACAAGGCTTCTGTGACAGATGCCTGGCCGCGCCAATCAGTGGTACTCGCAGCGCCGGCTCAGCCGATGTCCTGCACTAACTCGCCTTGTTGTATGCCTCGATGATGTCCGCTTGGATCCGCCCGCGGCTGGACACGTTGTAGCCGTTGTTCCTAGCCCAATCGCGAATCGCCTTCGTCTGTTCCCTATCGGCCACAGCGCGGGTACCAGTCCTGCTGTTCTTACCACGAGGAATTCGGCCCACCTTGCGAGCAGGTTCGGTCCACTGCTCGAAGAGCCCACGCAACTTGCCAGCGTTCTTAGTCGACAGGTCGATCTCGTACTCCACGCCATCCAGGCTGAAGAACACCGTCTCCTCTGCTCTCGACTTGCCGTCAAAGTCGTCGATCAACTCGACGATGACCTTCCTGGCCATACTCGTAGTCCTCTGTGATCATCGGAATGCTTGTTGAGGGAAGCGTAGAACGCCGACCAGCCAAGCGCTGTACCGGCACGCCACAAGGCCGCAGGGCAGATCGCTCGGCATCGCCGGCATTCCTCGGACACGCTGCGCGCAGATACTCAATCGTTCAGAAACTAGCGGTGCCGGTCGACATCCGCCTGCGCGCTCCGGGCACTTCGTTCGGCGTTGAGCGTCCGGGCCTCTTCCAGCGACAACTGCGCATAGGCCCGCCCTTCGGGCAGAGGAATACTGAGTATCGGGTTCCTCGCCTGGTGCGTCGTGCCGCGACAGCCAGACCCCGGTGGGATGCTGGTATCGGAAGCCGATCTCACTCTCGCGCCCCTCGTGGCTCCAAGCGCCGGCTCACCCTCATCACCGGCGGCCAGCCGGAAGGTTAACGGGCTCGGCACCTGGTAGCTGTCAAGGCAGGCGTGCGTGCTGCCCGTTAGCCAGGTGCGGAGCAGGCGGCCCAGTGAACCGGTATGGGCCGAATGTGGCACAATTTGCGCCGTCCCGGCGTGCACGGTAAAAAGGCAGGCACTCGGTCGCGTAAAAATTAAGTACAATAAACGGAAAAATTCGACGGGAAGAGGGTTTTCTGTGGCGACACCAACGTCGGCGGGAAATTCGTTGCTCCAGTTGTGGGATGATGGTACTGAAATCAATCCTCCCGAATCCGGTCGAGGTGACGTTAGCACGAGCCTTGAGATCGGATTTCCAGCTGGCGTGGTGTCAGCCGCTGCCGAAAAAGAAGCGTGGCGAAAAGAAGTCCATCGGCCAGCAACGCATACACACAAGTGGTGGGCCCAGAGACTTGGCACGGTGTTCCGCGGCATTATCGCGTCGGCGATGGCTAAGTCGGAGTCCGAGGCTGAAGAATTATACAGAACTGCGGTCAACCGGCCAGACCTTGTCGTGTTTGATCCGTTCGCCGGATCCGGCACAACACTTGTCGAAGCAGCCAAGATGGGCTGTCGAGCTATCGGATACGATATAAACCCGGTCGCTACGCTTGTACAGCGCCAAGCGGTCGCGAACTGGGACATCACTGCAATTGAATCCGCCTATGAGACGGTGCAATCCAAGGTGCGATCTGAGATCGACCGACTTCACGTTAACCATAACAAAGAGACAGTCCTCTACTACTTCTGGATCGGAACTGCATCCTGCCCTCGTTGCCCTTCGTCGACTCCTCCGGTCAAATTGTTCAACCAGTACATATTTGCCCGCCACGCATATCCCAAGAAATATCCGCGGGCTCAGGCGACGTGCCCTTTGTGTCATGCGGTCAATGTCGTCGATACGTCACGTGACACCGGATTCAAATGTCACAACTGCGATTGGTCGGGCGCTTTTGACGGCCCGGTTTCTGGCGCGAAAATGACTTGCCCCGCCGGCCACGCCACGAAAGTTATCGACGCGCTCAAGGGCATGCCACCACAAATGGAAATGTATGCCAAGCTAGTACTTGGCGCAGATGGCACGAAGCGTTATGAGCCGATTGATGACTTTGATCGTGAGCTGTACGCCGAAGCCGAAGCGTTGTTAGCTAGCACGAGCGATGAACTCGTTCTTCCGATTGGATCATTAGACCACGGCTACAATACGAGGCAAGCAATATCGTGGGGTTACAAGGATTGGCGACAATTCTTCAACGCTCGTCAGCTTTATTCGTTAGGTCTTTTGGGGGCCGCCATACGGGACCTTCCTGTGAGTGCGGAGCGAGAAGCTCTCATCGCACTGTTCTCGGGCACCCTAGAGTTCAACAACCTGTTCTGCTCGTACAAGGGCGAAGGCACGGGCGCAGTCCGCCATATGTTCTCGCATCACATTCTCAAACCAGAACGTGCACCACTCGAAGCCCACCCGTGGGGCACGCCGGCTTCATCTGGCTCGTTCTCAACCCTGTTCAACAGTCGACTGCTTCGAGCCTGGGAGTACAAACAGCAGCCACATGACATCGTTGATGGCGAACGCACGTTTGGGCTGTCGCGACCACTTGGCCACTCACTAGCGGCCTCCTTTTCGACGCTGATGGACGACCCAAACGCTGCACTGGTGGTCTGCGGATCTTCCGATCGAACCCAGTTGCCGGACCGGAGTGTCGATTTGGTGATCACCGATCCGCCGTACTTCGACAACGTGCACTACTCCGAACTTGCCGACTTCTTTCATGCCTGGCTGCGGCGGCTGAAGCCGTTCGAGGGCTACCCCGATACAGAGACCACCCGGGCTTCATCGGAGGTTCAATCGGCTGATGCTGACGAGTTTTCCTCGGCAATAGAAGCGGTTTGGCGTGAAGTTGCGCGCGTCATGAAAGATGAAGGGCTGCTGGCCTTTACCTTCCACCAAGCGCGAGTATCAGGGTGGGAAGCGGTCGTGCGAGCGCTTAGAGCCGCTGGCCTGGTCATCACCGCAGTCCAACCGGTCAAGGGCGAAATGAGCGTCGCTGCACCGAAGAGCGCCGCAACCAATCCCTCCAACCTGGACTCCATCGTGGTCTGTCGCAAGACCACTGCCGGGCCGCGCCCGACACTTGAACGAGTCATTGCTGAGCTTCGAGAGTGTCAGGACGCGGACGTCACTGTTGGATGGAGTGACGTTCAATCCGTGGTCCGCGGCGCGATTCTCGCTGCCTACACGGATCCGACATGTACGGAATCCATTGCTGAGCTCCTGATTCGCGCAACGGACGAGGCAAACCAGGCATGCAAAGCGCTCGGTGTGGTTGACGGGCGAACTAAAGTTCAATCATGAACTTGCCGCGAGGGGATGTCTCCGTCTTGCGATTCGCTGGCGTGGGGAACGGGTCAATGGCAGCCTCTTCGACTATGCCGGCCGTCCCACGGTAGGCCCAGAACTCGTGCTTGGTGCCGTCGCGTCCGGTTCGGATCACCTGTCGGACGCGGTGCAAATCGTCTTGCTCGTCGGCAAGGTCGTCTCGCTCATGCAGCAGAGTTGGCTGCTCCCGCAACCAGCTCCAGCCGAGAGGATTAGCAAACACCAGCATCGGACGTTGCCGGTCGAGGCCATCGCCGAAAGTGCCTAGCTGGATGCTCTTCTGCCGAACGCCCGTAATACTGGTATACAACTCAACATCCTGGTTCAGCATCGCGCCGCTGACAAGCGCGAGGCCCTGGAGAATGTACTTGTCGTTCACTTGGGAGTGGATCGCAAACAGATAGAAAGCCGGAACAGCCAGCAGACGACCCGTCTTCGAGTGGATAGTGACGTGCGAGCACGGCGGTGTCGAGTTGTAGTCCATCCCACTCGCACGCGCTGCGTTCCCCGCAGAGTCAGCGTTCACCTTCTTCACCTCTATTGCGATGATGCGACGCATGTCCATCTCCTCACCACCGTTGATGAGGAGCGATGTCTCCTCGGGGCGCGCAACGACAAGGTCCGGACTGACGAGCTTCTTGCCTGACGAGAGGACCTTTACGCCCGATGGGAGTCTTGCATCCAGACGATCGCGGATTAGCTGGTCGAACGGGTCATCCTGAGTGTCTTTCTTGTCGGGCAGCTCGAACGGGACCGGTCGGCCATCTGCATCGAAGAACTCTTCGGTGAGCACGACGAAACAGGCGGCGGCGAGATCACGTGGGTGTCGTTCTGGCCCAACGGGAATGGTCATGTGCCCCTCCTGGAGTATCAATGTCAGGCTGGTTCGCCGACAGGACCCAACGTACAGCCGAGCACCGACAAGCGGGTACGCTCGGTTCGGTACTAGGGCAAGGAGGGACCTGCAGCGATGTCTGAAGCTGGGTCACTGCTGCTCCGGCTGGCGGCCGTTACCGCTGCACAAGCTCGCAACCATTTCATGCCGTGAGCTTGCCTGTATGTAGAAGAGGAGCCCCGCTTTGCCAGTGTCCAATGACAAGCTACTTCCCGGTGAACGCATCGAGCGAGTCTCCGCCCATGGGCTGGTGCCAAAAAGCGCAAGTACCGACGAAGCAATTAACGATAAATATGTTCGGGGCGAGATACGTATTGTTGTAGAGCAGGCAAGGTACCAACTGAAGCAAGTTCCCGCGTTAGTGCAAAGCGCTGACTACGATCTGCAACCAGACTTTCAACGACGCCCCAGATGGGGAGCCGAGAAGCGATCTAGACTGATCGAGTCTTTTATTATAAATGTTCCGGTACCTCCAGTCTTCTTGTATGAGGCTCAGCTCTCTAGATTCGAAGTCATGGACGGCAAGCAGCGTCTAACAACCATTGCGGAGTTCTATGATGATAAGTTCGCACTTGAGGGTCTACGGGAATGGCCAGAACTAAACGGCCGGAAGTATAGTCAACTTCCAGAACAGGTTCGGCGTGGCATTGACAGGCGGTATCTGTCTTCAATTGTTCTCCTGCACGAAACAGCAAAAAATGAGAATGAAGCCGAGCGGCTAAAACAACTTGTATTCGAGCGGATCAACACTGGTGGCGAGGATCTGTCGCCGCAAGAGCAGCGAAATGCCTTGCACCCTGGACCATTGAATAGAGCGTGCATCAGACTTTCGCGACATCAGTCATTTTGCGAGATGTGGGATATCCCAATTCCCACCTCCGAGGAGCTACACTCTCCGGAAACTTGGCAGCCATCAAAGGAGCTGCTAAAGAACAAGAAGTATCGAATTATGGAGGACGCGCAACTCGTCCTTCGATTCTTTGCGCATCGTCAGCGATCCAGGCTTTCGAGGACGGGAGGGCTTGACGCGTTTCTTACTCAATTCCTAATTTCGGGTAATAAACTTCCAATTGAGACGATCCACCAGATGGAAGAGTTATTCAGGGATGCGTCCGACTTAGCTTTGAGTATCCTCGGGACTAAAGCGTTCTGGCTATACAGAAAACGCGCAGATGAGTGGCTCTGGATAAGTGATCCGACGGTGGTAGCTTATGACCCAATTATGCGTGCTTTTAGCAATCTTTTGGACAAGAGCGATGCGCTGGAGCGGCGGCGTGGGGATATACGCAAGGCACTTCCGAATTTCTATCGAAAGCACGCGGCAGAATTTGATGGACGTAAAGTCAATGCTAGAGACGCTGAAAAGCGAGACATCCTGTTCGCTGAGTTCCTTGAGGGGTTCGTGTATTGAGCACCACAGACCTGCGGGCGCCGGTGCTGCGGCTCCATGCATCAATGAAGGACTTGTCTGAATTTTTTGATCTCGTGAGTGGTCTTGAGGAGATGCGGGGGGCGATTTCTGCGGATTCGCCTGATCCAGTCTCGGTGATTGCGACGACAATGTCCCCGATACTTGCAGGGGCGTCTTGGCGTCGTCAATACTACTCGTTCGCTATCGTCCAGATTTACAGCACGCACGAACGTTTTATTCGAGATCTGGTTACGGTAACCACGCGATTGATGAAAGATCTGTATTCAACATATGACAGTCTGCCCGAGGTACTGAAACGAGAACACCTCACGCTGACGTTAAAGCGCTTGCAAGATATGGCGCAGGTGACGCCTCTGGATGCGGTTTCATTGAGAAATGAGATATACGACTTAGTTACCTGCTTCGATGGCATCATCGCGCTCAACGAAGAGGCCATGGCGAAGCACACCTCTAACTTTAGATCTGGGACCGTGCGTCAAGTGTTATCGAGACTGGATTTCAAACTGAAAGATTCAGCCGTCGACAAGGAGGGTTTTGGCGAGTTCCCATTTGGTGTTCTGATCGGTTTGTATACGACGGCTGAATCTGTTCTAGATGATCTCGCTAACAGACGCAACGACGTGGCCCACGGCTCGGACTCTGAAATAGTAGATATTGATACGCTGCGAGCGATTGCTGAGACGGTTTACCGGTATGATTTGTGGTTATTTCGCACTCTAGCTATTTATCACCTGAACGGCTTAGTCGAACGCGAGGCCGCAGAAGTCGGCACCATTGATCGCTCGTGGTTGAATAGCGAAACCGGCGTGCGCAGTATTGGACGCCTCGCCGATGTCTCTGTAACAGTCAGGCCGGGCGCTTCGGCTTATATGGTTAAGAATGGCATACACATCTGCACCATAAAGGAAATTCAAGTGAACCAGGAACGCGTTTCGGAAGCTAGCTCCGGCGCAGGTCCATTCGCTATCGACCTGGGTGTTGCCGTAAAGGATGGGGCACTCTTTAAGATAATTCCGAGTAAGCTATCAAAGCTGGAAAGGCTACTGCGCGACGCCGTATCGGAAGCCAAGGATGTCGACTTGATCGTCTAGGCATAGAATAGAAAGGTCAAACTATCGTTTCCAAGTGAAGCCTTCTCTGCGGCCAGCCCCCTTTGTAGAGATCCATAGAACCGACCGACTTGGCGGCATTCGTGCCGTGCGGCGCTAACGGCGGTCAGCCAGATACCGACACTAACGGCATGGCCTCTCCCTCCTACCGTGGTGTGAAAAACCGGCTCGCATACGACCGCGGTGAGCTGTTGAGCAAGCTGGTGATGCCCCAAAACGTCGAGGAGCGGCTGGCCGACCGCTACAGCGGCCCGATCGGCGAACTGAACCATTGGGTGGATCAACTGCGGACCGCCACCGGCGAGAGCATCCCGTACTTCGATCCCTGGTCAGCATCGGATGGGGCAAAAGTGCTTATGCTGCTACAAGATCCCTCCGGCGCGGCCGATGGCGAATCCGGTTTCATCAGCCTGCACAACAACGACCAGACCGCGCACAACGTGTACAAACTGTGCGAGGAGACGTCCCTCCAGTACGCCGACTATGTTCCGTGGAACGTCATTCCGTGGTGGGTCGCCAATCCCGCGAAAGGCCGGCGAACATTGGGATCGGAAGCTCGGCGGGCGCGACGGTACCTGGAGGAGGTGGTCGACCTACTGCCCGGTGACCTCGCCGCGGTCATCGTCATGGGCAAGTCGCAGGCCTGGCCAGCCTGGCACGCCGCAGTCGGCAAGAGCCATCGACGGTTTCACGGTGCCGAGGTCCTGTTCACTGCGCATCCAGGTCCGCTGTCGATCAACCAGGTTGATAAAGACACCGGCCGCCGGAACCGTGACGACATCGCAGCCGCCTTCGCGCGTGTCGCAAGCATGGTCCGATGAACGGCTTTCCGCTGGGCGCCACCGGAAAACGCAGGACCTCGGCAGCTTCGATGACGTGCAGGAAGAGGTCGCTACGGATGAACGCCCCAGCTATCTGGAGAAGTCCGCTGATTCCACTCGCTTGGGCAAAGCGGCCGAGTACCTGGTCGCGGCGAGCTGCATCCTGGCCACCCATGGCCAATTGAATGTCTCCGCCTCGATCGTCGATGACGAAGGCGTCGGCCTGGTGTTCCACCTGCGTGATCACACCGCCACGCTGGCAGTACAAGTCAAAGCACGCATGTCGGACGGATTGGCAGTCGCCCGCGGTGATTCCAGGCGCAGATAGTCGCGGCAACATTCCGATTCAGGCATGATCTGGATCTCCTGTTCACCCTGATCCCCATCAAGAACGGCACGCTCGCAACGGCTTGGCTGGTGCCGAGCGGAGATTTAGAACGATTGAGGGGCGCGCCACCAACATTCCGCACCATCCGGGACGGCGGCGAGGTTTGCCGATCTCGATGCGAGCTGGTCCGCTATCGTCACTCGGCAGCGAGTGGCTGAGGATGTCGTCCCGACTTCGAGGTTAGCCTTCGCCGCAACGTCGATCCTGCCGCATATGGATCTGAACGGTGCCCGCATACCAACCGCCGCCGATTCCCGACCACGTCCCGTATGGCGATCATGAACGTGCTCGTGGCTATGAGTGCCCATCATCGCTTGCCCTCCCCCGACATGTTGTTGCTACGGCGCGTCCACCCAGGTATGCCGAGCAGTCGAGGGCGATGCCACTGCATCTCGCTCAGGCCGGCGGTCGGAGCCAAGCCAGGCCATCAACGGTCGCCGGCTCGGTCGGCTTGTCCTGGGTCGCGAGCGTACGAAGAGACTCCTGCCCCGTTTTCGGTTACAAATGGTCATCCATGGTCCGCAATTCGCCATGGCAACCAGACAGCAATAGACAATTTGGCCATGTTTTTCATTCAAGCCTAGGACGAATCGTACGTCCAATACCGGTCGGTTGACTTAATTTGAAACGGGCAATCATGCCTGATGGGAGCGTGCTTTGCCTACTCGCACACGGCACATCTGCGAGTATTTCGCGCACCACAAGGTCAATGTGATCGACGAGACGGGAAAACAGACTTTCCACAATCAGCAATACCGATGTAGGCTCCCTCCTCGGTACACAGCAAACCCCAGGATCAGATGCCTGTGGGGCTCTGGTCCTGGGGTTTCGCGTCTACTTGGCGGTAGGGCGCCGAAATTACCAGCCGGATGCGCGGATGTCAGTTACGTCGGACACATCGTGATCAGAGCTTTACCGCTGATACCACCCGGGCGGACGGACGTCGCGGCTCGTCAGTGAAAGGATGGCTCGGCATGAGTCAGGCTGGAATGATTGCTCACACAGGATCAGTGTGTCCGGAAAGCGGTGTCTGGCAGGTTGTCGCTGCACCGTCGACCACCGCGGCCGGCGTCCGAGGCAACATCATGCCGCCGTATGACGGCAAGGGTGTCGACTGGAAGTTGATCCAGCTCGCGTAGTTGACGGGAGCCAAAACGGGGCCGCTGTTCGTAATCGGCGCCGATCGGCTCATCCGCACCAATCCGCTGGGTACATGATTCCTCTGCCCGCCGGCTTGGGTTCGAAATCTCGTTTTGTTTCCCTGGTGATCGCGAAGCTCCACTCCCCCATATTGATGCGGTCACCAGCTCTTCAACGCGACTGACGCGCACGCCAAATACGGCCTGCGGGAAGTCGCGGTGGTTCTCCCGCGAGTAACCGCTTGTACGTATGCTGCCAATTTTCGTAAATTGGCGATCAGTCGCCAGTGGTGTCGCGGAAAGCTCAGCAAGGCCGATAACGGCGGGTGTGAGATAATGGACTCATTGGAGAAGCCCTAAGGTGTATATCAGACGAATCAATATAAAGAACTACCGGAGCATACAAGACTTGGATATCAGTCTTGACGACTATACGGCGTTGATCGGCCCCAACGGGTCCGGAAAGTCGTCGGTGGTGTATGCGCTCGACTGGTTTTTCAAGGGCGGCGGACTCGGCATTGCCGACGTGTATCGGGATGGAAGCTCGCCGGAGCCGGAGCCAGTCGTGGAAGGCGATCAGCGCTACATATCTGTCATGGTGACCTTCGATTCCCTCACCCCCGCCGACCGGCGACGCCTCGGAAAGTACGGGTTGGGTGAGCAGGCGACTTTTAGGCGCACCTGGACAGCGGCCGATGGAAAAGAGAAGATTGTCGGTAACGCCATGCAAGGGCCAGGTTTCGCGGAAGCACGCGACGGAACGAAAGTGGGCGAGTACCGCCCCGCCTACATTGCGTTGCGCGATAAATTTCCAGAGCTTCCCGACCTTGGCGGGAAGGCAGCGAAGGCGGCCATAGTAACCGCGCTTGAAGATTGGGAGGCAGATCCGGCGAATGCAGACAAGCTAGAACAGACCCCTGACGTTGATGCTTCTCATCTCTTCGGCGCTATTGGCACAACGGTCATTAACCAATGTAGCCGAATGGTCTTTGTGCCGGCCGCGTTGAACATCGCTGGCGAAGTAGGAGCCATCGGAAAGAAGACTGCCCTAAACGAACTGGTCGGAGCACTGATGGCTGCGGCCGGGGAAAAGGCCCACGCAGACTGGCGCGTGAAACATAGCGACGCGATTGACGAGTTGCAGAAGTCTGTTCGCGAAGGAGTCGCCAAGTCTACGGATGTCCAAGCAGCACGGATCAACGCGCGGCTTGACCAGTTCATTCCTGGAACGTCGATCAAGTTCACCCCTGATATTCCGGAATGGCAGCCTAGGTCGTCGGTGTCGGTGAGGACCGATGTGATCGTCAACGGCATCGCGAATGATGTCGCACGGCAAGGTCACGGGACGCAGCGTGCGATCATGATGACAATGCTGCAGGCGATGGTTCCGGACGCCGCGAGCGCCGCAGACAGCCATGTCATCCAGGACGGCGAAGAGGTCGAGGATGCCGATGCTCGGCTGGCCGCAGAGTTGGAACAACTTCCCTCGCTGATCATCTGCATCGAGGAGCCCGAGATTTACCAGCACCCAGTGAGAGCACGAACGTTTGCTCGCGTGCTGACGAATCTGGCACAGGAACCGAACGTTCAGGTGATTGTTGCCACCCACAGCCCGTACTTCGTACGTCCAGAGCAGTTTTCAGCCTTGCGGCGATTCGGGATCGTCGGCAACCAATCGACAATTAAAAGCACTTCATTTGCTCAGATCGCCGCGGATATTGGCAAGAGTGAAGAGTCTGTGAGTAAGGTCGTAACCAAGGAGTTGCCTACCTCCTTTTCGGAGGGATTCTTCTCCGATCGTGTTGTACTCGTCGAGGGCGATACTGACAAGGTTGTGATCGAAGCTCTAGCTGAGCGCTGCGGGATGCCACTTGATGCTGCGGGTGTATCAGTGCTCTGCATGGGAGGCAAAGGGAACCTTCGCGTACCCAGTGCAATCTTGCAGGCGCTCGCGGTGCCGATATATGTAGTTGTCGATGGAGACGCTATGTGCTCGTTGCGTAGCGAAAAATACGAGCCGGGATCGTCGAAGCAACTCGAAGCATTGGAGAGTAATCGAAAACAGACAGAGGAAGTCATTGATTGGCTTCCTAACGGTGTTACGTCGGGCGCCAAGTTCGAGGGTGATTCGATGTCGACGGCAGACTTTACACTCTGGCATGACGATATTGAGTCAGAGCTTGAGAAGTGGCCTGATTTCGTCGCTCAGCTGACAGCTGTCGGCGGCCAGCTGCGAACGAAAAAGATGGCTCACTATCGAGCTGCGGCCTATGCGGTAAATCTGGAAACTATGCCTGCGCCGCTAAAAGCATGCCTAGAAAAGATGGCAGGATTTGCGGCGAAATATTGACGTATCCCAAATTGTAGATAGGCAGGTGCTGATCGGGCATCACCTTCTGGAAGACATCGCATAGGGGCTGCGACCGAGGAAATCCGGCTGAGCAGTAAGGGATCGCTACTGCTCAGCCGGGGCCTGGTCGATCAGCTATTCCTTTTCTTGAGGCGCGTTGTCTTACGTTTCGTGTACCATCGACCCTCTCGTGCACTACGCAGAGTCACGCCCGCGCGGATAAGGCTCCTGTTGGCAGTGTTGGTGGTGATATTGAATTCCTTGGCGATTTCAATCGTCGACCAGCCATTGGCATACAGCTCTACTGCCTTATCGACCTGTTCAGAGGACAGCCTGAAGGCCCCGTGTTTCTCTACGCCCTGCCGTTTCAGATGAGCGTCAACCGTTTGCGTATGCATTCCGAACAGGCGAGCGAGATCAGCGATCGACGACCCAGCTTCGTACTGCGCAACCAGATTCTGTATCTCTTCCGGCGATAATTTTCGGTTCGGCTTGTACGACCGTCGCTCACGTTTCGCCGACGTCACCTTGTGTACGAGCTTCGTGCGTTGAGCGCCAGCAGGCTGCTCACCGAGTTTGGCGATGAGCCGCTCCAGGGGTCGCGGCGTGTTTGAAAGCGTTCCGATTAGGCGTACCAAAGCGGGCTCTTTCAAACCTTCACGGTTTGAAAGAGGTCCTCTTAGGTGCACCGTTTCCGGTCACCGGTGCCACCTCCGGACGTCCACGCGTTCGAGCGCACTCGCCCACGCAGTGGACGACCAGTGACGCCCTCTGTGTCACCTGGGCACTTTCTGCAGAGATGCCGGATCTCAATGCCGCCGATGGGAATTCCGCGCCCTGTGTGCCGCCGCGGAGGTGCACTCGCCGTGCGCCCCACAGACACGTCCGACCGTTGCCTGTTTTGGCTGCGCACGATGCCGACAACCTCGACGAAACCGGCACAGTCGGGGTTCTCGGTTCGCTCTGACATCGCCCCCGCACCAGCTATTGTTCAGTTATCGATCCGTCTCGCATCGAGGCAGGAGTTGTCGTGCCGAAGCTGGAGATCAACAGAAAGTCCGAACTGTCGCGTGAAGAAGTGGCCGAGCGGCTCATCGCGATCGGACAGGCGCTTGCCGGTGGCTCCGAGGTGAAGCTGGGATCCGGCGGGGACACGATCGACATCGTCGTCCCCGAGCGCGTCCATGTGGAGCTCGAAATCGAGGTCGACGGCGACGAGACCGAAATCGAGATCGAGATCAGCTGGCGTGACGAAGCTACCGGTGATTCGACGATTTGAACCCGGCATGCCTGCTGTTCGTGCTTGCTGAATAGGACGAAGCGTCGACGGGCAACGTTCTCGCCGAGGAGGACGACGGCGAAGTTGCGGCAGGGAGCGCTATGAGCAAACTCGGACAACGAGCCATCGTCTGCGGGGCGAGTATGACCGGGCTGCTCGCCGCCCGGGTGCTGTCGGACTTCTACGAGGTGGTCACGCTCGTCGAGCGGGATCCGCTGCCGGACGGTCCTGAGCAGCGGCGAGGTGTGCCCCAGGCACGGCATTTCCATGCTCTGCTGAGTAGGGGATCGACCGTCCTGGATCAGCTGTTTCCCGGCGTGCTCGACGAACTCGTCGCGGCAGGCGCGAAAGTCCTGGCCAATGAGCCATCGCAGGTATATGTCCGGTTGGGCCGGCATGAGCTCGATGTCGCGGACAAGTTTGCCGACCCGGCCTCGCTGGTCGTCTATCAACCCAGCCGACCATTCTTGGACTCCCATGTCAGGCGGCGAGTCCGCGCCATCGAGAACGTGAGAATTCTGGACAGCCATGCCGTCGTCGAGCCCACGACCGACCGGGACCGTCGGGTTACTGGCGCGCGGGTGGTCAACCGCTACACGGGTGAGGAATCCGTGTTGGATGCCGACTTGGTGGTCGATGCGATGGGCCGCTCCGGGCATACGCCGGCGTTCCTCGGCAACCTCGGCTGCGAGCGACCGATCGAGCAGAGCTACCCGGTGCATCTGAACTATGCCAGCCAATTTCTGCGGGTCCCCGCGGGCACGATCGGCGAGAAACTGGGTTTCTCGGTCAGTCCGCTGCCCGAACGACCGGCCGGGGTGGTGGCTGTGGCCTACGAGGACGACACCTGGATCCTGACCTTGTTCGGCGTAGGCGGGTACAAACTTCCCCGTGACCTGTCCGGCGTAATCGAATGTGCCGCGCAATTCGCGCCACCTACCCTGATCGACGCGCTGCGGTCCGCCGAGCCGCTCGGCGGGGTGTCTGCGCAGCACTACCCGGCCAGCACATGGAGACGCTATGACAAGCTGCGTCACTTCCCCGCGGGGCTGCTGGTGATGGGCGATGCGATCTGCAGCTTCAACCCCGTATATATGCAGGGCATGACCATGGCCGCGCTGCAGGCCGTCGCGCTGCACGACTGCCTGGCCGATCGCGACGGAGAGGTGAGCCGGCGATTCTTCAAAGCGACCGCCAAACAGATCGCCCCGGTGTGGCGGGGAAATCGGTTCACCGATTTCACCGTGTCCCAGGGAGGTGGATGGCGTCGCGTGCCGAGACACTTGGTGAACTGGCCCATAGACAAGGCACAGGCTGCCGCCGCGAACGATCCGGCCGTCGCCGAAGCGGTCCTTCGAGTGATGCACTTCGTCGACCCGCCGGCCCGGCTCGCGCGGCCCTCGTTCCTGATGCGGCTGGTCGCAGCCAACCGCCGAGCCGGAATGGCCACATCCACCGATAACGGTTCCCGTAACGCGGGGGTGAACGCTATGACCACCGATACCTTCGACATCAACCGCATGCCGCGCGGCGGACCGGATGCGTCGTGGCTGGACCGGTGGTTGGAAACCGATCGTCTGGAGTACCTCGACCGCGACGACGTCGATGATCGCAAGCGCAAGATAATTCGTTCTCTGGACCGCGGCGAACGGTTTTTCGGGATACATCGGAAGCTCGCGCGCATCGTGCTCGACGAGGTCACCGACGTGCGCGAGCCCAAGATCCTGGAACTCGGCTCCGGCCACGGTGGGCTGTCGCGCGCGCTGCTGGAGATGCATCCCACCGCCGACGTCACGGTCACCGACATCGAACCCGCCTCTGTCGCTGCCATCGCCGCAGGTGATTTGGGCAGTCATCCGCGGGCCACCGTGCGCGAGATGGACGCGACCGCCATCGACTCGCCCGACGGGTACTACGACCTCGCCGTGTTCGTGCAGTCCCTGCACCATCTGCCACCACCGCTGGCTGCCCGGGTGTTCGCGGAAGGCACCCGCGCCGCCGCGAAACTGCTGATCATCGACTTGTCGCGTCCGCCTTCGTTACTGCACCTCGTCATGCTGGCGCCGGCGCTGCCGTTGGTGATCTTTCCGTACTGGCACGACGCGTTGATCAGCTCGTTGCGCGCCTACGGCCCGTCGGCGATGCGCGCGTTGGCCCGGTACGCCGACCCGGCGATCACCCTCGAGTTGCGCAGGCAGGCAGCCGTTCTCCCCGGAAGCCCGCAGATCGCGGTAGCCAGTTCTGCCCGATGAACATTCGATTGAACCGATCGGCATCGGCCCTCGTGACCACGGCTATGGGTGCACTGTGCGCCATCGCGATCACCGCTACAGCCGGCATGAGATCACCGAATCGGTCGTCTGGTTGCCGGAATTCGACGCTTCGAAGACCTACACGGAATTCGCCATCATGCTCAACTACGGTGTCCATCCGGAGGTGCTGGGGTCCTTAACCGCCGCTCAGAGGTCGATATGGGCTGCCCAGCAACTCCGGCCCGAAGTCCCTTACAACGTTGCCGTTTTCCTGGCGATCGATCACGATGTCGACGCCGAGAGGCTCATGGTTGCGTGCGAATCGGCGGCAACGCGGTTCGGCACACCGTGCGCGCGGCTGTCCCTCGACGACGGCGAACCGGTTTTCGTAGTCGATCGCTCGTTTCCGCGGACCATTCGCTGTATCGATCTGCGCGCCGAGCGCGACCCGGTATCCGCTGCGCGCGGCTGGATGGACAACGACTACCGCCGTCCGATCGATCTGGTCCGTGACCGACTCACCGAGTTTGCGCTGCTGCGCATCACCGACGATCTGTCGTATTTCTACCTGCGCACACACCACGTTCTCTTGGACGGGTACGGCGCCCACACCATGGTCCGGCACATCGCGGCCGTCTATTCGGGAGCAGCGCCCGAGACCGGCGAAGTCGACTTCTCCGAATTCGATCTGATCCGCAACGCGGATCAGAAGTATCAGCAGTCTTCGCGCAGTCGTGCCGATGCCGAGTACTGGAAAACCGTCGTGCGTGAACCTTTGGATATCACCGACCTGGGCGGGACGCGCAGGCCGGTGGCACCACGCCACCCGTTGGTTCGCGAACTGGTGTACACGCATCGATTCGAGGAGAACCGGCCTGTCCGACTCGATGTCGCAAGGGTTGTCGCGACAGTAGCGGTGTTCATCGCGAAAACCACAGGACAGCAAGATGTTTCGTTGTCTCTGCCGGTGTCGGCACGCACGACCGCGGCACTGAAAAAATGTACGGGAATGGTCTCGAACATGGTGCCGCTGCTCATTCGAGTCCATGACGGCGACACCATCGGCGCACTGACCGATCGGGTAGCCGAGTCCCTGGTCGGCGCGCTGCGGCACCAACAATTCCGGCGCTGGCCGGACCTGATCGCCCAGGCAACCCGACCCGACATGAACATCGAATTCGGCCCGGCGATCAACATTCTCGACTTCGCCACCCCGTTGCATTTCGGTTCTTCCGAAGTGACGTACAACGTATTGACCACCTACCCCATACAAGACTGCGCAATCAACATCTATCCCCAATTGGGTGATGGCACGCCGCGAATTCAGTTCATGTGGAATCCGGATCGGTACGCCGCCGACGACATCGACAGGCACATAACCCGTTTGGAAATGCTTTTCGACCGCCTTGTGGTGGCGGACTCGTCGGTGACGGTGGGAGAGGTGTCGTTGCTGTCCACCAGCGAGCGCGATCTGGTGCTGTCGGTGTGGTCCGGTGCCCGAGTAGCGGCGCCGGTCGGGTTGGGGCCGCAGTTGCTGGCGGCGGCGGTGGCGGCCGGCCCGGACGCGCCGGCAGTCGTCGACGGTGCCCGGGAGGTGTCGTATCGCGAGCTCGATCGGTGGTCGACAAGGGTGGCGCGGGTGCTGATCGAGGAGGGCGTGGGCCCGGAGCGCGCGGTGGGTGTGGCGATGGATCGCCGTGTGGAGTTGGTGGTGGCGTGGTGGGCGGTGGTCAAGGCCGGCGGGGTGTATGTGCCGCTGGACCCCGCCCACCCAGCCGAGCGAATCTCCACGGTGCTGGACGCGGTGGGGGCGGTGTGCGTATTGACCTACGGGTCCGACACGGTAGCCGGGGCCGCGGCGCGTCCGATAGTGCGCATCGACGCTCCGGATGTGTCCGGGCGGTCCACGGAGGCGATCACCGACGCCGATCGGCAGGCTGGGCTGAGGGTGGACAACACCGCTTATGCGATGTTCACCTCGGGATCCACCGGTGCCCCCAAGGGAGTGGCGGTCAGCCATGCCGGTCTGCTGGGGTTGGCCGCGGCGCAGCGGGCGGTGTTCGGGCTGGGCGCAGATGCGCGGATTTCGATGGTGGCCGCGCCGAGTTTCGATGCGTCGATCTTCGATATGTTGTGGGCAGCCGGGTCGGCCGCGGCGCTGGTGGTGACACCACCGCAGGTGTATGCCGGGGAGGCGTTGACCGCATTCCTGCGGGACCAGCAGGTCAGCGCGGCGGTGTTCACCCCGACGGTGCTGTCTTCGCTGGATCGGGCCCGGCTGGACCGGGTGGGCACACTGGTCACCACCGGGGAGGCTTGCCCGGAGGAGTTGGTGGCCGCCTGGGCTCCGGGACGGCAGATGTTCAACGGCTACGGCCCCACCGAGACCACCATCGGCGCCACCCTTGCGCCACTGTCGTCGAAGCAGCCGGTCGGCATCGGCACCCCGATTCCAGGGATATGCGCGCTCGTGCTCGATGCGCGGCTGAACCCGACCCCCGTCGGGGTGGTGGGCGAGCTGTATCTGGGCGGGCCCGCGCTGGCGCGCGGCTATGTGGGCCGGCCGGAGTTGACCGCGGAACGATTCGTGGCCAACCCCTACGGGGACGCCGGGACGCGTGTGTATCGCACCGGTGACCTGGTGCGCTGGACCTCCACCGGCACCCTGATGTACGTGGGCCGCGCCGACACCCAGATCAAGCTGCGCGGGCAACGCGTCGAACTCGGCGAAATCGAGAACACGCTGCTGGCCTGCCCACAGGTCACCCAGGCCGCCGCAACCATGCACCGGAGTAGCACCGGCGCCCACCTCATCGCCTACATCACCCTCGATCACACCGCCACCGATCACGATGCCGACATCGTCGGACAGTGGCGGCACATGAACAACGAGCTGTACGACGCCGAGGTGGCGTCGTCGGAGTTCGGCATGGATTTCCGGGGCTGGAACAGCAGCTACACCGATGATCCGATTCCGCTCGAGGAGATGCTGGAGTGGCGTGCGGCCACGGTGGATCGGATCCTCGCGCTGCAGCCGCGGCGGGTGTTGGAGATCGGTGCGGGCTCCGGGCTGGTGTTGTCACAGATCGCCCCGCGGTGTGAGCGCTATGTTGCCACCGACGTGTCAGCGGTGGCGATCGACAATCTCGCGCACTCGCTCGAGCAGTTGCAGATCCCGTGGCGTGACCGAGTCCAGCTGCTGACCCAGCCGGCTCACGTCACCGAGGCATTGCCGCGGGGCTACTTCGATACGATCATTCTCAACTCGGTCGTCCAGTACTTCCCCAATAAGGATTATCTGACCGAGGTGAGCGATGCCGCTATGGATCTGCTGGCCCCCGGTGGGGCAATGTTCATCGGCGACGTCCGTAATCACACCCTGCAGGCAGCGTTTCACACGGCGGTCGCGCTGGCCCGCACCGCCACCACCGCTACCACCGACGCCGCCGAGATCCGCCGGCAAGTCCGGCTCGCCGTGCTCAGCGAACCCGAATTGCTGCTGGCCCCCGAGTTCTTCACCGGCTGGGCCGCCGGTCGTCCGTCGGTGGCCGGAATCGACATACAGGTCAAACGCGGATCGGCCGACAACGAACTCAACAGGTACCGCTACGACGTCATCGTCCACAGAACGCCCACTCCGGTCCGCTCACTGGCAACAGCACCCTCTTGGGCGTGGACCCGATTCGCAGGGCTGCGCGGACTGCACACCGAGCTGATCTCCCGACATCCCGCCACCGTGCGCATTACCGGCATCCCCCGTACCGGACTGATCACCGATGTCCGCATCGAACGCGCCCTCGCAGACGGCTTACCCCTGGCCGACGCGCTCGCCCGGTCCTCCGCGACTTCCGACACCACTACACCCGAACAGCTGCACCGCTTGGGCGAAACCACCGGTTACCACGTTGCCGTTACCTGGGGCGCCCAGCCCGGCACCCTCGATGCCGTTTTCATCACCCCCACCGACCGCCACCGCCGGCACGCCCCACCGCTGACCGATCTCTACCTGCCCACCACCGGAGACCATCGGATCACCACCCACGCCAATGCCCCCCACACCAACACCGAGATCAACGCCGTCCGGCAGCGGTTGAGCGCGTGGTTGCCCGAATACATGGTGCCGGCGCAGATTGTGGTGCTCGACGAGTTCCCGCTGACCTCCTCGGGCAAAATCGACCGTAAGGCTTTGCCGGCACCGATGTTTGCCGCCACGCCCTTCCGGGCGCCGCAGACTCGGGTCGAGAAGATCGTCGCCGAGGTGTTCGCGGAGGTATTGGGTCGGGGCCGAGCGGGGCTCGATGACGATTTCTTCGCCCTGGGTGGAAACTCCTTGACCGCTACCCGGGTGAGCGCGCGGCTGCAGTTCGCGCTGGGCAGAGAAGTACCGGTGCGATATCTGTTCGACGCGTCCACGGTCGAGGGTCTCGCCGACTATCTGCACTCGCATCGTGGCGGGCCCGCTCGCTCGCCGCTGCAGGCCATGCCGCGCCCCGAGCGCGTTCCGTTGTCGTATGCCCAGCAACGGTTGTGGTTCATCGACCAACTACAAGGCCCCTCCCCGGTCTACAACATGCCGATCGCTTTCCGGATCAGCGGAGAGCTGGACGTCCAAGCACTGGACGCAGCCCTCGACGACGTCCTGGCCCGCCACGAA
>NZ_JOJF01000027.1:0-75706 GCF_000720265.1 Nocardia sp. NRRL WC-3656 | reverse complement strand
CGTGAACTCCTCACGCTGGGTATCGACATTCATCTCCGCGAAATGCCGCTTGACACTCTCCCACGCCCCCTTCGCGGTAATCCCCATCGCCTTGTGGTCGTACCCCGCCGAACCACCCGACGCGAACGCATCACCCAGCCAGAAACCGTATTTCTTGGCGACGTCGTTGGCGATATCGGAGAATGTCGCGGTCCCCTTGTCCGCCGCGACCACCAGATAAGTGTCGTCACCGTCGCGACGCACCACCCGCTGCGGCGGAATCACCTCACCGCTGGCGTGATCGATCACCGCGTTCTTCACCGCCTGCGCCTTCACCAGACCCAGAATCTCGGTCCGGAAATCCTCCAGGCGATCCGACCACCGCAAACCACCACGCGCCACCGGGCCGAAACGTAGATGGACGCCCTCGACCCGCGGTGAATATACGAAGATCTCGAACTGCGGCCGCGGCCGCGGGAGCTCCGAAATCGCGTGCGGCTCGACCTTCAGCGACAGGTAGTCGCGCGGCAACCCGTCGGCGTCGACGACGTAGTAGTTGGTACGCAGCGTGGCGGTGACAACACCGAGGATGGCACGCAGAATGCGGTCGGCATCCAGGCTCACGACCTCGTTGATCCGTTCCCGCACCGCCGCACGCAGCTCGTCCGCACGGTCCGCGGAGGCCGAATCGGGATCGAACATGGCCTCGAACAGTCCGACGAACAGCTGCGCGATATCCGGCGAGGCGAGCAGAACGCGAGCGATATTGGCCTGACTGTACGGAAAGTCCGCCTGCTGCAAGTACTTCGAATAGGCGCGCAGAATCGACACCGACCGCCACTGCAGTCCGGCCCGCAACACCAACTCGTTGAGGGGATCGCTTTCCGCCCGGCCGTGCCAGAGGGCGTCGAACGCCTCGGTGAAGCGCTCGCGTAATCCACGTTCCTGCGCGTCGAGGAGATCGAGCCGGTCGGCGGTTTCCACCAGCTCGGCATCCATGTTGCGGTCCAACGACATGCGCAGCAGGTCGGGTCGGGCCTGCAAACCGAAATCGTAGATCCACGCCCTCCGGCCGTCGCCGAATTCGACCTCGTAGGGCCGTTCGTCGACCACCTCGACACCCAGGCTCTGCAGCAGTGGCAGCACCTGGCTCAACGAAATACCGCTGCCGACGTACAGGGTGAATCGCCACGACCCGGGCGCGGCGTCCGGCCTGCGATACAGATGCTGATCGATGGTCTCGCCGCCGAGGCGCTCCAACCGCACGATGTCGGCCAGCGCCCGGGAAGGCCCGAAATCCTCCTTGTACCCGTCGGGCAGTGCGGCCGCATACCGTTGCACGACAGCGGGATCCAGCACGGTGGACCGAGCCACCTCGTCGCGCAGATGATCGTCCCAGGTGCGGCTGGCCTCGGCGAGGAGATTCTGAATCCGCAACCGATTGGCTTCGGAGGTATCCACCCGAGTGCCCGGTTCGGGCAGATGCACCGTGAAATACACGCTGGCGAGCTCGTTTTCGGACACCCGCGCCGAGTAGTCGATCGATACGCCGCCCAACTCGCGAACCAGGATGTCCTGGATCTCGAGCCGAACCCGGGTGGTGTAGCGGTCGCGCGGCAAATACACCATGGCGGCCACGAAACGACCGTAGGAATCCTGGCGCAGGAACAGCCGCACCTGTCGACGCATGCCCACGCTGAGCACGGCGCTGGCGGTCCGCCGCATCGTGTCGATATCCGAGGAGAACAATTCGGTACGTGGGAAGGACTGGATCACCTCGAGCATCGCCTGGCCCGAGAACGATTCGAGATCGAATCCGCATTGTTCGATCACGGTGCGCACCCGGCGCGCGATCACCGGAATATCGAGCACGTTCTCGTGCAGGGCGGCGACGGTGAACACACCGATGAACAGATGTTCGCCGACGACCGTGCCCGAGGCGTCGGCCTCCGCGACGCCGATGAAATACGGATAGACCGAGCGGTGCACCGTCGCCGGGACCAGCCCCTGGGTGAGCATCAGCAGCGGACGCCGGCCGCCGTCGCCCGGAACCTGGAAGTCGGTCCCGACGTTGGGGCGCAGAACACCGAGGCAACTGTCCGGCACGACAACGGATTTCGCTTCCGCACCGGCCGCGGGGCGACGCTGGAAGCGGGCGTAGCCGAGGAGGGTGAAATGCCCGTCTGCCAGCCAGCGGAGCAGATGCGCGCAGTCCACCAGGTCCGTGACCGGGTACGGCGAGGATCCCGCATCCGCGGTCCGGATCAGCTCGCGGGCGAGGCGATCCTGCACCGCCCGCATCGCTTCGGTATCGCCGATGACCTGGCGTACGTCGGTGAGCACATCGGGCACCTCGGCCTCGATGCGCTCGAGGACGTCGCGGCTCGTGGACGGATGCAGCTGCACGTGAATCCAGGATTCGCGCAAGCCGGTGACACCGTTGCCGTCGACCTCGTGCGGGGCCGCGGAATGCAGCCGCCCCTCGTCGTCGCGCATCACCTCGAAGATCGGATGGATCACTTCGCTGACGGTGGCGCCGATCCGGGTCAGGGCCGAAGCCACCGATTCGACGAGCAGACGCATATCGTCGGTGACCAGTTGCACCGCCGCCCCGATGCCGCTGCCGTCGTCGGGGTGGTACACCCGCACGCGCGCCGCGCTCGGGGGACGTTGCAAGCCCAGTTCGAGATGCCTTCGGAAGACCAGCGCCGAACTTCCGGTGATCGCACAGTCCACATCGCCGGCATCCACGTGACGGAAGTACGCCGATTCGAGCGTTGCGAGTTCTCCCCGCAGCGGCTCCGGCAGACTCTCCGCCCACGCGTTACTGGACAATTCGGACGATACCGTCATTTTTTTTCGCCAACTCCCTCGGATTCGGTTCCGCAACAAAGTGACGCCGGGGTCGAGAGTAGCTGGGTAGCCGAGGCGCCGGGGTGTATTCCTTCTAAACCCTCGGCGACGCTCAGCTACCTCGAACGGGCCGGTTGGTACGCCCGTGTTCGCAGCCTACGCCGAGACCCGGGTAGACCGCGATGACGTTGCGCCCCTGAGAGATTGACGCACGTCCGGGTGGTCGGTCGACTGCGCGAGCCGAAAGGTCAGTCGCGAGTCAGCTTACGGTGAGTAACGCGGTGCGGACGGGCCGCCTCCGGGCCCAGACGCTCGACCTTGTTGGCCTCGTAGGCCTCGAAGTTGCCCTCGAACCAGAACCACTTGGCCGGATTCGAGTCGTCGCCCTCCCACGCGAGGATGTGGGTACACGTGCGGTCGAGGAACCACCGATCGTGGGAGATGACCACTGCGCAGCCGGGGAAGTTCTCCAGCGCGTTCTCCAGCGAGCCGAGAGTCTCCACATCCAGGTCATTGGTGGGCTCGTCGAGCAGGATCAGGTTGCCGCCCTGCTTGAGGGTCAGCGCCAGGTTCAGGCGGTTGCGCTCACCACCGGACAGCACACCGGCCGGCTTCTGCTGATCCGGGCCCTTGAAGCCGAAGGCGGAAACATAAGCGCGCGAAGGCATCTCCTGATTGCCGACCTCGATGTAGTCGAGCCCGTCGGAGACAACCTGCCAGACCGTCTTCTTCGGGTCGATGCCGGCGCGGTTCTGGTCGACATAGCTCAGCTTCACCGTGTCGCCGACCTTGACCTCGCCGCTGTCGGGCTGCTCGAGTCCGACGATCGTCTTGAACAGCGTCGACTTACCGACACCGTTCGGGCCGATCACACCGACGATGCCGTTGCGCGGCAGGGTGAAAGACAGATCCTTGATCAGCTGCCGGTCGCCGAAACCCTTGTCCAGGTGCTCGACCTCGACCACCACATTGCCCAGGCGCGGGCCGTGCGGAATCTGGATCTCCTCGAAGTCCAGCTTGCGCATCTTCTCCGCTTCGGCGGCCATCTCCTCGTAGCGGCCGAGGCGGGCCTTGTTCTTGGCCTGGCGAGCCTTGGCGCCCGAACGCACCCAGGCCAGCTCCTCCTTGAGCCGCTTCTGCAGCTTCTGGTCCTTCTTGCCCTGAACCTCGAGTCGCTCGGCCTTCTTCTCCAGGTAGGTGGAGTAGTTGCCCTCGTAGGGGTAGGCCCGGCCGCGGTCGAGCTCGAGGATCCAGCCGGCGACATTGTCCAGGAAGTACCGGTCGTGCGTGACCGCGAGGACCGCGCCCTGGTACTGGGCCAGATGCTGTTCGAGCCAGTTGACGCTCTCGGCGTCGAGGTGGTTTGTGGGCTCGTCGAGCAGCAGCAGATCCGGCTTGCTCAGCAACAGCTTGCACAGCGCCACCCGGCGGCGCTCACCGCCGGAGAGGTTGCCGACCGGCTCGTCCGGCGGCGGGCAGCGCAGTGCGTCCATGGCCTGCTCGAGCTGGGAGTCGATATCCCACGCGTCGGCGTGGTCCAGGTCCTCCTGCAGCTTGCCCATTTCATCCATGAGCTCGTCGGAGTAGTCGGTGGCCATGAGTTCGGCGATCTCGTTGAAGCGGTCCAGCTTCACCTTGATCTCGCCGAGGCCTTCCTCCACGTTGCCGCGGACGGTCTTCTCCTCGTTCAGCGGCGGCTCCTGCTGCAGGATGCCGACCGTGGCTCCGGGCGCCAGGAAGGCGTCACCGTTGTTGGGCTGGTCCAGTCCGGCCATGATCTTCAGCACGCTCGATTTACCGGCGCCGTTCGGACCGACGACGCCGATTTTGGCGCCCGGAAGGAAGTTCAAGGTCACATCGTCGAGGACGACCTTGTCGCCATGCGCCTTGCGAACTTTCTTCATCTGGTAAATGAACTCAGCCATGTAGGAAAGCCTATCGGTGTCGGAACCAGTGGGTCGAAACGGAGGACCGCGCGAGCGGAGCAGAGGTAACGGTAGTCATCCGGCGTCGGCGGCCGCCGCGGAGACCGGCTCGACCGTAGTCGATCCCTCGCCCGTGGCGGGGCCGGACTCGCCCGCCGGCGCCTGTGGCACCGCGTCGTCCCCTTCGGGGACAACGTGTAGGTCCGGTCCGGAGTTCCGGGCGCCGCCCCGCCGCAGCACCGGAGCGGCACAGCGGCCCAGGTCGGGCCCCAGCGCGGCGGCTCGCATCTCCAGATCGTGGCGTTGCACACCTTCCCTGGTCCGGTACTCGTTGGTGCGCAGCTGACCGTAGGCGATGATCGGATCCCCGCGACGGATGGACGCGTCGACCCCCTCCACCAGGCGGCGCCAGCAGGTCACCGTCAGAAACAGGGTGCCGCTGTCCACCCAGCCTCCGGTATCGCGATCGAAGCGGCGGGCATTGCTGGCCATCCGAAAGCTGATCACTTGTTCCCCACCCGGCAGGCTCCGCCGTACGGGATGTGTGACGACGGTGCCGATGACGGCGGTATTCGCCTCGTACATGGTTGTCCCCCTTCGCGATTCGACTGTGCCCCCGTCCGCGGCGCCCTCGGCCGACGTGACCTACTCAGCGTCGCCGATGCCGCGACGCCTCACCAGCCCCGGATGCGAATATGTGGACAACTCCCGTGGGTGTGAACAGGCCCTGTTCCGGAGTTCACGCGGTCAGAGGTTGCTCACGTCCGTATTGGCGCCGCACAGCACGATCACCGGCCGCTCGCCGGGTTCCGGGACGTAGGCCCCACTCTGTACCGCGGCCAGGGCGACCGCGCCCGCCGGCTCCACGACCAGGCGGAATTCCCGCCACAGATATTCGCGTGCCATCGCGATCGCGTCGTCGCCCACCAGGACCGAGCCGACGCCGTAGCGAATCGCGGTATCGAGCGCGATATCGCCGATCCTGGTGGCGCCCAGCGCATCCGCCGCGATGCTGTCGACCGGCACATCGACCGGGCGCCCCGCCGACAGCGCCGCGTACAGCGTCGGCGCGCCCTTGGGTTCGACGCCGATCACTCGTGACCGCGGGCCGAGCGCGATCGCGATACCGGCCATCAGGCCCCCGCCGCCGACCGCCATCAGCACCGGCGGCCGTCCGCGCACTTGACGCTCGATCTCGAGCCCCACCACACCGGCCCCGGCAACCACCGCCGGCAGATCGTAGGCGTGCAGTTGCAGCGCGTTCCGCTCCGCGGTCACCGCGTCGGCGTGGCGTTTGGATTCGGCATAGGTCGTTCCGTGCCACAGCACTTCCGCGCCGTACCCCCACATCGCCGCGACCTTGGTGTGGGGTGCGGTTTCCGGGACGACGACGGTACAGGGGCGGCCGCGCAGCGCGCAGGCCAGCGCCGCGGCGATCCCCGCGTTGCCACCGGAGGCGATCACCACCGGCCGGCCGTCGTCCTCCGACTGCAGCAGCGCGTTGAGACTGCCCCGCACTTTGAACGTGCCGCCGTACTGCAGATGTTCGAGCTTCAGAGTGACCTTGACCGGCCCCTCGGGACCGGCCACCTCGGTGTGGAATACGGGCGTGACCCGCACGTCGTTACCCAGCCGCTCGCGGGCGGCCCGGATATCGGCGCGAAAAAGGCGCGGAATCTGCGCGGGCGCCTCGGTCACGGTTTCACCTCGCGGTCACGTTTGGCCAGTTCGGCGAACATGGCGTTGTGCGCGGCGAGGGCGGCGTCGTGGTCGCGCTCGGCGGCCCGGTCGAAGCGCTTGGCCGTGCGGTTGTCGCTGCGCGACCACTGCACCAGCAACGCCAGCATCACCAGGACCAGCGGGATCTCACCGCTGGCCCAGGCCAGCCCGCCACCGGTGCGCTGATCGCCGAGCAGATCGGTGTTCCAGCTCAATCCGAGCCCGCGATAGAACCACTCGCCCATCACCGTGGTCATGCTCATCAGCGCGACGCCGAAGAAGGCGTGGAACGGAAGCGATCCGAACACCATGCCGACCTTCGTGAGCGGCTGGACCTGGCGCGGTTTGGGGTCGATACCGAGAACGACCCAGTAGAACAGGTAGCCCGACACCAGGAAGTGCAGATTCATCGCCAGATGGGCGCCGTGCTCGCCGACCACCGCATCGAAGATGCCGCCCAGATACAGCGCGTAGAAGCCGAGGATGAACAACGCCGCCGCGACAGCCGGCTGGGTCAGGAAACGCGAGACCGGGTTGTGTACCGCGGCCAGCACCCATTCCCGCGGCCCCGGCGGTGCGTCGCGACCGGCGGCGGGCAGGGCGCGCAGGGCCAGCAGCACCGGGCCACCCAGTGCGAACAGCACCGGAGCGAGCATCGACAGCAGCATGTGCTGGGCCATGTGCACGCTGAACATGGCGGGGGCGTATCGGCCCACCCCGGAACTCGTCGCGATCAGCAGCACCGCACAACCGCACAGCCACGCCACGGTCCGCCCCACCGGCCAGGCGTCGCCGCGCGCGCGCAGGCGCCGCACGCCCACCAGATACAGCACCGCCAGCACGATGGCGAGCGTGCCGAACATGATGTCGAAGCGCCAGTCGAACAGGATGCGGCCGACGGTCGGCGGCCCGGCGAGGTTGTAGCCGAGTTCGACCTCCGCGGGCGAGGGCACCCGTTTGAGATCCGGCGGCGGGGTGCGGCCGAGCCCGACGGCCAGGCCGATCGTGGCCGCGAAGATCAAGATCTCGACTCCGGCGTAACTGATCAGGGCCGAGCGGTCGCGGGGATTGTCGGCCAACGCCGGAAGGGCGCGGCGGCGCTGGAGGAATCCGGCGACACCGAGCAGGCAGAGTGCGACCGTCTTCGCGATCACCAACCGGCCGTAGGTGGTGGTGAACAGTTCGTCCCACGGCACGCGCACCCAGGCGTTGAGCACACCCGACACCGCGACGACCGCGAACGCGCACGTCGCCACCAGGGAGAATCGCCGTGCGGCGAGACCGGTGTACTTTCCGCCGCGCATGGCGTAGGCGAGGACCGCGAACAGTCCGCCGACCCACACGGCCATGCCGACCAGATGCAGGATCAGGCTGTTCGTCGCGACATCGTGGGCGCCACCCGACGACGAATGTCCGGTCAGCGCAACCGGAATCAGGCACAGCAGCGACCACGCGAACAACACGGGCGTCCAGCCCCAGCGCAAGGCCAGCCGGCAGCCGATGGCGAGCAGAATCGCCATGATCGCGGTGGCGCGCCAGGATCCCGCGACATCGACCTTGCCGATCGCATGCCAGATCTGATCCGGCCGCAACATCGAGCGCACGGGCTGGCCGGTGGTGTCCGACAGCGTCAACGGCACCAGCAGAGCCGAGGTCACCGCCCAGGCCAGCGCCGCGATCCCGGCGCGACGCAAGGCCCGGTAGCCGCCGACATCGAGCAGGCCGTCGCGCTGCGGTGGGCACAGGAAGGCCGCGAACAGCAGCGACCCGACCGCGATCGCGGCCGAGAAATCGGCCACCGCCCGCACTGCGGGCAGGCCGTAGGTGGTCAGCGGGCCGGGGTCGGGAATGCCGAGCAGCGTCAGCGCCTGCGCCGCGGACAGACTCACCACGATCGGCGCGACCAGCGCGGTCAGACCTACCGCCACCACCGCCAGCACCGGGAACGCCGTCGCCTCCGGCCGCACGGCCTGGGGGTCGGTTTCGACGGGCGGGTCCTGCGGTGACGACATACTATTCAGCGTAGTTGGCGGCCCACCTCACAGCCTTCCCGGCCCGAATCCGCCCCGCTCGCTGTGACGAGGGCGACAGTCGTCCACGGCGTTGTCGATGACCAGCACCGATCTGGACGCTCGCTATAATCAACTCGCTGGACACGCTGCCCCAAACCGGGCATGGTGTTTGGTACTGCCATGCCTCCGTAGCTCAGTTGGATAGAGCAAGGGCCTTCTAATCCCTAGGTCGCAGGTTCGATTCCTGCCGGGGGCGCTTTGCCAGTCTGACCTGCATATATTCCGGGTTGGACTGTGGTTACCCACTCGCTTCAACGGCTAAACACCTAGGAATTTTTGCGGAAGGTCGGTCGCCGGGCGGGCCTCGCCCGTCGCCGGGCAGTCAGCACCGCATCCCACGCCCCCGAGTCTCCAGCCTCCCGTCGGCCTGTGCGTCCCGCCGGGAAATCCTGCGTTAGCCAGCCAGTCGATCATTCGTGATTTCAGGCAGGTATCGGCCGCTCTGTTCCGGTTTCCCACCGGATGCCAGCTGATAGCCTTCCCTCTAGTTGTCGCCGGGCGTTCCACTCGTGGAAGGGGGTGGCGTGCACGATCCCGATCCACCGTTCCGGCCGATCCACCGGAGCGACGGGTATCTCCCGCTGGAGGACTACGGTCTGATCGGAGACGGTACGACGGCCGCGCTGGTCGGGATGGACGGTTCGATCCCGTGGCTGTGCCTGCCGCGCTTCGACGCCCAACCGCTGTTCTGCGCGCTGCTCGACCATGCCCGCGGCGGCCATTTCACCGTCGCGCCGGCCGATCCTTTGGAAGGTCGCCAGCGCTATCAGCCGGACACCGGCGTGCTGGAAACCGAATTGCGCAGCGCCACCGGCGTTCTCCGAGTGACCGACGCCATGGTGGTACGCCCCGGCTCGGATCTCGGCGACGACGCGCCCGCCGATCGCTCGGAACTGGTCCGCTCCGCGATCGTCGTCAGCGGGCACGTCCGGGTAGCGGTGGAGATCGCGCCGCAGGGAGGTGCGCAGTTGCGGCCGGTGCTCAGCGGGCTGGAGATCCGGGTCGCCTCGCAACCGAACCTGCGGCTGCATCTGCGCGCCGACCGGCCGCTGGACGGCGTGCACACCACCTTCGACCTGGTCCAGGGCGAGCGGCTGGAGCTCGTGCTGTCGTGGGGGCGCTTCCACCGCCACCATCGCTTCGACGCCGCGGCGATGCTGCGCCACACCGCCGACGCGTGGCGATCGTGGATGCGGACGTGTGTCTACGACGGTCCCGAGCAGGCACTGGTCCGACGCTCCGCGATCACGCTCAAACTCTGCGACCACTGGGTGAGCGGATCCGTCGTGGCGGCACCCACCTCGTCGCTGCCGGCGCCCATCGGCGGCGTCCGCAACTGGGACTATCGCTACGTCTGGATCCGCGACGCGTCGTATGCCGTCTATGCCTTGCGCCGCATCGGTTTCCGCAACGAGGCCGACGCCTTCCTGGGCTGGGTGCTCGACGCGTTCGAGCGCAGCGGCGAGCCACGCATCATGTACGACATCGACGGCGATCCGGTTCCGGACGAGATGGTGGACACCGGCCTGGAGGGTTACCGCGGAAGCGGGCCGGTGCGCTGGGGCAACGGAGCCACCGACCAGCGCCAGCACGACGTCTACGGCGAGATCCTCGACTGCGCCGACCAATGGCTGCGTACCGGCGGTGAGTTGCAGCCGCTGCTGTGGTCGAACCTGTCCGATCTGGCGGAGGCCGCGGGCCGATCCTGGCAGGAGCCGGACCAGGGCATCTGGGAAGTGCGCAGCCCGGGCCGGGTTTTCACCTATTCCGCGGCGCTGTGCCAGGTGGCACTGCACCGCGCCGCGTCGATCGGGGAACGATTCGACCTGCCCGGTCCCGTCGCGATGTGGCGCAGCACCGCGAACGAGATCCGCGAGGCGATCCTCAAGAACTCGTGGGACGAGCGGGCCCACACCCTCAGCGCCCATCTGGACGGTGGCGGCGAGTTGGATGCGAGTTTGCTGGCGCTGCCGCTGCGCCGCGTCGTGCCCGCCGATCATCCACGCATGATGGCGACGACCGCGGCGGTGGCCGATCGGCTGGGCGCCGGCGACGGACTGCTGTACCGCTACCTGCACGACGAATCACCGGACGGCCTGCCCGGCAACGAGGGCGCGTTCGTCCTGTGCAGTTTCTGGATGGTCGACAACCTCACCGCGCAGGGACGGCTCGAGGACGCCGAGCGGCTCTACACCTCCCTGTGCGCCCGCGCGAGCACCGTCGGCCTGCTCGCGGAGCAGATCGACCCGACGACCGGCACGTTCATGGGTAATTTTCCGCAGGCGTTCAGTCATATCGGCATCATTTCCAGCGGGGTGAAACTCGCGCGAGCGAAGGCAGGTGCGACATGATCACGCGTCTGGTCGTCTTCGGCGGCACCGGTGATCTCGCTGGGCGCTACCTCTTGCCGGCCGTGGCCGCCCTGTTCCAGGCCGGGCATCTGGACAGCGGTTTCGAGGTGGTGTGCGCCGATCGGAAGGGCCGCAGCGACGAAGAGTTCCACGAGTGGGTGGTGGCCCAGCTCGAGGACCATGCCGCGGAGGCTGCGCCCGATGCCCGGAAGGCGGTCGCGGCCGCGACGCGGTACCGCAGGGCCGACATCCAGAACGCCGACGAGGTGGCGGCGGCGATCGCCGGCGACGGTCCGGTGGCGGTCTACCTCGCCCTGCCCCCGGCGGTGTTTCCCGCCGCGATCACGACGCTGCACGAGGTGGGACTGCCCGCGGGCAGCGGGATCGTCCTCGAGAAACCGTTCGGCGAAGACCTCGACAGTGCCGAGAAACTGAATCGGCTACTGGCCGATCTGGTGCCCGAGCGAGCCGTCTTCCGCGTGGACCACTTCCTCGCCATGACCACGGTGCAGAATCTGCTCGGCAGCAGGCTGGCCAATCGCGTCCTCGAATCCATTTGGAACAGCGCGCATATCGCCAAGGTGGAGATCGTCTGGGACGAAACCCTCACCCTCGAGGGCAGGGCCGGATACTACGACCACGTCGGCGCCCTCAAGGACATGGTGCAGAACCATCTGCTGCAACTGCTGTGCCTCATCGCCATGGAACCCCCGATCACGCTGTCCGAACGCGACCTGCGCGACCGCAAGGTCGATGTGCTGCGCTCGGTGCGTCCGCTGACCGATGCCGATGTCGCCGCCTGCACGCGTCGCGGGCGGTATCTCGCGGGACGGATCGGCGATCGCGACGTTCCGTCCTACGTGGACGAGGAGGGCGTCGACCCGCGTCGCCGGACCGAGACCTTCGCCGAGGTCGAACTGACGCTGGACAGCTGGCGGTGGTCGGGAACGACCTTCGTGCTCCGCAGCGGCAAGGCGCTCGGGACCGATCGCAACGAGGTCGCCGTCCACTTCCGCCCGGTTCCACATATGCCCTTCGGCCATCAGGGAACGCCGGAGCCCAATGTGCTGCGGTTCGGGCTCGACCCCGAAAGCCTGTCGCTCGGTCTGACGGCCGTCGGCGCCACCGCCGGGACCCTGGTACCGCTCACTCTGACCGCTCAGGTGCAACCGCCGGAGTTGCCGGCCTACGGCAGGCTCCTGCTCGACGTACTGAACGGTGACCCGGCCCTCTCGATCCGCGCGGACGAGGCCGAACAGGCCTGGCGCGTGGTGACTCCGATCCTGTCGGCGTGGTCGCGCGATGTGGTGCCGCTCGACGAGTATCCGGCCGGGTCACAGGGACCGGCCGGCGCCGATCACAGCGAATGATCACCGGTGCCCGCGCAGACGCCCCGCCGGACGGTCCCGCCCTGCGTCGTCGTGACGGGAGTGTCGGGAACCGGCAAAACCACGACGGCCCGGCTGCTCGCCGCACGGCTCGACCTGCCGTTCGCCGACGCGGACGACTTCCACCCGCCGGCCAATATCGCCAAGATGACCGCCGGCATCGCGCTGAGTGACGCCGATCGCGAACCCTGGCTGATGTCGGTGAGCCACTGGCTGCGCGACCGTCATCTCCGCGGAGACGGCGGCGTGGTCGCCTGTTCGGCGCTCAAACGCCGCTACCGCGACATCCTGCGCTCCGCCGCGCCGGAGACCGTCTTCCTGCTCCTGATCGCCGACCGGGAAACCCTCAGCGAACGCATCTCCCACCGCCACGGCCACTACATGCCGGTGTCGCTGCTCGAATCCCAGCTCGCGACACTCGAACCGCTCGAACCCGCCGAGCGGGGCCTCATCCTGCACGCCGACCGGCCGCCGGACGCCGTCGCCGACCAGGCCGTCGCCTTTCTGACCGGATGATCTCTTCCCACGCGGTGAGCGACGCTCGAAGCTGTCCCCGGAACGCCTGCGGCCCACCACATCACTGACGTGGTGGGCCGGGTTGTGTCGTGATGGGTGGTCAGCCCGCGCTACCGCTCGCCCCCAGCGCAGCCAACATGTCCACGAGCACAGTCAGAAAGTCCATTCGGGTCTTACCTTTCGATTCAGCGGAGGGTGCCAGCATGCATGCCGAACGTTGCCGCAAGGTTATGCGCCGGTGAAGTCGAGTCGCCCGGACGAGAATGGAATATCCGATAGAAGAGATTGATATTCTTACTACATGACTGACGATCTCGGTGCGGCGGGGCTGCGATTCGAGCGCGACGGCGTGATCGGATGGTGCGTGATCGACCGGCCCACAGCACGCAACGCGCTGACGCCGGCGATGTATTTCGGCATCAAACGCGCGGTGCACCTGGTCAATTCGGATCCGGATCTGGCGGCGTTGATCATCACCGGAACCGATGACGTGTTCGCGCCGGGCGGCGACCTGGGCGGGCGCGCCGAGCCCGGGGATGCGTTGCCGCCGGGGCTGTCGGGTCAGGATGTGCTGCCCTTCCTCGCCATTCGTGACAGCCGCGCCCCGGTGGTGTCGGCGGTGAACGGGATCTGTCAGGCGGGCGGTCTGCTCATCGCGATGATGTCCGATATCGCGGTCGCCAGCGAGCGGGCTGTGTTCCGGGTGCCGGAGCTACTGCGCGGCATTCCCGATGCCACCTACGCCGCGGTGCTGCCCGCCCATGTCGGCGTGGCGGTGGCTCGGGATCTGCTGTTGTCGGCGCGGCGATTCGACGCGGACGAAGCGCGGCGACTCGGCGTCATCAGCCGGGTGGTGGCGCACGAGCGGCTGTGCGAGGAGGCCGTCGCGGCCGTCTCCGAAATCCTGCAGACCGCACCGCAGGCCCGCGCCCAGGTGAAACGCATGCTGAACGAGCGCTACGGCAGCATCGACTATCAGACCATGTTCCTCGCCCTGGAAACCTCGCCGGAACCGCGGGAGGGAATGCGCGCCTTCATGGAAAAGCGTGCGCCGCAATGGATTCCCGAGGGCCTGCCCACGTCCGGCGAGCGCAGGCCTCAGGGCAGCATGCCGTAGGCGCGGGTGGGACGCAGACACGCGATCACCCGGCGGTCGGCGACCATCGCGCGGCGATAGTCCGCCCAGTCCGGATGCTCGCCGCTGAGCGCCCGATAGTAGGCGATCAGCTCCTCGACGGTAGCGTCGTCGGCGGTCGCGGCCACCGGGGTCAGTTCGACATCGGCCTCCAGGACGGCGTAGGCCCAGAAGTCGTCACGGGTGACATGCAGGGCCGCCCACGGCTCCCGGCGCAGATTGGCGTATTTGGCCCGGTCCGCCGTGATGGAGATCCGGATGGTGCCGTCGGGGGCGACCCAGTGGGTGACGTTCGACAGCTGCGGACGCCCGTTGCGGCGCAGGGTGGTCAGGACGGACCGCGAGGTCGTACGGGCGAAGTCGAGCGCGGTGTCGAGTTCCATACGCGCTGCAACCCCGGCCGCGCGGACACTGTTCCCGCACAGCCGCAACTCATTCCGACGGCGCGGCGGCCCACGGCGTCGAGTCGGGCAGATGTACCAGCACCAGGCCGATGCCGGCGATCAGGAAGTTCTGCAACGCCGCCGAGGAGGCGTTGACCTCCTTGTTCGCCCACATCCGGAACCACTCCCCGCCGACGGTCAGGAACGCCCCCGCGAACAGCAGCACCGCCATCGTCCAGCCGATACTGGACAACGTCGCCGCGGTGCCGGGTCGCACCGGCACCCGGCGTGGCCGCCCGCTCAGCTCCCGCACCCAGCAGGCCGCGGCGACGAGCAGCACGAGGGCGATCGAGAACTCCCAGATCACCACGAGGATGTAGACGACGAGCGCGACGTCGCCGTTGGTGAGGGCACGCCAGTCGGTGCCCGGATTGTGGATCGTGGCCCGCATCGACAGCACGGCGGCCACCCCGCGGCGATTGGTGACGGTGTCGGTGCAGTTGGTGATCGCGACGAACAAGTAGTAGAAGCCGGTGATCGTCGCCAGTACCGCCACCGCCGTCCGTCGGCTACCGAGCACGTCGAGAATTCCCGCACCGCCGATTCGCATGACGCTTACCTAAACGGTTCGGCGAAACCACGTCAATCGCAGCGACTTCCCATCAACGACCAAGCGCGAAGGGACTTTTCGCCGCCTAGAGCCACAGCGGTTCTAGGTTCGGTCGGGTTCGCGGGCGACGAAGGTGATCGGCAGGGTCAGCGGCGAACGGGTGAGACCGGCGTGATACCGAATCTCCGCCCCGTCCCGGACGGCGATGTGATCCATGCGCCGCACGATCTCCTCGAGCGCCACGCGCAGGTTCAAGCGGGCCAGATTGGAGCCCGCACAGCGATGCGGGCCGGCGCCGAAGGCGAAGTGGCGGTTGCGAGTCCGGGTCGGGTCGAATCGGTCCGGATCCGGGAATTCGCCGGCGTCACGATTGGCCGAGGCCCAGTGGATGAGCATCTTGTCACCGGATTCGATGACGTGGCCGGACAATTCGGTGTCGCGCACCGCGGTGCGGCCCACCGAGACGAACGGCGAATCCAGCCGCAGCAGTTCCTCGACGGCCTTCGGCATGAGCTCGGGGCGTTCGCGCAGCAACTGCGGGATCTCCGGCTCGCGGCAGAACCGCTCCACCATCAGTCCGAGTGCACCGGCGGTGGTTTCGAGCCCACCGAGGATGAGAAGTTGTACCGCTCCGATGGTTTCGTCCTCGGTCAGCGGCACACTGTCGATCTCGGCGGCCAGCACCGCATCGACCACATCTCCGCGCGGCGGTTGCTCGCGCCGGGCGGCGAGGAAGCCTTTGACCCAGGCGTACAAGCCCTTCCAGCATTCGCGCGATTCGGGATGATTCGGAATCGACGACCGCGACGCCAGTCGCGACACCGTATCGAGTTCGTCGGCGGGCGCGCCGATGGCGAGTTCGAAGAACGCCAGACTGGGCAGCGGCCGTGCGAAGGCGTCCATGAATTCGCACTCGCCGTCGGCGAGGAAACCGTCGAGCAGGCGGGTGACCAGATCGCGCGTCGGCTGTTCCCAGTCGGCGACGGCCGCGGGGGTGAAGTACGGGGTGATCAGGCTCTTGTACGCGCGCTGTTCGGGCGGATCGACTTCGACGGGCAGATTGCGCACCACCCCTTTGGTGCCCGTGACCGACAGACCGTGCGCGGAGCTGAACACCGACCAGTTCTGCGCCACGCTCAGCACCTCCTCGTATCCGGAGGCCACCCAGAATCCGCCGTAGCGGTCGCTGTGCGCCACCGGGCACAGCTCACGCATGCGGGCCATCGTCTCCGGCAGTGTGGCGGCGAGTTCGGGTGCGAGGTGGTCGAACTGGCGCAGACACCAATCATCGGGCAGGCGTATGCCGTTCGGCGTTGTCTTCTCCATGGTTTCCCCTGGCGGCTCGGGCACCGAGTGGGCGCCAACTCACAGTAACAGGGTAAGTGATCACTTTCTAGCGGATGATCCGAAGCGGTGACCTACCATGTGTTAGTAAGTTCTCACTCACAACCTGTCCGGCCGCGGCCGCTCGATGTGCCGTGGTCAGGAAGGATTTCCATGTCGACAAGCACCGGAGCAGTCGCTTCGCTCCCCGCATTCCTCGACGGTCGCACCAAACGCCTGCTGATCGGCGGCCGATGGGAGGCCGCGGCCTCGGGGCGCACCTTCGTCAGCATCGATCCCTCCACCGGCGCGGTGATCGCGGAATTGGCCGCCGCCGATGCCGTCGATGCCGACCGCGCGGTCACCGCGGCCCGCTCGGCGCTGGTGGGTCCCTGGCAGCACTTCTCCCCGCGCGATCGCCAGGCCCTGCTCTGGGCGTTCGCGGACAAGGTGCAGGAGCACTTCGACGAACTGCGCCTGCTCGAATCGCTCGATATGGGTTCGCCGCTGGGCCGGCGCCGGCCGGGGTCGCGCGCCTGGGAAGCCGAGGTGTTGCGGTACTACGCGGGCTGGGCGACCAAGATTCACGGTGAGACACTGCCGAATTCGATTCCGGGCTCGGTGTTCAGCTATACGGTCAAGGAGCCGGTCGGGGTCGTCGCCGCGATCGTGCCGTGGAATCGCCCGGTCGCCAACGCGGTGTGGAAGATCGCCCCGGTTCTGGCCACCGGATGCACCCTCGTCCTCAAACCCGCCGAGGAGGCGAGCCTGGCCGCACTGCGGCTCGGAGAGCTGTTGAGCGAGACCGGAATTCCCGACGGCGTGGTGAATATCGTGACCGGCGACGGTGAATCCGCCGGCGCCGCGCTGACCGTGCACCCGGGCGTGGACAAGATCGCGTTCACCGGATCGACCGCGGTGGGTCGCGAGATCATCCGCTCCTCCGCCGACACCCTCAAACGCGTGTCGGTGGAACTGGGCGGAAAATCTCCCGACGTGGTCTTCGCCGATGCCGATCTGACGAAGGCGGTTCCCGGCGCCGGAATGGGCGTGTTCTCGAATTCTGGCCAGACCTGTTGTGCCGGGACCCGCATCTTCGTCGAGCGGCCGATCTACGACGAATTCGTCGACCGCCTGTCGGATTTCGCGCGGTCGCTCACCGTCGGCAACAGCCTGGACCCGCGCACCCGGATCGGCCCGCTGGTCTCCCGGCAGCAACTCGACCGCGTATGCGATTACCTGGCGATCGGCCCGGACGAGGGCGCGCGCACCACGGCCGGTGGGGCGCGCATCGATACCGGCGATCTCGCCGCCGGCTATTTCGTGGAGCCGACGGTATTCGCGGATGTGCGCGACGAGATGCGGATCGCGCGCGAGGAGATCTTCGGTCCGGTCGCCTGCGTGCTGCCGTTCGACACCCTCGACGAGGTGGCCGAGCGGGCCAACGATTCCGATTACGGCCTGGCGGGCGGAATCTGGACCCGCGACATCGGCACCGCACATCGGCTGGCGGCGCGATTGCGGACCGGCACCGTCTGGGTCAACACCATGCTGCTGTTCGATCCGGCGGTGCCGTTCGGCGGATACAAGATGAGCGGATACGGACGTGAGATGGGGCCGCATTCGCTGGAGGAATACCTCGAGGTCAAATCCGTGTGGATCGATACGGATTGACCGTTCACGCCGGTGCCGCGCACCGAATACCGAAGGGGTCGAGCGATATTCGCCGGCCCCTTCGGCACGCCGGAACGACTCGATCAGCTACGCAGCAGCCGCCCCGCAGCCGAGTCGGCCACATCCACTCCGTCGCGGCGCGTCTGGACGCCGTTGATCCACATATGCGCGACGCCGGTGCTGCGCACGACGAGCCGATCCGCTCCCCCGGGCTGATCGTGCACCCGCTCGATCGGGGTCGTTCCGACGGTCGCGGGATCGAAGGCCACCAGGTCGGCGAAATACCCCTCGCGAATCAGCCCGCGCTCGCGGATGCGGAAGGCGTGAGCGGGCTGACCGGTCAGGCGCCACACTGCGTCTTCCAGTCCGATGGCTTTGCGCTCGCGCACCCAATGTCCCAGCAGATGGGTGGAGTAGCAGGCATCGCAGAGCTGACTGGCGTGCGCGCCCGCATCGGACAGGCCCAGGATCGTGCGCTTGTCGGCGAGCAGATCACCGATCTCGTCGTCGCCGTCGTTGTCGAGAACCACGCGGAAGCGCGTCGACATCCCGTCGGCGAGCGCGACGTCGAGCATCAGGTCGAAGGCGGTGGTACCGCGCTCGGCGGCCAAGCGGTCCAAAGGGATTCCCACCGCGGCCGGATCGGCGACGGTCTCCTCCACGGCGACCTTGGGCCACCGATGCGCCCACGCGGCCAGCGTCGCCGGGCGGGCCCGCTCCCGCCATGCCACGTCCCGGTAGAGCGCGGCGCGTTCCTCCCGCGGCCGGGCGAGAACTTCCTTCCACTCGTCGATCTCCCCCAGCGGCGTGGGATCGGCGAGGCTGACCTGCATCACGATGGGCCGGCAGGCGATCTGCGGGTACACCTCACCGGGCAGCGCACCGCCGCGCTCCACCGTGCGCATGGCGGCGCCGGGTCTGTCGGCGCGCGCAACCAACGCGGTCCAGGTGACCGGAATGCCGTAGCGCACGGACAGATCCGAGAACTGATTGACGAACATGCCGGGCCCGATCGACACCTGCAGGATGCCCTTGCCCACCGCGCCCAGTTCCGCCGCCAGCGCGTCGACCTCGTCGACCTCGGCGAAGCGACTGGGCACCGGGCGGCCGAACGCACCCTGATGGGCCGGTTGGCGGGAGGTGGACAGTCCGACCGCACCGGCGGTCACCGCCTCACGGACCAGCGCGCGCATGGTGTCGAGTTCCGCGGGGGTCGCGGCGCGTTCCTCTCCGCCGAGGACGAACAGCCGCAGGGGCGTATGTCCCAGGAACGCACCGACATTGAGCCGCTTGCGGCGCAGCTCGAGGGCGTCGAGATACTGCGGGAAGGTCTCGAAGCACCAGTCGATGCCGGCATTCAGCGCCTCCATCGACATACCCTCGACGTTTTCCAGTGTGCGCACGATGATTTCGCGATGCGGCGGCCGGGTCGGCGCCACCCCGAAACCGCAATTGCCCATGATCACGGTGGTGACACCGTGCCAGCAGGAGGGCGTGAGATCGCCGTCCCAGAGGATCTGCGCGTCGTAGTGGGTGTGGATATCGATGAAACCCGGTGTGAGGGTGAGCCCGTCGAGATCGACGATGCGTGTGTCCGGTCCCGGCGTCAGCTCGCCGGGCGCGCCGACCGCGGTGATGCGGTCCCCGGTGATTCCCACCTCGGCGGCCCTGCCGGGGTCGCCACTTCCGTCCACCAGCCAGGCGCGGCGCAGCAACAGATCCATGGGTCCTCCCGGAGAGTGTGAATCGGCAAGGGGGTCGGGCATTCTCACGCCCGGCGGGCGGCGGCCAGCGCGTCCTCGAAACCGCGGTGCAGATGCTGGGGCGCGGGCTCGTTGCGGCCGAACACGATGGTGTCCAGCACGCCTGCCCGGATACCGGGCTCGGTCCGCGCCGCCACCCAGAAGTCTTCCCCGTCGACCACGGTCTCGCAGATCCAGGGGGCCATCTCCACGGCCTTGGCCCGTTCGGACTCGCTCAGACCGGGCCGCAGATATGTGCTGTGCACGACCTCGGAGGAGTCCGCGTCGACCGGCACGATCTGCCACAGCTCCACATGCCGGCTGTCGAAGGTGAGGCTGGTGTTCGGAAACAGCGCGTACTGCAGGCTGATATGGCCCATCACGTCGCCCCACTGCTCGTCGGGCACCTCGCGCAGTTCGTCGATCGAGCGCAGTGCGGAGCAATTGCGCAGATGCCGGCCGAACGGGTCGAAGGTCAGCACGCCACCGTAGGCGTATTTCGCCAGGGTCCGCCGGTGCAGAAAGCGGAAGTGATAGTTCTCGCGGAAGGTGTCGAGGGTGACCTTCCAGTTGGCCCCCACCCGGTGCACGTGCGGTTCGCCGTACAACTCCCAGTCCGCGAACTCGAGCACCGCCAGCTCGTCGGCCAGGCCGGGGCCGAGATATTCGTCGATGTCCACGGCAGGCCCCGGGCGCAGCGATCCGACGATCAGCCCGTACCCCTCGCTGACAGGCAGTTCGACAAGTCCCTTGCGCTCCAGGCACATTCCGGTGAAGGCGTCATCCACGGGCACGGCGACCAGGCGGCCGTCGAGATCGTAGGTCCACGAGTGGAACGGGCAGGCGAATCGGCTGCGGGCGCCGCCGCCGTCGACCACCCGCACGCCGCGATGGCGGCAGGCGTTGGCGAAGGCGCGGACGTGGCCTTCCTCGTTGCGGGTCAACAGGATCGGGACGCCGCACAGGTCGACGGTGCGGTAGGTGCCCGCGTGCGGAAGCGCGCCGGACAGGCACAGCACCAGAGGGTGGCCGCGAAACAGGACGTCGAATTCCTCGGTGTGCCGCTGGGTCGAATAGATATCGGTCGGCAACTCGAGGATTTCCGGCGCCAGATCGGTGGTGCCCTCGTCGATGTGGTCGAGCAATCGGCGCGCGAGGCTGTGTTCCAGCGCTTGCCTGTCCATAACACACTCCACCCGAAACTCCGGACCCGAAGGACGGTCACCTCGGAGCTTAGTAGGTGATTACTTACTCCGCAAGGAAATGTGAGAACCGGGTTCTACCTGGAGAGATCGCCGTGATCACGCCGATCGGCGGATGCCGTCGCGAGCGCATTAGGATAAAGTGTGTACCCACTAACAACGCCGATCGGCACCGGCGTCGGCCCGGAGACGAGGAGGACTCGTGGCCAGAACCACGACGACCGGAAGTTCCACGATCCCGCCCACCCCCGCCAATGGCGCACCGCCGGTACGGCGCCGGCTCACCGCCGAGGCGCGCAAGAGTTCGATCCTGGCCGCCGCACGCCGCGCCTTCAGCGAGACCGGCGATATGAACGGCACCACGGTCAAGATGATCGCCGAGCACAGCGGTATCAGCGAGGGAATCATCTACCGGCACTTCGAGAGTAAGGATCAACTGTTCTTCGAAGCGGTGGTGGAACCGCTCAAGTCGGCCGTCGACGATCTGGTCGCCGCGACCGCCGTCGTCGACCGCGATCAGCCGCTGACCCCGCAACGGCAGCTGGAGACCCTCAAAGGTCTTTACCGCCAACTGATTTCGACGCTCGACGAGGTGCTGCCGCTCCTGGGCTTGGTGCTGTTCGGCGATCCACAGGTGGCCCGGCGGTTCTACCGGGAGAATTTCGCCGTCGCCATGGACCGGCTCGCCGAGGCGTGGCGCGAGGTCGAGGATCGTTACGGATTCCCCTTCGAATCGCCCGACATCTCCGCCCGCGCGGTGATGGGCATGGCACTGATGCAGGCCCTGGAAACCCGGCACGGCACCGCCAAGAAGGCCGACCGCGACCGGGCCATCACATTGATCAGCGAGGGCACGGTCAAGGGATTCTTCCCGGTGATCGAGGGTGCCGAATCCGATGAGCCCACAGCATGATTTACCGCGCGGTACTGCGTCGCGCAACGGCTTGGAGATCGTGACGGAGTTGTCGCGCCGCTTCGCCGCCGGTGACGGCGCGGGCGCGCTGGCGCTGTTCCACCCCGACATCCGCATCGAACAACCGGCCTCACTGCCACACGGCGGCAGCTACCACGGACATGCCGGGGTGGCCGCCATGGGCGAATCGTTCGGACGGTACTGGGAGCGCAGTATCGACAATCCGCGCATCTTCGGCTCCGAGGAATCGGTGGTGCAGTTGACCACCCAGACCTGGACGGCCAAGGAATCGGGGCGGCACGCCACGGTCGACGTGGTGGAGCTGTTCTCCTTCGCCGACGGCATGGTCCGCGAGATCCGGGTGTTCCAGCAGGACACCCACGCCCTGCTGGAAACGCTCGACCCACGGTGAGAACCTCGGCAGCCGAACATCTTCCGGCTGCCGAGGGCGCGAGCTCAGGGCACGTCGACGACGACCGCGGTGCCCATCCCACCTCCCGCGCACATCGCCGCGACGCCGACCCCACCGCCGCGGCGCCGCAGTTCGTGCACGAGGCTCAACACCATCCGGGCTCCCGTCATCGCCACGGGATGTCCCAGACTGCACCCACTTCCGAGGACATTGACCTTCTCCTCGTCGAGCCCCAGCGCCCTGGTCGCGGCGACCGCGACCGAGGCGAAGGCCTCGTTGATCTCCCAGAGCGCCACATCGGCCACCGACAGTCCGGCGCGCGCGAGCACCTTCTCGATCGCGGGCGCGGGCGCCAGCCCGGTGTCCGCGGGCGCGACGCCCACCGAGGCCCAGGCCCGGACCACCGCCAGCGGCTCGATTCCGCGCTCGCGGGCCACCGCGCGGTCCGCGACCACCATCGCGCCGGCCGCGTCGTTGATGCCAGCAGCGTTCCCGGCGGTGATGCCGAAGCCCTCGATCTCGGGATGCAGCGGTTTCAAGGACGCCAGCTTCTCCAATGACGATGTGCGCCGGGGATGTTCGTCGACGGCGAAGGTGACCGTACTGCCGTCGCGACGGGTCACCTCGATCGGCACGATCTCCTCGGTGAAGCTGCCGGCGTCGATCGCGGCCACCGCGCGCTGATGGGAACGCAACGCCCACTCGTCCATCTGCGCGCGCGTTATCCCGGCCTTGACCGCGGCGTTCCACCCGACCGTGATCGACATATCGCGCACGGGTGCGTCCGGAGTTTCGCGGTGACTGGGCGCGAGCCAGTCCTCCTCCCATTCCTCGGAGCCCGGAATGCGCCGATTCACCGTCGGTGCGGTCGAACTCGACTGCACACCGCCGGCCACCACGATGCGATCCATCCCGGCGATCACCGAGGCGGCCGCGCTCTGCAGCGTGGACAGTCCGGAGGCGCAGTGCCGGTTGTGCGCGATACCGGGCGCGTTCACCAGCCCGGCCTCGATGGCGACGTACCGGCCGATCGCCCCGCCGCCGTACAGCGATTCGCCGAGGATGACGTCGTCGACGAGTTCGGGTTCGACGCCCGCTCGGCGCACTGCCTCGGCGACGGCCGCCGTTCCCAGTGTGAAGGCGTCGGTTTCGGTGAGCGACCCCTTGTATGCCGTCCCGATCGCCGTGCGCGCGCCCGAAATGATCACGGCCTCATGGCTCATAGGTGCCACCCCAATTCTCAAATAAGTAAGTGTTCTCTAACTTATGTATCGTAACGACGGCCCGGCGCAGGGGCAACGGCCCGCTTCGGCGGCAGTGCGCCACCGGCCCGCGAGATTCTCAGCGCGCGGTGACCAACCGGCCGGGAACCGCACCGGTGGTTTCGTCGTGGTCGACGAGCACGTGTCCGTTGACCAGCGTGTAGTCGTAACCGCGCGCCCGCTGCACGAATCGCTGTGCGCCCAAGGGGAAATCGGCGGCCATCTCCGGGGCGAACAGATCGAGATTCGCCAGATCGACGACGTTCACATCGGCGTACGCGCCCGGTGCGAGCACTCCGCGATCGGCGATTCCGAACAGATTCGCGGCATCGACGGTCAGTCGCCGGACGGCCGGGCCGATCCCCAGCAGTGCCCGATCCCGCACCCAGTGCCGCAAGAAGAAGGTCGAATTCCCGGCGTCCATGGTGAGCGCGACGTGCGCACCCGCATCGGCGACGCCCAGTACGACGTCGGGGTTGGTGATCATGCGCGCGACCGCGTCCAGATCCTGATTGAGCACCGGGTAGTACAGCAGTCCATGGCCGCTCGTCTCGAGCGTGTAGTCGATGAAGGCGGCCGCGGCGCCGACGCCGCGCCGCCGCGCCTCGGCGGCCAGGCTGTTGTCCGCCCCGACGTCGTAGGCGGCCGAACCCGGCGGCAGCAGATACATTTTCGCCGGATCCTTCGGCGCCAGCGGACCTGATGCCTGCGAGGGCAGCTCGGCTTCGGCGATCAGGCGGTCGCGGACATCGCCGCGGGCCAGCAGCTCGAGCCGCGCGGCCGGCGGTTCGGCCATCACCTCGGACCAGGTGGGCAGTGCGTCGTACGGGGTGCGCCCGGCGATTCCGTAGACGATCGCGCTGCCGCGCACCGCGGTCATCGGGCGCAGATCGGCACCTCGCGCACGGGCCCCGGCCGTCTGTTCCATCACCCAGGACCACAAGCCCGGACGCCGGTCGCTCTGCATGATCGAAAAGGTCAGGGGCCGAGCGGAATTCAGGCTCACCTGTTCCATCCACGCCATCTCGGCGCGGGAATTGGCACGGTCGGCGCCGTCGCGCTCGCCGATGCGCGGGACCACCTGGAAGGTGCCGCGCCCGCGTTCGGCGAGGACGCCGGCGATCGCCGACAGCTCCTCCACGTCGGCGAAGGTGCCCGGCACCGGCCGCCCGTCCGGCACGGTGTGCATGTAGGTCCGGGAGGTCGAGAAGCCCAGCGCTCCGGCGTCGACGGCCTCACCGACCAGTTCCGCCATCGCGGCGCGGTCTTCGGCGGTGGCGGGCGCCTCGTCGAGACTGCGCTCCCCCATCACGTAGTAGCGCAGGGCGGCGTGACCGATCAGCCCGCCGACGTTCACGCCGAGTTCGCGGTCGCCCAGTGTTTTCAGATAGTCGCCGTAGGTCTGCCAGCCCCAGTCCAGCCCGGCCATGATCGTGTCGGCCGGGATGTCTTCCACCGACTCCATCATCGCCGCCAAGTAGCCCTCCTGCCCCGGCCGCACCGGCGCGAAGGTGACGCCGCAATTGCCCATCACCACCGTGCTCACGCCCTGATAGCACGAGGGCGTCGCGAGCGGATCCCAGAACAGCTGGGCATCCAGATGGGTGTGCACATCGATGAACCCGGGCGTCACGAACCGGCCCGACGCGTCGATCACTCGGCGCCCGGAGCCGACCGCCGGGCCGATGTCCACGATCCGGTCCCCGTCGATCGCCACCTCCGCCCGACGCGGCGGCGCACCCGTTCCGTCGACCACGTCCCCACCGCGAATCACGATGTCATGCATGGTTTTCCATCCTTCCCGGTGCGGGCCGCCCGAGCATAAATAAGCAGGTACTCACTCAACATAACCCGGGAAACGCTCGCATATCACCGGGTACCGTGAGAAAGTAGGTACTTACTTGCTAGGCCCCTGCTCCGGATTGCCGTCCGGAGCACTCAGCGCAGGAGTCGACGTGGGATCGATGGACGGCCGGACCGCACTGGTCACCGGCGCGAGCCGCGGCATCGGCCGGCGGATCGCCGAACGCTTCGCCGCCGAGGGTGCGGCGGTGGCGGTGGTGGCTCGCACCGCCGAACCGGGCGCCTCGGTGCTTCCCGGTTCCATCGAGGAGGTCGTGGCGCACATTCGCGATCAGGGCGGCCGGGCAGCGGCGATCCGCGCCGATCTGACGGTTCCCGCGGAGGTCGAGACGGTCGTGGCACGGGCCGAAGCGCTACTCGGGCCGGTCGACATCCTCGTCAACAATGCCGGGGTGAACTTCTACGGCCCGGCCCTCGACATCCGCCCGCACCGCTACGGCCTGATGTTCCAGATGATGGTGCACACCCCGTTTCGCCTGTGCCAGTTGGCGATTCCCGGGATGATCGAACGCGGGCGCGGCTGGATCCTCAACATCACCTCCAAACAGGCGCGCCACCCCCTGGGGCCGCCCTATCCGGAGTGGGCCGCCGACGGCTGCGTGCCCTACGGCATGTGCAAATCGGCGCTCGATCGCCTGACCACCGGCCTGGCGGCCGAGGTGTACGGCACCGGCGTGCGGATCAACAGTCTGGGCACCTCCGGTCTGGTCATGACTCCCGGCGTCGCCGTCGTCTCCCCGCACACGCCGGACAACACCCCGGTCGAACCGGACGACGCCATGGCCGACGCCGCTGTGCTGCTGTGCACGTCCGCCCACGACACCGGACGCATCGTCTACAGCATGGAACTGCTCGGACGGCCCTTTCCCGACGGCCCGTGGGCCCTGTCGGCCACCTACTGAATCGCCCGACACCGGAGGACAGTCATGCACGTATCCGTCGATCCCGACCGCTGCCAGGGCCACGCCCGCTGCTGGGAGATCTGCCCGGAGGTCTTCGACCTCGACGACGAAGGGCACGGCCGCGCAACGCTTTCCGAGGTGCCGGCCGACCTTCGGGACCGGACCCGCGAAGCGGCCGACAACTGCCCCGAACGCGCGATCGTCCTGAGCTGAGCCACCCGCTCTCGGCTACCGCCGGCGCATTGCGCGCCCGGCCTATACGTAAAGGTCCGCCCACCGTCACGGGGGCGGACCTCGACATACGCGGGCCGCAGCCGGCCCGCGACATGTCAAGACTCGGGAATCGAGGCCGGATCGGCGGGGGTGAAGTTGTAGACCCGCGACGCATTGCCGACGGTGATCTTGTCCTGCACGTCCTGCGGCAGATGCCCGAGCCACTTGCCGGCCATCTGCACGGTGTCCGGCCAAGTGGAATCCGAATGCGGATAGTCGCATTCCAGCATCACGTTGTCCTCACCGATGATGTCCAGCAAGCGAATTCCCGCTTGGTCCTCGATGAAGGTGCCGTACACGTGGTCGCGGAACAACCGCCGGATATCGGTATCGAGATCGAAGGTCGCTTCGCCCTTCTGCTCGCCGCGTTCGTGCGTGGCGTTCATGCTGATATCGAACCGCGAGGCCCAGAACCGCTGTTTGTCGACCACCTGCTCGGCGCGTTCGAGGAAGTACGGAATCCAGCCGATGGACCCCTCGGAGAGGGCGATCTCGAGATTCGAGTACTTCACGAAATTACCGCTGAACAGCCAATCCAACAGTGTCCCCGCCTGATTCGCGGCCGCGGAGTAGGCCATGAAGGCCAGCGTCGGCATATCCTCGGAGGTCCGGATCATATTCGAGGACGATCCGACGTGCATCGAGATCACGAATCCGGTGTCGTCGCAGGCGCGAAAGACCGGATCCCAGAAGTCGGTGTGGATCGACGGCAGGCCGAGTTTGGTCGGATTCTCGGAAAAGGCAATGGATTTCGCTCCCAGCGCCGCGGTGCGCTCGATTTCGGCCGCGGCGGCGATCGGGTCCCACAGCGGGATGATCATCATCGGGATGAATCGGCCGGGATAGGCCTGGGCGAATTCCTCGAGAATGAAATCGTTCCAGGCCCGCACGCACAGCAGTGCGAGCTCCTTGTCCTTCGCCTCGTGGAAGATCTGGCCGCAGTAGCGCGGGAGCGAGGGAAACAGCATCGACGCCAGCACGTGCCCCTGGTTCATATCGGCGACCCGCGCCGCCGGGTCGTAGCAGCCCAGCCGCATCTCCTCGTAGGTGATCGGCTCGGGGGAGAATTCCTCGCGCTTCTTACCGGCCACGGCGTTGAGGCCGGTGGTGACGATCTGGCGATCCTCGTAGATCCAGAATTCCGACTTGTCCTCCCGGACGATCCGGGGGCCGGTCTCGCGCCACTTCTCCGGCAACCGCTCCTGCCACAGCCGCGCCGGCTCGATGAGATGGTCATCAACCGATATGAACCAGCTGAACGACATGGGATCTCCCAACTCCGGTAACAAAGCGAATACTTACATACAAGGTAGCCCGATGCCGGGGCGGGCGCCAGGGTTGCCGGCGATTCGTTGCCCGGTCAACCGGTTCACACGATGACGGTGCGCACGCCCTCGGCCCGGGAGAGCAGCTGCACGCCCTTGTTGATCTCGTCGAGCGAAATGCGATGGGTGATCATGGATCCCAGATCCAGGCGCCCCGCCTCGGCGAGCCGAATGAAGCGCGGGAAGTCGCGCAGTATCTGCGCTCCGCCGACCACCGATCCGGCGATCCGCTTGCCGGAGAACACCGTCGAGATCGCGGGCAGCGTCAGAACATCCGCGGTCGAGGGCATGCCGACCAGCGTCACCACACCCTCCACCCGGGCCATATCGATGGCTTGGGTGACGAGTTCGGGACGGCCGACCACCTCGAAGGTGAAGTCGGCGCCGCGCCCGCCGGTCAGCTCCCGCACCTGCGCGACCGGATCGCCGGCCTGCGGGTCGACGGTGTGGGTGGCGCCCACCCCGATGCTCGCATCCCGGCGGCCGGGCATCGGATCGACGGCCACGATCGTGGCGGCACCGGCGATATGCGCCCCCTGGATGACCGACTGCCCGACCCCGCCGCAGCCGATCACCGCCACCGACGAGCCCGGGGTGACACCGGCGGTATTGAGCGCGGCCCCGAGGCCCGTGGTCACCCCGCAGCCGAGCAGGGCGAGCTGTTCATCGGCCAGATCGGTCTGCACCGCGACCACCGACGCCTCGTGTACGACCATCGCCTCGGCGAAGGTTCCGCAGCCGCACACCGCAGCGGCACTGCGGCCGTCGGCGAGCCGGAAGCGTTGCCGCCGTTTGACTTCCGCGTTCAGTTCGCAATGGTTCGACATGCCGTTGACACACGACCAGCAGTGCCCGCAGGCCGGTGTCACCGAGGCGAGCACCCGATCGCCCACGCGCACCCGGCGCACCTCGGCGCCCACCTCCTCGACCACCCCGCACCCCTCGTGGCCGGGCACGATCGGCAGCGGCAGCGGCGAGAGCCCGTTGATGACGGTGAGGTCGGTATGACAGATGCCGCTGGCGCTCAGGCGCACCACCACATCGTGGGGCCCGGGTTCCGGCAGGGGCAGATCTTCGATTTCGAGCGGCTGGCCGACCTCGTAGGCGACAACGACTTTCACTGCGTACCTCTGACGATCGATTCGGATGGGCCGCGACTCCCGCCGCGCCGCCACGCTTGTCAAGCGAGTGCTTACTCATCTTAGGAGCGCGGCGAGTGTCCCGGCGCCGATTCGCCACACCGGAGCGGCGAGGCCTCCGTCCGCCGCGGAATGCGGCGCGACCTTGACATCTTCTACCGCCGGTGCGAAGTTAGTAACTGTGTGCTCACTTACTCAAGGCACACTTTCCTAACCGTGGGCGATCCCGGAGGTAGCGCAGCGATGGAATACGGGTTGATCGATGCCGACGGGCACTACTACGAGCCCGACGACTGCTTCTCGCGCCACATCGAGTCGCGCTTCGCCGATCGCACCATCCGGGTGGAACGCGGCACGGACGGACTGGGTCGCATCTTCCTGCGCGGGCAGCGCACCTTCATGAGCGTGATGCCCGGCGACTACGCCTCGGCGCCGGGTGCGCTGCAGGGACTGTTCGTCGGCGGTGTCGCCGACGGATTCACCCATCGCGAGGTGGTGACCTCGAAGGACCACCCGGAATTCGCCGAGCGCGGTGCGCGTTTGGCCGTTCTCGACCGGCAGGGCGTGGATGCCACGATCATGTTGCCGACACTGGGTGTCGCCGTGGAATACGACCTGCGAGACGACATCGAACTTACCTACGCGAGCCTGCGGGCATTCAACCGCTGGCTCGAGGAGGACTGGGGATACGGCGCCGACGGGCGACTGTTCGGCGTGCCGATGCTCTCGCTGCTCGATATCGACCAGGCCGTGCGTGAGCTGCACCGGGTGCTCGACGCCGGTGCGCGGATGGTGCATCTGTGCCCCGGCCCCGTCGCGGGCCGCTCCCCCGCCGACCCGATCTTCGATCCGTTCTGGGCCACCGTCTCCGATGCCGGAATACCGGTGGCCTTCCACGTATCCAACAGCGGCTACCAGCATTTCTACGGCACGCACTGGTCGGAGAACCCGGACAATCCGTCGCATCAGCAATCACCACTGCAATGGGCGCTGTGCAATACCGAACGCCCGGTGGTCGACACCTTGATCGCGCTCACCCTGCACAACCTCTTCGGCCGCCACCCGGGGGTAAAGATCGTCTCGATCGAGAATGGCTCGAATTGGCTTCGCCCCCTGTTCAAAACGATCGACAAGGCCGCCGCACTCGGCCGCCGCGGCCCGATGATCGGCGGTAAGTTGCCACCCCGCCCGAGCGAAGCACTGGCCGAACACCTGTGGGTCTGCCCCTTCCCCGAGGACGACGTGCACGACCTGATCGACGCCATCGGCGCCGACCACGTCCTGTTCGGCTCGGACTTCCCCCACCCCGAGGGTCTGCGCGAACCACGCGACTACCTGCCCCGGCTGGAAACCTGCGACCCCACCGTGCGCCACCAGGTATTGCGCGGGAATACAGCGGGACTACTCGGACTGAACTGAACATTCGAGCCTGCCACAACGGCAGCCGACGCCCCAGGCATTGTGCCGAACCAATCGTGCAAACCCCGCCGCATAATGCGGTTTTCTCCGATTTTCACCGAGGTTGCACGATCTGTTCGGCACCCGACCCGACCATATGGGCGTGCCGGTCGCGAACCGATCACGTCAGTCCAGCTGGCGCGCGACTTTCGTGGCGAGCAATTCGTCCACCTGAGAATCATCGAATCCCAACTCGCGCAGCACTTCCGCAGTGTGCTCGCCGACGCCCGGGATCATCAGGCGGGGGCCGCCGGTCACGTCGGGGCCGGTGCGCAGCAGGGGGCCGATCTGTTCGAAATAGCCCCAGTCGGCGGTGCGATAGCCGACGATCCGGCCGAGTTGGTGGTTCACGGGGTCGTCGAGGATGGCGTGGCGGAAGCGGTTGCGGTCCATCGGCTCGATGAGTTCGGCGAGGATGCCGAGTTCGCGTAGCCGGCGCACCCAGTCGGCGGCGGGGGCGGTCGCGAAGGTGAATTCGAGTGTCGCCTCGGCCGCACGGGCGGCGCTGTCGTCGTCGCTGCGTAGCGGGACGTAGTCACCTAAGCCCGAGCTCGGGCCACCGGCGGCGGCAGCGACGAATCCGTCCAGCTTCCGCCAGGATTCGGCGTCGGCGACCACGAGCGCGAACCACTCGCCGTCCGAGCCCTCGTATATTCGATAGCCGGGACCGTACCCGGTCTGCCGCTCGTCCAGTGCCGGGCCGGCGACGAGTTCGCCGTCGCGCACGAAAACGCCGCAGTGCATGAGCATTCCGGCGCCGAGCAGACTGGTGATCACCTGCTGACCGTGCTGCTGGGTGGCTCGGGCGTAGAGGCCCAGCGCGATGCCGGCGGCCGCGACCCAGCCGCCCGCCATATCGATCGGTATCCAGGTCGCGGCCAGCGGCTCGTTGCCCGCGCCGCCGATCGCCCGCTCGAAACCGGTCAGCGCCTGCATCAAGGCGTCGTTGCCCGGGTAGGCCGCCCGCGGGCCGGTGGCGCCGAAGGCACTGGCGTGGCAGTACACCGCGTTCGGGTTCAGGCGTGCCACGGTGTCCGCGTCGATGCCGAGCCGTTCCGCGACGCCGACGCGGAAGTTGTGCAGCACCACATCGGCGCAGGTGAGCAGCTTCTGAACCACCGGCCGCGCCTCGGGAGCGTTGATATCCAGTGCGAGACTGCGCTTTCCGCGTTGGCAGGCCGCCACCGCATAGGCGGCGGCCCGCATGGCCTCGCCACTCGGCGGCTCCACCTTGATCACATCGGCGCCCAGGTCCGCCAGCACCTCGGCGGCCAGCGGCCCGGCGACGAACGCCGAGAAGTCCACCACGCGTAAGTCCTCGAAAAGCCCTGCGGCAGGGCGCGTTCGCGAGGCGCGAGGCAAACCCGAGGCCGGACGCAGCGGGTGGATCTCGAACGGCGAGCCGATCATCAGATCCTCGTGTCCGTGGTCGGAGCGGGTGACGGCCAAACCGGTTGCGGCGGTGTGCGGATCGCGCAGCACCTCCCCCGGCCCGAGCACCGGCTCGCAGGCCACCCCGGCGGCGCGCAGCCGCTCGACCCACTCCTCGCGCGGTCGTGTGGCGAAGAACGACGTCCACCGCTGCGCGCGCGCCCGCAGTTTGCCGGTGGTCTGGTCGGTGTAGTACCCGTCCGGACTGGGTTCGTCGCCGAGGACCTCGATCACCGCCTGATACATGCCCTTACCGCCGAACCACACCTGCAGCAGTTCGCCGTCGGCGCAGCGGTAGAGGAAGTTCGGAAAGGTCGAGCCGTGTTCCCAATACGATTCGACTTCGGGCGCGGCGCGTTCGGACCGGCCGATCATGCAGCCGAGGGTGGCCAGCATCCCGTCGTAGAGCGAGGTTTCGCTCCAGCCGCCCGTACCGGTGCCGACACGGCGACGCAGCAGCGCGAACACCGAGGTGAGCAGCAGGAAGGCAGCCCCCATGCCGGACGCGCGCACCTCGGCGAAGATCGGCCCGGGACGATGACCCCGCAATTGCGTGCAGAAGCCGGCCCGCGCCTCGACCAGGAGTCCGAAATCCTCGACCGTTCCGGCTGCGGTGCGACTCGGCCGGCAGCGTGCGTACACGAGCGCGGGATTACTTGCGGCACACTCACGAAACCCCAGTCCGCGCGCCTCGACGAGCTCCTCCGGTCCGTAGGCCAGCGCGATGTCGGCCGTCCGCAGCAACTCGGAAATTTCCGCCGCCTCGTTGGTGGTGACGATGCGCTTGTCGCGATGCCAGACGCGGCCCCACGGCACCGCGGCGTCGATCGGCGCATCCTCGCCGACCACCCGCACCACACCTGCCCCGAGATCGGCCAGCAGCATTCCCGGCAGCCCACCGGCCAACCCCAGCCCGAGATCGCTGACCCCCACCGCGATCTCGACCACCGTCAAACCCGTGCAGGGACCTTCGCCACTCATATCAGAGCCCTTTCGAACAACCATCCGACGTCGCCGGGACCGCCGGACAGGCCGGTGAACCGAGAGCCGGCGCACTCTTCGCGAGCACCCTTGCCGGAGCCGAAATGCTCTCGGCACCAGCACATTCGGTGTTCACCGCCCGACCCGAACGGGCAGTTCCAATCTCGGCAGCACCTCTTCGGTGGCCAGCCGAACCACGTCCAGCGTGTCCGATCGCGTCGCCGGCGCGATCACAAAATGCCGCACGCCCGCGTCGACGTATTCCTGCAGCCGCACCGCGACCTCGTCGGGTGTACCGGCCGGCGCGATTCGCTGCAGCATGTCGCCCGGTTTGCCGCCGTAGGCGCCACCGAGGAAATCGGCCACCTCGGCGCGGGCGCGGTCACCGTCGCGGCGGATCGAGCAGTACAGATACATCGTCCACTCGAAGCCGGTGAGGTCGCGGCCGATCGTCGCCGCTTCCTGCCGAATCGCGGCGACCGAGCGGGCATACGCCGACGGCGACACGAGATACGGCATCCAGCCGTCTCCCCGGCGTGCGGCGCGACGCATCGCCGGAGCTTTGCGCCCGGACACGATCAACGGCGGGCCGCCGGGCCGCATGGTGGAGCCGTCGGGGCTGCGGACCGGGCGCAGATGCAGATCGCGGAATCGGAAGAACCGGCCCTCGTGATCGACCGGTTCGTCGCGCCACAGTGCGCGCAGCACATCCATCGCCTCGTCGGTGCGGGGGCCGCGTTCGGACAGCGGCACAGCGACGGCCTCGAATTCGTGCCGGAACTCCCCGCCGACCCCGAGCCCCACCGACACCCGCCCGCCGGAACGGGCATCCAGATCGGCGAGTTGTTTGGCCACGATCACCGGCGGATAGAGCGGCAACAGCAGCGTCGCCGTTCCGACCCGGACACGTTCGGTCCATGCGACCATCAGCGACAGACGGGTGACGGCCTCACCGGTAGGACTCGGCGGCAGGATGTGGCCGCCCTGCCAGACGGATTCGATGGGCAGGCGTTCGGCAGCGGCCAGCCAGTCCCGATCCGGTTCCGGCATCGCGGCTGCCCCGAAGACGATGCGGTCGGCGGACATCCGACTCCTTCGGCGAGCAGTGCGCCGATGCCCGATCGGCACCGACCACACGAAGATAGCAAATGCTCACTTATCATGATAGTGGTTATAGGCAGCAACGACTCGCTCCTGGAGGCCGGATGAACGCGATACCGGGTATCCCGCCGATGGTCACCGAGGAGACCGAGCCCTTCTGGGTAGGGGCCGCCGCCGGCCGTTTGCTGGTCGAACATTGCCCCGCCTGCGGAGCCGATTCCTTCCCGCCACGGGGCATCTGCCGCCGATGCCGGCGCCGCGCACCCGAATTCGTCGAAATCACCGGTCCCGGAACGATTTACAGCTTCACCGTGAACTATCAGCGCTGGCTGCCCGACCTCGAGGTGCCCTATGCGATCGTGCTGGTGGAATTCCCCGGCCACCCCGGCGTGCGGATCCCCGGACGGGTGCGCGGCTGCGCGCCGGACGAGGTAGCGATCGGCATGCGGGTCGACATCGGATTCGAGCCCGGCCCGGGCGGATACGCCGTCCCCAGCTTCCTCGCCCGCGACGACGCGACCGGGGTCACGCGATGAGTACGGACCTGTTCGAGCATCGCGCCGTGATCTCCGGCATCGGTCAATCCGCGATCGCCCGCCGGCTCGACCGCTCCGGCCTGCAACTGACCCTCGACGCCATCCTCGCCGCCGTCGCCGACGCCGGGCTGACCGTCGACGATATCGACGGCCTCGCCATGTTCCCCGGCGGAGGTGTTGCCAATGTGCCCGGCTACGCCAACGGCAATCTCTACGAGGTCCAGGACGCGCTGCGCCTCACGACCCGCTGGCGCCAGGGTCTCGTCGAAGGTATGGCACTGCCGTTCTACGGTCCGGCGCAGGCGATCGCCACGGGCCAGGCCCGCCACGTGGTGATCTGGCGGACCGTGAAGGAGGGCAGCGCCGCCCGCGCCGCCGGTGGGCGCCCGGCCTACGGATCCACCAAACCCGCGGCCGAAGGCCCGCAGGCATGGCTGCTGCCGATCGGGATGCTGTCCCCGGTGTGCCAGATCGCCCCGTTCGCCACCCGCTACATGTACGAATTCGGGCTCACCCGAGCGCAATTGGCGTGGATACCGGTCACCCAGCGCGCAAGCGCCGCCCACAATCCCGACGCCGTCTACCGTTCGCCGCTCACCGTCGACGATTATCTGGCCGCGCGGATGGTCTCCTCCCCGCTCTGTTTGTTCGACTGCGATGTGCCGGCCGACGGCGCGACCGCGATCGTGGTGTCCGCGGTCGAGACGGCCCGCGATCTACGCGCACCGGTCCGCATCGAGGCGATGGCCGGCGTGGTGGACGGGCGCCCGGCCTGGGATCAGTGGGAGGACATGGGCCGGGTGGGCTACGCGACCGCCGCGGACCTGTGGGCGCGTACCGCGCTGACTCCAGCCGATGTGGACACCGCCCAGCTCTACGACGGTTTCAGCATCGAGGCGGTGTGGTGGCTCGAGGCGATGGGCTTCTGCGGCACCGGCGAGGCCGGGGACTACATCGACGGCGGCAAGCGCATCGCGCTGGGCGGCGAGCTGCCGCTCAATACCTGGGGCGGTCAGCTCTCGGGCGGGCGATTGCACGCCGGATTCGGCCACACCGCCGAGGCGGTGCGGCAGCTGCGCGGCGAGGCGGGCGCGCGGCAGGTAGCCGGCGCCGAGGTCGCGGCGGTGACGAATGTCGGCGGAATCGAGTCCGGCGCAGCGCTTTTGACGCGCTGGTGAGGCAGCAGCACCGGTGACGGCGAAGGAGAGATGATCATGGTGGAGCGTCCGGGCCGCGTGGACGGCAAGGTGGCAATCGTGACGGGTGCGGGATCCACGCCCGGGCCCGGCATCGGCACCGGGAAGGCGACCGCGGTGGCACTGGCGCGGGAGGGCGCGGCCGTGCTGCTCGTGGACCGGTATGCCGAGCGCGCCGAACAAACCCTGCTGATGATCGAGGAGGAGGGTGGCAAGGCCGCGGTCTTCGCGGCCGATCTGACCGAGGCCGCGGCGTGCGAGGCCATGGTGCGTACCGCCGTGGACTCCTTCGGCGGACTGGACATCCTCGTCAACAATATCGGCCTGGCCGCGGTCGGCACGGTCGTCGACGTCTCCGAAGCGGACTGGGACCGATCCTTCGACATCAATCTGCGCACCGCGTTCCTCTCCTCGAAGTACGCGGTGCCGGCACTGGCCGAACGCGGCGGCGGATCGATCGTGAACATCTCCTCGATCTCGGCACTGCGTGGCGACGGCACGGTCGCCTACTCCGCGGCCAAGGGCGGCCTGCTCGCGATGACCGTCGATATGGCGTATTCGCACGGCCGCCAAGGGATTCGGGTGAACGCGATCGCGCCCGGGCACATCACGACGCCCATGGTGCTCTCGGTGTCGGCGCCGGGGCCGCGGGCCGAATTCATGAACATCATGCGATCGGAGGCGGGTCTGCTGGGCACCCCCGGCGACGGCTGGGACGTGGCGTGGGCGGCGACCTTCCTGGCCAGCGACGAGGCCCGCTGGATCACCGGCACCACCCTGCCGGTGGAATCGGGCGTGCTGAGCGTGACGCCGCTGATGATGGCGCCGCACCTGCGCGGGGTCGCGGACCCGGACCGGCCCGAGCCGGGCGAATCCACGCCGCCCGCCCCCGAATCCGGCCACTGAGCCGCCGACGCCACCGAGGGCCGATCCCGATCGGGCGCGACAGACGGTTGTACATCGCCCTCGCGATCTCTAGAGTAAGTAAGTGAACACTCTCATAGTTGAATAATCTTCCTGGTACAGAAGGAGTTCGGGATGGCTGACCCCGATGGCGCCGGAGCCGCCCTGTGTGAGCGATATGCGGTCGCCGATGTCGACTCCCACATCATCGAACCGGCCGACCTGTGGACCTCGCGGATCTCGAAGAAGTGGGGCGATCTGGTTCCGCACGTCCGCTTCCACGAACGGCGGCAAGAGGATTACTGGTACATCGGCGACAAGAAGCTCTACGGCGTGGGCGCTTTCGCACAGGCAAAGTGGCCGGAGTTCCCGCCCTCACATCCGAAGAAGCTCTCCGAGGCCTTCCCCGCCGCACTCGACGCCAAGGCGCGGCTCGCCTACATGGACGAGGTCGGCATCTACTACCAGGTGATGTATCCGAATATCCTCGGCTTCCACAGCCACGTCTTCCTGAACCGGATGCCGCACGAGCTGGCCACCGAATGCGTTCGCGCGTACAACGACTGGCTGGTCGAGTGGTGCTCGGCGGATTCGCGCCGGCTGGTTCCGATGATGATGCTGCCGTTCTGGGATATCGACGAATCGGTCACCGAGATGAAGCGGGCCTACGAGATGGGCCACAAGGGTGTGCTTTTCGCCGCTCGCTACGACAAGGTCGGCCTGCCCCGCCTGGTGGACGACTACTGGGAGCCGCTGCTCGGCCAGGCCCAGGACATGGGACTGTCGATGAATTTCCACGTCGGCTTCCTCAACTCCCCCGACGATCTCAAGGGCGCGGTCGACCAGTCGCAGAAGCTCGACTTCACCAAGGAGAGCGCGCTGGTGCTGCTCGGGAATGCGCAGAACATCGCCGAGGTGGTCGTCAGCGGCGTCTGCCATCGCTACCCGAAGCTGAATTTCGTCTCGGTGGAGAACGGCGCCGGCTGGCTGCCCTTCCTGGGCGAGAGTATGGACTGGCAATGGCTCAATGTCGGTGCGCACCACGAATATCCGGATCGGCTGCTGCCGAGTGAATACATGCGCCGCCAGATCTACGGCATGTACTGGTTCGAAAACCGTTCGCTGCGACCCGTGATCGGCGAACTGGCCGACAATCTGATGTTCGAAACCGATTTCCCGCACGCCACCAGCCTCTCGCCGGGGCCGGCCTCGGAATCACCGAGCCCGCGCGACATCATCGATCGCTCACTGACCGGAATTCCGGAGCAGACGGTCGCGAAAGTCCTGCAGCACACCGCGACCCGGCTCTATCACCTCGATCCGCCGCAGCGGAACTGACCCGGACGACACGACATCGGAGGGCGGCGTGAGCGACCATCGCGGCTCGCGCCGCCGACCGGACGCGGGTGTCCCGCATACGACAGGAGGCGGCGTGACCGATCGGCTGATGTACCGGCGTGAGTTCTACATCGGAGGCGGGTGGGTACCACCTGCGCGCGACGAACGCTTCGCCGTGATCTCACCGTCCACCGAGGAAACCGTCGGCGAGGTGCCGGTGGCCCGCACGGCCGATATCGATCGGGCCGTCGCGGCCGCGCGCACCGCCTTCGACGAGGGCCCGTGGCCCCGGCTGTCGCCCGGCGAGCGCGCCGGCACGCTCGCTCGCGCCGCCGAACTCCTGCGCAAACGCGAGGCCGATATCGCGGCCGTGACGGTCGACGAGATCGGCTGTCCGGTCAGCCAATCCAGACAGGCGCAGACCGGTATGGTCGCGGCGCTGTTCGACTATTACGCGGAGCTGATCCGCGACTTCGACTTCGAGACCGTCGTCACCGCCGGTGACCGGTCCGGCCTGCTCACCAGGGAACCGGTCGGTGTCGTCGCGGCCGTGGTGCCGTGGAACGCCCCGGTGACCCTGGCGGCGTGGAAGACCGCGCCGGCACTGGCCGCGGGGTGCACGGTGGTGATCAAACCGCCGCCGGAGTCGCCGCTGAGCAACTTCGTGCTGGCCGAGGCACTGGACGAGGCAGGAATACCCTCCGGCGCAGTCAATATCGTGCCCGGCGATCGAGAGGTCGGCGAGTATCTGGTCACCCATCCGGACACGGACAAGGTGGCCTTCACCGGGTCGACCGCCGCGGGTAAACGCATCATGAGCGTGTGCGGTGAACGGGTGAAGCGGGTGTCGCTCGAGCTGGGCGGCAAGTCCGCGGCGGTCGTCACCGACGACGCCGATCTCGCGAACGTCCTGCCCGCGATCGTCAAGGGCGCGATGCATATGTCCGGTCAGGTCTGCGGTGCGCACACCCGGGTCCTGGTGCCGCGCAGCCGTTACGCCGAGGCGGTCGACGCCGCGGCGGCGGCAGCGGCAGCCGTCCGGGTCGGCGATCCCCACGATCCGGCGACCCTGGTCGGTCCGCTGGTGGCGCAGCGGCAGCGCACCCGCGTCGAGCACTACATCGCTCTCGCCCGCGACGCCGGTGTGCGGGTGGTCACCGGCGGCGGCCGCCCGGCCGGGCTGCCGCGAGGCTGGTACGTGGAGCCGACGATTCTGGCCGGCGTCGACAATGCGATGCGGGTGGCGCGAGAGGAGATCTTCGGTCCTGTGCTGTGCCTGATCCCGCACGACGGCGACGACGACGCCGTGCGTATCGCCAACGATTCGCCCTACGGCCTCTCCGGCGGGGTGTGGTCCGCGGACGCCGAGCGCGGACTGGCGATCGCCAAGCGGCTGCGCACCGGCAGCATCGCGATCAACGGCACCTATCCGCCGTTTCCCCGGGTGCCGTTCGGCGGCTTCAAGGAATCCGGACTCGGTCGCGAACTGGGGCCGGACGGACTGCACAGTTTTCTCGAACCCAGAAGTATCGGACTGCCGGCCGCACTGCGCCCGGATGCCGGAAACTGAACGGCCGCAGCGTCGTTCGGCAGTCGTTGCGCGAAGGAAGTGGTATCCGATGCGAACCGGATCACGGATGTGCGGTACGGCGTTCGACGGCGAGTCGTTCGTCCGCGCCACGGTCGAATCGGCCGGACCCTGTCCCGCACGCGCGGACTACATCGAAATCTGTTTCGCCACCACCGAGGGTCGCTGGAGGTGGTGCTTCCCGGAACCGGATCCGGCGGACTGCCCGGCGGAGCCCACCACCGACCTCGCTTTCACCCTGGACAACTACGGCGCCCAGGCACATCCGATCGTCGGCGGCCGCATCCAACCGGCGATCCTCAGTGCGGCGGCGCTACCGATGGTGCTGGCCGGGACCCCGGTGCACATCTCCCGGCGCCTCGTGGTCATGTGCCGCTGACCGGCGCGGCGGCACACCGTCCGCTCAGCCGGACAGCACTACCTCCCGGGCGGCGAGAAACCACGAACGCTCGAACAGTCCATCCGGCCCGGTCGGGCCGTGCGCGCGGAACCAGTCGATGCGCGTGCGCAGGCCGGTGACGTCGTCGAAGTAGACCTCGTTCACCGCGTCGTAGGCGGTGCGTGTCGCGGCCGCCGGATGGTTCTGCACATAGGCACGGCCGCGGGCCGCGTCGGGTATCGCCACTGTCGCGGCGCCCGGTCGCCGCACGGTGCCCGCATGTGCGGTCCAGCGTGCCGCGAACTCCTCCGGCGTCAGGTTCGCCGCCCGCACCGCGACCGCCATATGTTTCAGTCGATCACCGCCGTCGTCCCATCGGTGTCGCAGCCAGTCGCCGCCGCGCAGAACCTGTTCGCGGGCAATCACTTCCGTCGCACGGGCCGGGAGCGTCACCGTCTCGGCGGCATCGTCGCGTCGCGAGCGCCACCGGTCGTGGCGCCGCAGATGCCGCATATCGCGAAACCATTCGGCGACCACACCGTCGTGCCGGGCATCCGGCCCGGTCAGATCGGGAAGGACGGTGCAGACCGCCACCCGGACCGGTCGCAGTCCGCTGGGCGCGTCGGCCGCCGCGGCACACAGCAGCGGCCACTGCCGGGCGAAACCGTCGAAGGACAGCTGGGGGGAGCGGGTGGCGAAACGCAGACGTTTGATCACGGCAGCGCCCCGCTCACCTCGGAAACCGCTCCCGCCGAACGGTGTTCGGCCCGCCATGCCGCAATCCCGGCGCGCCACCGCTCGATACCGCGTTCCTTGATCGGGCCGTAGCCCTTGATCGTCGCGGCCGAGGCCGCCAACTCCACCTGCCGGTCGTAGGGCACATCCGCGCCGGGATCGGTGATCTCGGTGACGAGCCGCGCGTACTCCACGATGACGGCGCGTTCGGCGCGCCGGTCGCGGTCCCATCCGAACGGGTCGAACGGTGTGCCACGCAGGCGCTTCATCCGTCGCAGTGCACGGAAGGCGAGCGCGTAGGTCCGGCCCGCCGGCAGCTTCCGCGCCATTCCCAGACGCCGCAGTATCGGCGGGTGCAGATGGTAGGTCAGCGCGTAGCCGCCGTCGAGCCCGAGTTCGGCGGCCACCGCGTCGTAGTCCGCGGCCAGATGCAAACGCGCGACCTCGTATTCGTCCTTGTAGGTCAGCAGGGCGAACCACGACTCGGCGACAGCGCGGGTCAGTTGCCACTCCCGTGCGGCATCGTCGCGCGCGGCCGCGTAGTCGACGAGTTCGAGGTACCGGCGCGCACGGCCCACGCTCTGGTAATCGATCACCTGAGCGGTCCGGCGACGCAGCACATCGCGGAGCTCGGACGGCAGATTACGCTGCGCTACAAGTCTTTCCGCCGATGTAGTGGCCGCCGCCGTCGGCTCGTACCCCTGCGCGGTGGATACCACGCGCTCATCCCCCAACGCCGCCGCGACGGCCGCTGGGTCATGCACCAGCCAGCGCCCCCAGTCGAACGCGAGCCGGTTGTCCGCCGCCGCCCGGCCGCGCCCGGCCAGCGCCTGCGCCATATGGGCCGCCGTCACCGGCACGCCACCCAGCTGGAAGGCCGCCCCCAGCAACACGACGTTCGCGGGAAGGTGGTCGGCGAAGACGCGCTCGGCGACGCGTCGCGCATCGATCACCGAGGTCCGCGGCGCGCCGATCCGATCGGCGATCGCGGCTTCCAGTGCCGCCACATCGGGGGCCGCGGTACGGCTCTGCAACATCGCCGCGGTCGGCGTGACGGTCCGGTCGACCACCGCAACGGCCTGCCCCGCACGGGCTTTCGCGAGGTGTTCGGCGGTGGCGGCCTGCAGGATGTCGCCGGACAGGTACAGATCGGCGCCGCCACCGCTCACCGCCGCCGCACTCAGTCCCGCGCGATCGGCCGCCAGATGCAGATGTGACACCACGGCCCCTGCCTTCTGCGAGAGCCCGGTCTGATCCATCCCGCCGACCACCCAGCCCGCCGCCTCGGCGGCCCGCACCAGGATCCGGTTCGCGGTGACGATTCCGGTGCCGCCGATCCCGGTGAAGTAGATGCTGTAGCGCTCGCCGACCGCCGGCGGCACCGGCTCCGGCAACGATCCCGCCGGAAGTCGCGGCCGCTCACGCGGTGCTCGTTTCCGCCGGCGCCCAGCGGCTTTCGGCTCGATGGTGACGAAGGACGGACAGTCGCCGTCCAGGCAGGTGTAGTCACGATTGCACGAGGAATCGTGGATACGCCGCTTGGTGCCGAATTCGGTGTCCACGGGCAGCACCGACAGGCAGTTGCTCTTCGTGCCGCAGTCGCCACAGCCCTCACAGACCGCCTCGTTGATGACGACCCGGCGGGGCGGCTCCGGCAGCAGACCGCGCTTCCGCAGCCGCCGCGCCTCGGCCGCACACCGCTGGTCGTAGATGATCACCGTCACGCCGGGCACCGTTCGCAGCCGCTGCTGCACCTCGGCCAGCCGATCGCGGCCCAGCACCTCCACGCCCGGCGCCCATCGCGCGCGGCGGCCGTAGCGGCCGGGATCCTCGGCGCACACCACGATCTCGCGCACCCCCTCTGCCTGCAGTGCCCGGGTGAGGGCGGGCACGTCCTGCAGTCCGGTCACCTCCTGACCGCCGGTCATCGCGACCGCCGCGTTGTAGAGGATCTTGAAGGTGATGTCGGTTCCGGCGGCCACACTCGCGCGAACCGCGAGGATGCCGGAATGGGTCAGGGTGCCGTCTCCGAGATTCTGGATCAGATGGGGCGCCGCGACGAACGGTGCCAATCCGATCCAGGGCACCCCCTCGGCGCCCATCGGCGTCGGCGGCAGCGTCGTCAGGTCGCGGTTGCGGGCCTCGAAATACATGATGCCGTGACAGCCGACCCCGCCCCCGACCAGCGCGTCCTCCGGTACGACGGTGGACCGATTGTGCGGGCAGCCGCTGCAGTACGCGGGCGCGCGGGCCGGCGTCACCAGCAGCGGCAGATCGAGCCGAGGCGGCGTCGCCGGGCGCAGCGCCGGAAGAACACGGTCGAGAATGTCGCCCACGGCCTTCGGATCGAGTACACCGGATCCGGGCACCAGGGGCGCACCGTCACGATCCCGCTTGCCCAGCACCGGAATTCGATGCCGGGCCTCGTGCAGCACCGCGCGCAGTTGCGTCTCGACGAACGGCCGCTTCTCCTCCACCACCAGCAAGCGCCGCACCGAATCCGCGAACTCGACGACGGTCTCCTCGACCAGGGGGTAGGTCATGCCCAGCCGCAGGATGCGCACACCCGCGGCAGCGAGATCGGCAATGCGCACTCCGCGCTCCGACAACGCCTGCACCACATCGAAATACGTGGCGCCCGCGCACACGATCCCGAGCTCGGCAGTGTCCGGGCCGACCGTCCGGTCGAGGCCGTTGTGCCGGGCATAGGCGCGGGCCGCACGCAGCCGATGTTCGTTGATCAGCTCTTCCTGGCCGGGCACCGCATGCGGCCCGATGGTCGCCTGCGGTCGATGCGTCCAGGTCCGTCCCGCGATGGTGATGTGCGGTTCGGCCGGGTGGTGCCGCGCGAGATCCGTGTCGACCGTGCCGATGCCGTCGGCGACGGCGGTGACGATCTTCAGACCGACCCAGCATCCGGCATAGCGCGACATCCGGAAGGCATGGATGCCCAGGTCGAGGACGTCCTGCTGATCACCCGGAAACAGCACCGGCATGCCGGCATCGGCGAAGGTGTACTGGCTGTCGCAGGCCAGGGTGGACGATTTCGCGGCCGGATCGTCACCACAGAACGCCACCGCCCCGCCGCCCGGACCGGCCCCCATCGCATTGGCGTGTTTGAGCACATCGCCAGAGCGATCCAGTCCCGGCCCCTTGCCGTACCAGGCGCCCACCACGCCGTCGACACCGTCGTAGGCGAGGGCGGCGCCCATCTGGCTGCCCCAGACCGTGGCCGCCGCCAGCTCCTCGTTCAGCCCGGGCCGGTGCACGATGCGGTAGCGCAGCGGTTCGCGCTGTTCCAGTTCCAGATCGAAACCGCCCAGCGGCGACCCCGGATATCCGGAAACCATGGTGGCGGTGGTCGTCCCGTCGCGCAGGTCCAGTTCGTGGCGCAGGGCGAGCAGCCGCACCAGCGTCTGGACTCCCGAGAGCACCGGCGTCTGCGCCGTCACGGATAGACCCGGGGGTCGATGTAGGCGACGTCGCCGCCTTTGATCACCGCTCGCAGCTTCGAATGATCTTGCAGCACAGTGATATCCACGGTCGGGTCGCCGTCGACGACGATCAGATCGGCCAGCAGTCCGGACCGGATCTCACCGGTGTCCAGACGCGCCGCCGGACCCATGTTGCGGGTGGCGGTGTGGATCGCCTCGATCGGGGACATGTCGATCAACTCGACATAGCGCTGCAGTTCCGCAGCGTAGGTGCCGTGCCGGGTCCACTGATGCCCGAAGTCGCCCCCCGAGAGAATCGGAATACCGGCGGCCTTCAGCTTGTGCAATCCGTCTATCTGAGCGCGCAATTCGTCGCGATAGCCGGACGCGTCGACCCGGTCCCGGGTGATGCCCCATTGCTCTGCCCGGCCCGCGACCACGGCGTACAGATAGTGCAGGCCCGGACATACCCAGACGTCGTCGCGGCGCGCCTCCAGCGCGCTCAGCGCCTCGTCGTCGAGGAAACAGGCGTGATGGATGATGCGGACGCCGGTGCGCGCGGCCATCGCCACACTGGCCGCACCGCGGGCGTGCACCGTGACGAAGGCGCCGTAGCGGTCCGCGACTTCCACTGCGGCCGAGAGCATCTCGTCGTTCATATAGACGTCCTCGGACGGATGCTCGGGCACCACTCCGTCGCCGGAGATGAACAGTTTGAGCGATCGCACGCCACTGTCGCACTGCCGGGCGACGACCTCGCGGATATCGCGGACCCCGTCCACGACCTCCATCAGGCCGCCCTCTTCGCCGCCGAGGCCCCCGCGCTCGGCGATCATCGCCCCGCAGGGAATCAGGCGCGGCCCCGCGATCAGGCCCCTCTCCACCGCATCGTGGATGAGCAGATCGTCCTGCGGCTGGGTGGCTCCGGCACCGATCAGCAGCGTGTAGCCGCTGTGCAGATAGGTTTTCGCCACGGCGGCGACGTCGAGGATGTGCCGCGCCGGCGGTGCCGCCGCGACGGCCGCGTGGTCGAAGACGAAATCCAGCGGCCAGCTGATATGTGTGTGCGCGTCACCCAGACCGGGCAGCACCGTGGCGCCGCGCAGATCCACCACCCGCACGGCTCCCGGATCGACCGCGATGTCCGCACCGATCGAGACCTCGGCGATCCGATCCCCCTCGATCAGCACCGATCCCGCGCGCGGGCGTTCGGCTAGATCACCACCGCAGGTCAGGATCCGCCCATTGGTCAGCAGCATTCGCTCCGTCATCAGCGACCTCCAGTACTGAGCGAGTACTTACTTTATCACCGTAGGACTGGCACGAGAGTCGAATTCTTACTTTCGAGAATCATCCATCCACCCGTCAGCGCGCGCAACGGAATCCCGCAATGGGTACTTGTCGATCCCCCACCGGCAGCGTCCCAGCTGTCACCATGGTCTGCGGGACCCCGCCGTCCCCACCGAGTCGAATCAGAGGAGCGTGATCGCATGCCCGCCGAAACCCCGGCGACCGAATCCGTGGATGCCGTCGTCATCGGCATGGGGCCCGGCGGCGAGGCCGTGGCGACCGAATTGGCGCGCGCCGGACTCGCGGTGGTCGGCGTCGAAGGCCGGTTGCTGGGCGGCGAATGCCCCTACTACGCCTGTGTGCCGACCAAGATGATGGTGCGCGCCGCCGAGACCCTGGCCGAGGCGCGCCGGGTCGGCACCCTCGCGGGAAGTGCCCAGGTGCACGCGGATTGGGCGCCGGTGGCGAAGCGGATCCGCGACGAAGCGACCGACAACTGGGACGACAAGGTCGCGGTCGAACGGTTCGAATCCGCCGGCGGCACCTTCGTGCGGGGGTGGGGGCGCATCACCGGTCCGGGCCAGGTCCGCGTCGATACCGCCGACGGACCGCGCGACTTCCGCGCCCTGCGGGCGATCGTGCTGAATCCCGGCACCGCCCCGTCCGTACCGCCGATCGAGGGTCTGGCCGACACCCCCTACTGGACCAATCGCGAGGCGGTGACCACCACCGAGGCGCCGGAATCGCTGATCGTGCTCGGCGGCGGACCGGTCGGCGCGGAATTCGCCCAGATCTTCTCGCGGTTCGGCGCCGAGGTGACGATGGTCGTGCGCAGCCGGCTGCTCCCGCGCGCCGAGCCCGAGGCCGCCGACCTGCTCGCGAAAGTCTTTGCCGAAGAGAGTATTTCGGTACGCACCGGCGTCGAGGCCACCCGGATCGACCACGACGGCAGCTATTTCACCGTGCGGCTGAGCAACGGCGATCCGATCCGCGCCCAGCGCCTGCTGGTCGCCGCCGGCCGCTACACCGATCTGTCCGCACTGGGCGTCGGCGCCATCGGCCTGGACGAACAGGCGCACGGCATCCGGGTCGACGACCGGCTGCGCGCCGCCGAGGGGGTCTGGGCGATCGGGGACATCACCGGGCACGGCGCCTTCACCCACATGTCCATGTACCAGGCGCGCATCGCCGCCGCGGACATCCTCGGTTCTCTTACCGAACCCGCGCAGTATCACGCGGTTCCCAATGTCACCTTCACCGAACCGGAGGTGGGCGCGGTCGGGATGACGGAGTCGCAGGCCCACGACGCCGGACTGAGCGTCTGGACCGGACGGGCCGAGGTCCCGGATTCGACCCGCGGCTGGATTCACGGGCCCGGCAACGCCGGATTCGTCAAGCTGGTCGCCGACGCCGATCGCGGCATTCTGGTCGGCGCCACCTCGGTCGGCCCGGTCGGTGGCGAGGTGCTGAGCGCCCTGGCCGTCGCGGTGCACGCCCGGGTGCCGGTCACCACGCTGCGGGAGATGATCTACGCCTACCCCACCTTCCACCGCGCGATCGAGGCCGCCCTCGCCGACCTCGGCTAGTCCGGCCCATCTCGCCGAACCGGACGCGACGACGCGGATTCGGCCGCATAATCGGCCCATGGCCGATGCCGACGACGTCCGGCGAATTGCGCTGGGGCTACCCGAGTCCACCGAAGCGCCGCATTTCGACATGCCGTCGTTCCGCGTCCGCAAGGCGATATTCGCGACCCTGCCCGACCCCGCACACGCCCACGTGATGGCGAGCGAAGCCGATATCCGGGAGGCGGTCGCGGAATATCCGGACTGCTGCGCGGAAAAGTGGTGGGGCAAGCGCCTGTCGGCGGTCCGCGTCGACCTCGGCGCCGCCGACACCGGCCTACTGAGCGAATTGCTCACCGACGCCTGGCGACACAAGGCGCCGCGCACCCTGGTGCGCGCCTTCGACGCAGCTTCCGGATAGTCCGCATCGTCTGGTCCGCATCGTCGCCGAGCTGCTACCACTGGAGGAAAAATGCTGTCGCTGCAAGAGATTTCGGATCGGATCGAGATCGAGGATCTGATGGTCCGATACTCCCATGCCGTGGACACCCAGCAGTGGGATCTGCTCGACGACGTCTTCACCGCCGACGCGCAGATCGACTACTCGGCCATGGGCGGCGCCAGCGGGGGCCTGCCCGAGATCAAGAAGTTCCTCGCCACGGTGATGCCGAACTTTCCCGCCTTCCAGCATCTGATCAGCAATTCCTCCATCACCGTCGACGGCGATACCGCGACCGGCCGCACCATGTGCCACAACCCGATGCTCGTCGGCGAAGCGGAGGGCAAGCAGAACCTCATGCTGTGCGGCCTGTGGTACCTGGATACCTTCACCCGCGTGGACGGCGCCTGGCGGATCGCGCGGCGGGTCGAGGAGAAGAGCTACATGTTCCTGGCCGCCACCCCCGGCTCCCGGTAAACGCCTCTATAGAACCTGTTACTGTTCGCGCGTGCGGCTCGACATTTCCCCACCGTTGCAGCGCTGTTCGCCGAACCACCGCTGGGCGCGGGCTCCCCACAGGGCGGACGCGTGATCGCCGATTTCACCGAGCACTGGCTGCTCTACTGCTCGATTCCGGTGATCGCGGCCTTCATCGGCTGGACCACCAAACTCGTCGCCGTCGAAATGCTGTGCCGTCCATTGGAATTCCGCGGCATCCCACCCTGGTTCGGGTGGCAGGGCGTGATCCCGAAGGCGGCACCGCGGATGGCGACGATCGCGGTGGACCTGATGTTCTCGCGGCTGATAGATCCGCAGGAGATCCTCGGCCGCATCGACGTCGCCGAGCTCACCACCACCCTGCGCGAACCGCTCGACGACGCCGTCGCGCACACCGTCGACGAGCTGATGATGCGCTACGAACCGCGGCTGTGGGTGACCATGCCGCAGTTCGCCCGCGAGGCGATGATCCGCCGGGTCCAGCGCGATGTCCCCGACCTGATCGACGAGATCGTCACCGACCTGCGGACCAATCTCGACCAGATCATGGATCTGCGGTCCATCGCCATCGACACCCTGGTCAACGACAAGGCGCTGCTGGTGGAGATGGTGCGCCGGGTGGGCCATCACGAACTGCGCTTCATCGTGCGCTCCGGCCTGTTGTTCGGCACCCTGCTGGGCTTCGTCCAGATGATCACCTGGGCCTTCACCCACTCCTCGTGGCTGATGCCCCTGTTCGGCGGATTCACAGGCCTGGTCACCGACTGGCTGGCACTGCAGATGATCTTCCGGCCCGTGCGGCCGTGGCGGATCTTCGGCCGGGTCGGCTGGCAGGGCTTGTTCCACAAGCGCCGCGAACAGGTCTGCATCGACTACGGCGATCTGATCGCCACCGAAATCCTCACCCCGGCCAAGATGCTCGAGGCGGTCCTCAACGGCGAGCGCTCGGACCGGCTGGCGTCGATTCTGGCGCGACGGATGGACGAATTCATCGATATGCAGTCCGCACCCGCGCGACCGCTGGTGATGCTGGTCGCCGGCGATTCCATCACCCGGGTCAAACGCGAGATCGTCCCCGAGATGCTGGCCTACATCCGCAGTGCCGCAGCCGGATTCGAAGATCACGCGATGCGCACGCTGGATCTGCGCAATCTGGTGATCGAGAAGACCCGCCAGCTCACCGACGACGAATACGAAGGGTTGCTGCGCCCGGCGTTCAAACAGGACGAGTGGAAACTGGTCGCCATCGGCGGTGTGCTCGGCTTTCTGGTGGGTGAACTGCAGGTGCATCTGCTGCTCAGCTGAGGTCCCATACGCAGCGCGCTGACCTGCGGATTCGCGGTTGCGCGCCGCCATCGGCTATTGTTTTTCTCGCACCGCCGCGAGGCGGGATGCGGATGTAGCGCAGTTGGTAGCGCATCACCTTGCCAAGGTGAGGGTCGCGGGTTCGAATCCCGTCATCCGCTCCACGAAAGTACCGGACCGGTAGCGTCGAGCCATCCTGCTCGCAGCCGGAGTCCACATCTTCGAGCGCTTCTCCTTGTTCGGCAGGGACGAAGTTCCGATCCCGACAAGCTCCCAGCAGCGGGCAGTCGATCGCAGCCTCTCGGCGACCTCGATTCGTAAAATCCTGTGCGCGTTCCGCATTCGACTCCGCCGGGGCACCACTCACTGCCCGGCCGGCGTCTCGGCGAATCGCGATGTTGCTCGTAGCACCCACCTCAGGAAGGACGCATGTCCACCACTACCGAATCCGCGCTGGACGATCTGTATGCGGCCATCGAGAAATCCGCGCGGCTGGCGAACGTCGCCTGCACTCCGGACGCTGTGTGGCCGGTCCTGAGCGCATACGGCCCGATGCTCACGCAATCGGTGATCTCTTTCCGGGTGGTCACCCAAGCCCGTCGCTCGGGCGACCTCGACTATCGCTTTCTCACGCTGCCGAAAGACATCGACCCGTACGACATCGCGCGTTCGAACGGGCTGATCCCGGAGACCGATCATCCGATCGGCTCACTGCTGGACCAGGTCCGCACGCAATTCCCCGTGGACAGCTACGGCATCGACATCGGTGTCGCCGGCGGCTTCAAGAAGATCTGGCCGTTCTTTCCCGCGGACGGTGTGCAGAGCGTGCCGGAACTCGCCGCACTCCCCTCCATGCCGGCCGGTCTCGCCGACCACGCCGATATGTTCGCCCGGCACGGCCTGGCGGACAAGGTCGGCCTACTCGGCATCGACTACCACGACAAGACGATGAACGTGTACTTCCCCGGGCTTCCCGCCGACCACTTCGCACCCGACGCCGTCGCGTCGCTGCATCGGGATGCCGGATTCCCGGACCCCAGCGCGCAATTCCTCTCGCTCACGGCGAAGGCATTCGACATATACGCCACGTTCAGCTGGGAATCGTCGCGGATCGAGCGCCTGTGCTTCCCGGTCATCACATCCGACCCGGCCGCCCTGCCCGTCCCGATCGACCCGCGCTTCCTGGAACTCGCCGACCAGGTTCCCTACGCCACGAACGACCGCCGATTCACCTATGCCGCCACCTCGTCGCCCGAGGGCGAGTCCTACAAATTCAGCTGGTTCTACCAGTGGCAGCCCAGGATCCTGGACAAGATGAAGACATCCGATTCGTAACCGTTCGCGGCACACATGAATGTGCGGGACCGGGCCCCGCAGCGGAAACCCGGCCCCGCGGTCGGCTACCGGGTGTGGGTCGGCAGCCGACAGTCCGATCCCCCTATGTGCGCCCGCCGCAGACGATGTCGACAGCGCGCGCCAGGATGTCGAGTCCGTGATCCAACTCGGAATCCGTAATGGTCAGCGGCGGAAGCAGTTTCACCACCTCGTCGTTGGCGCCCGAGGTTTCCACGAGCAATCCCTCCTCGAAGGCGACCCGGCTCACCTTGCCCGCCTCGGAGGCGTCGTCGAAGACCAGGCCGTGCACCAGACCGCGGCCCCGCGTGGACAATCCGCCCACCGCATCCGTCACCCGCGCCAAGGCGGCGCGCACCCGCTCGCCGCGGGCCAGCGTGGAGAGCTCGAGCCGGTCGTCACGCCAGTACTCCTCCAGCGCCACCCGCGCCGTGACGAACGCGGGATTGTTACCGCGGAAGGTGCCGTTGTGCTCACCGGGCGCCCACTGGTCCAGCTCGCGTTTCATCAGCACCAGCGCCATCGGCAGGCCGTAGCCGCCGATCGACTTCGAGAGTGTGACGATATCCGGGGTGATGCCCGCGGTCTCGAAGGAGAAGAACGGTCCGGTCCGCCCGCAGCCCATCTGCACATCGTCGACGATCAGCAGAATTCCGCGCGTCGCGACCAACTCCGCGAGCCGGCGCAACCACTCGGCGCCGGCGATGTTCACCCCGCCCTCGCCCTGCACCGTCTCCACGATCACGGCCGCCGGTTTGTCCACCCCCGAGGACGTGTCGTCGAGCATCCGCTCGATCCACGCCAATTCGTCAGCACCACCCAGGTAGCCGTCGTAGGGCATCGGATGGACGTGCGGCAGCGGCACGCCGGCCCCGGCCCGCTTGGCGGCGTTGCCGGTCACGGCCAGCGCACCCAGCGTCATGCCGTGAAAGGCGTTGGTGAAATTCACCACGTTGCTGCGCCCGGTGATCTTGCGGGCCAGCTTCAGCGCCGCCTCCACCGCGTTCGCCCCGGTCGGGCCGGGGAATTGCACCTTGTAGTCGAACCCGCGCGGGACGAGGATCAGATCGCGCACCGCCTCGAGCAGATCACGCTTGGCGACCGTCGACATATCCAAGCCGTGAATGAGCCCGTCGCGGGACAGATAGTCCAGCAGGGCCGCCTTCAGGATCGGATTGTTGTGCCCGTAGTTGAGCGCGCCGGCTCCGGCGAAGAAGTCGAGGTATTCACGACCCTGCTCGTCACGGAGCCAGGCGCCGCGGGCGGTGTCGAAGACCGTCGGCCAGACCCGGCAGTATCCACGCACATCCGATTCCAGCGTTTCGAAAACGGTGGTCATAGGCGGTCCTCAGGGGCGGGAGCCACCGCGGCGACCCCAGTGTGAAACATGACTGTTTCTAACACTGCGATGGAGGTCGCGGCAAGGTTTTGCGCGAATCCACATCGACCCCGGCAACGGCCGGGACATCGCCCGGCGTGCCGCGACAGGCGGTGCCGGCAACCGTCGAGCATCCGAGCACGCCCGGCCATCGGGTGCGACGACCATACCGACCGCCCGGACTTCCCCACTCCGGTTCTTCGAAATTCGCTCGCCGAGTGAGCGACCACGTCGTATTCTGGACGACTTGTGCGCGCACTCTCGGGGGTTTATTCACGTCTGTTCGGCGCCGGCTTCAGGCGCCAATGGAATTACCGGTCGGCCGTCTTCGCGGGCCTGGCCGCCAATGTCGTCTTCGGCCTGATCCGCGCCGCGGTGATGATCGCGGCGGCGCGCTCCACACCGGGCTTCGGCGGCTACACCGGTGCGTCGATCGGCGCCTACGTGTGGTTGTCGCAGGCCATGCTGGGCGCCCTGCGGGTGATGGGGCCGCCGCACGATATCGCGGAGCGGGTACGCACCGGCGATGTGGCGGTCGATCTGCAACGTCCCATCGATATCCAATTCTTCTATCTGGCAACCGATCTCGGCGGTTCGTCGTGCACACTGGCACTGCGCGGCCTGCCCTCCGTCGCCACCGGTCTGATCACGGCGCAACTGGTGTTGCCCGGCACCTTCGCGCCGTATCTGCTCGGGGCCGTCAGTGTCGTTGCGGCCGTGACGCTTTCACTGCTGCTGTTGTTCTCGGTGAGCCTGCTGGGATTCTGGCTGATCGAGACGCGCGGGGTCAGAATGCTCTACCAGATCCTGTCCACGTTCCTCGCCGGTCTTTACGTACCCATCCACCTGTTTCCGGCGCCGTTGGCCGCTGCCGCACGATTGACCCCGTTTCCCTGGCTGCTCCAGGGCCCGGTCGACGTGATGTCCGGTCGCGCAACGGGTTCGGCGGCCTGGACGGTGATCGGCATGCAGGTGCTGTGGATCGTGATCGCGATCGGCATCGGCCGGGCTCTGATCGCGGCGGGCCGGCGCAAACTGGAGGTGCAGGGTGGCTGAGCTCGCACCGTACGGCAGCAGGCTCACACCCTATGTGGCCGTGCTGCGCTCGCGGATGCGCTCGCAGCGCGCCTATCCGCTGTCGTTCGCCACCGACCTGTTCTCCTCCCTGCTGATCGGCGTGGTCGAATTCGCCGAGATGTGGCTGATCTACCACAACGTCACGGCCTTGGGCGGGCTGAATTCGACCCAGATGCTGCTGCTGTTCGGCCTGTCCAACCTGAGCTTCGCGCTCGCGCAGATCGCCGTCGGTCACACCGACACCCTGGCGACCTACATTCGGCTGGGCACCCTCGACGCCTTCCATCTGCGACCCCAGCCCCTGCTGCTCCAGCTGATCACCAGCGATGTGTCGCTGCGGCGTCTGTCGCGGGCCACCGTCGCGGCGGCGGTCCTGACCGCCGGGCTGATCGGCAACGATATCGAGTGGAGCCCAGCGCATATCGCGCTCGCGGTGAGCAGCGTAATGAGCGGGATCGCCATCTTCGCCGGACTGTTCGTGTGCGCCGCGGGCCTGCAATTCCACCTGGTGGACGGCTCGGAACTCACCAACAGCTTCACCTACGGCGGATCCTTCGCCGCCCAGCAGCCGAGTTCGGTGTTCTCCGGACCGCTGCGGGCGCTGTTCGGATTCGCGATCCCGGTGTCGTTCGTCGCCTATCTGCCCACGATCGCGCTGCTCGGCCTGTCCGGACCGCGGTGGCTGCCCGCCGAGCTCGCCTGGTTCGGACCGCTTGCGGCACTGTGGGTTTGGATAATGGCCTCGACGCTGTGGCGCATCGGGGTACGCCACTATCAGGGAGGGGGCGGATGAACACCGTCGAAGTATCGGAACTGACCAGACAATTCGTGCTCCGGCGCACTGCGCGGGGCCGCCGCAGACGCGTGCGCGAGGTACTGACCGCCGTGGATTCGATGAGCTTTCGCATCGAATCCGGTTCGGCGGTCGGCTATATCGGTGCCAACGGAGCCGGCAAATCCACCACGATCAAGATGCTCACCGGCATCCTGGTGCCGACCTCGGGAACGGTGCGCACCTGCGGACTGGATCCGGTGCGCCGGCGGCGCGAACTGGCCGGCCGGATCGGCGTGGTGTTCGGACAGCGGTCACAGCTGTGGTGGGATCTGCCGCTGCGCGAATCGTTCACCATCCTGGCCGCGATCCATCGCCTGGAACCGGCTGCGGCCCGCCGCCGCACGGACGAACTCGTCGAACAGCTCGAGATGGCGCACACCCTCGACACCCCGGTCCGTCAGCTCTCCCTCGGTCAGCGCATGCGCGCCGAAATCGCCGCGGCGCTGCTGCATCGCCCGGAGCTGCTGATTCTCGACGAGCCGACCATCGGATTGGACGTACTGTCCAAACAGCGGCTGCGGGAGTTCCTGCGCCGGGAACGGGCGGACAGCGGCACCACCCTGCTGCTCACCACCCACGATATGGGCGATATCGAGCGCCTCTGTGACCGGGTGCTGGTGGTCGACCACGGCCGTCTCGCCTACGACGGCACGCTGCCGGGACTGGCGCGCACCGTCGGCGCGCGGCGCGTCCTGGTCGTCGATCTGGCCCGGCCCAGCGACGATCTCACCGACCTCGCGGGGGCGACACTGCTGGCGGCCGAGGCCGACGGCATGCGGCAGCGGCTGGCGTTCGATCCCGAAATCACCACCGCCGCCCAGCTTCTCGCCGCCATCTCGAACCGGGTCGAGGTGCGCGACCTGTCCATCGAGGAACCCGATATCGAGGATGTGGTGCGCCGCATCTACTCCGCCGGAGACGGCACCGCCCCGGCGCCGTCGGACGCCGGGGCGGTTGCCCGGGGCGCGATCCCCGGGGACGAGGCGGAATCAGCCGCCGAACGACCCGGTGAACAGGGTGTTCAGCACGCCGCTGAGGGCGGCGCTGCCGGTGTCGAGAAGGCCGTTCAGCGCGGCGCTACCGGTGTCGATGATGACCGGAATCATGCTTCTACCTCTCTCTAGGGGGCATAGGCCGTCGACGCCCTTGCCGGGCGATCGACCAGACCCACCCTGCTGGCCGGAGCTTAATCGCCGCTGGCCGGTAGCTGAGAGGGACGTAAGAGCCGCTGTGTGGAGTGTCTCCGTAACGAAAACGATTGCGGTGCCGATGGGAAATCGACTCTAGCGCTTGTCGTCTGGGCGATTGCTGTCCGACGAGTACAAGCTGACCTCACCGCCCTCGCCGAGAAATGCGTTGACCAGCATGATCCGCTCGGCCTGTATGGCGTCGGCGTCCGGTGCGGCGGTGGTGATCGAAATCTGCGGAATGGCAGCCCAGTTCACGACATAACGCTCGGGCGGACCTTCCGCGCCGGAGACGTGCGCGAGGCGAAAGACCGAGACTGTCCGACGTTCCATCAGATCTCGCACCACCTCGGCGATTCGCTCGGGATCTTCGAGAGCGAACAGGAAGCCGAAGGTCAGCTCCGGCGAAGAGACATAGGCGGGCACAAATCTTCAGGCTAGCCACCCGTGACCGGTCGCGCAGGCGCCGCGCCGCCGATGGTGGATCTTCGCGATCATGTGATCCCGGCGTGATGCGTATAACGATTGTCCGGCACCTTGGAGGTTCCGCGCGTCAACCGTTGCATGCCAAGTCAGGACACGCTTTCCTGAATATGTCCCCGCATTCGGACACGTCTTTCGCATCGTCGCGGATATCCCGGTTCGTACACCCGTGAGCAGTGCGACCGAACAGCCGGCGTCCGATTCCGCGGGACTACGCCGGAGCCGAGGGGAGCCCCTCCCCGAAAACCTCCTCGGCCCTGGCGTAACCAGATTCCGACCGCTGAGACGAGGGTGGGAGACGATGGCGACCGCATACGCCGGTGACAACGACGCGACCGGCGCACTTCCGTCGGTATCCGCACTACTGCGCGCATTCCGGTCCACGACGCCACCGCCCGGCGACCATCCGGTGCTGGAGGTGGCCCGGCAGCTGGTCCACTGCCACGAACTACGCCGGCACGCCTACCGGGAGGCGCAGGCGCCGAAGGCGTCGAGCGCGCGGGTGGCCGGCGCCAGCCGCCTGGTCGACCACATCGATCGCGAACGCACCCGGCTGGTCGAATGTATCGACGTCTGGGTGGCCGACAACATCGCGCACCGCGAGGGCGCCTCGCTGCATACCGAAACCCTCGGTGCGGTCATCGACCGGATGGCCGGAAAATGGGTCGCCGCCCATCATGCGCTCGGACTGCCCGCCTCGAACCATCCGACGGACGAACTCCCCGCCTCCACACCGGACGGCGAGGCACACCTGCACTGGGTGCGCCTCGCCGAACTGGCCGACGGCTACAAGGATCTGATCACCGATATCGCCGAACACCGGCGTCGGCTGCCGGTGTTCTGACTCCGCTCAGTGCTTCGGATCGACGATTTCCACATCGGCATCGATGATGGGCTGAGCCGCATTCACATTCGCCGCCGAGTCGGGCTCGTCGATCAACACATCCGGTTCGTCGCGACCGGTGTTCACCCCGGCCGCCGCCTCCCGATCACGGTGCGCCGCGGCCGCGGCCTCCCGCATTTCGATGGCGTCGGTGATCCAGTCACCGATTTCGCGCGTCACTTCCGAAACCGTGCCGGTAATGATCGTTGCGATATTGCCGACGTGTCGTGCCCCGGAGGCCGTCAGCTCCTGGATCAGATCCTTGTTGCTCTCGAATTTTCCGATCATCTACCCGCCCACCTCGCTCGGCTCGACCTGCCGCTCTCGCATCACGATAACACCAGGCTGCGAGCCTTTCCCGACGATGGCCGGGGGAAGGGCGAGCGTGCAGATCTTGAGCCAGACCGAGCCGACCTGCTTGCTGAACCGGCCGGTGTTGTAGGGCAGGCCGTACTTCTCGCACAGTGCGCGCACCTCGGGTGCGATCTCCGGATAGCGGTTGGCCGGCAGATCCGGGAACAGGTGGTGTTCGATCTGGTGGGACAGGTTGCCCGACAGGATGTGGAACAGTTTGCTGCCGCTGATGTTGGCCGAGCCGAGCATCTGCCGCACGTACCACTCGCCGCGCGTCTCGTTCTCGGTCTCCTCTTCGGTGAACGTCTGTACGCCCGACGGGAAGTGTCCGCAGAAGATGATCGAGTATGCCCAGACGTTGCGCACCAGGTTGGCGGTCACGTTGCCGGCCAGGGTGGAGACGAACAGCGGGCCGCTCAGCAGCGGGAAGACGATGTAGTCCTTGAGCACCTGCCGGCCCGCCTTGCGGATCTGCCCCTTGGCCAGGCGCTTGATATCCGACCACTTCCGCTTGCCCTTGACGATGTTGTCGGCCTCGAGGTCGTGCAGCATCACGCCCCATTCGAACAACAGCATCAGCGCGAGCGCGTACACCGGGTTGCCCAGGTAGTACGGGTTCCACTGCTGGCCCTCGTCGATACGCAGCACGCCGTAGCCGATGTCGCGGTCACGACCGTGGATGTTGGTGTAAGTGTGGTGCATGTAGTTGTGCGAATGCTTCCACTGATCGGCCGGGCACACCGTATCCCATTCGAACACACGGGAATTGAGGCCGGGTTCGCGCATCCAGTCCCACTGGCCGTGCATGACGTTGTGGCCGATCTCCATATTGTCCAGAATCTTGGACAGGCTCAGCGCCGCCACCCCGGCCAGCCAGAACGGCGGCAGGAAGCCCAGGTACATCAGTCCGCGCCCGGCGATCTCGAACCCGCGCTGCGCCTTGATGATCGAGTAGATGTATTCGCGGTCGCGCTCCCCCAGATCAGCGGTGATGCGGTCGCGCAGCGCGTCCAGCTCCCGGCCGATCTCGGCGACCTGTTCCGGCGAAAGGACCAGCGGTCCGTTCTCGGTTTCGGTGAGTATGGTCATGACGGTTCTCCCCTTTCAGATTTCGATGTCGACGTCGCCGACCGCGGCGCTGATGCACAGCTGGATCGGCTGGTCGGGATCGCTGTCCACTTCGCCGCTGCGCAGATTGCGGGTGCAGCCGGACCGCTTGACCGCCGTGCAGGAGAAGCAGATACCCATCCGGCACCCGAACTCCGGCGTCAATCCGGCCGATTCGGCCTGTTCGAGCAGGCTCGCACCGGTGTTCTCCGACTGCTTGCCGCTCACCGAGAAGGTGGTGACGCCCTCGACGTCGGTGGTGTCGGCCGGCGCGGCGGTGAGGACGAATTCCTCACTGTGCAGCCGGTCGTCGAGGCCTTCGGCCTGATAGATGCGGCGCACGGACTCCATCAGCGGCGGCGGGCCGCAGACGTAGGTCTGAGCGGTCGCGAAGAACGGCGCGATGCGCGACAGTTCGTCGTAGTCGAGGAACTTCGCGCCGGGCACGGTCGCGCAGTTCCACGGTGCGCCGTCCAGCCGCTCGGATCGGGCCAGTTCCGGATAACCCAGCACGATGTCGACGTTGTCGTGGCGGCGGGCGATATCGGCGAGCAGGTCCCGATGCGGCACCTCCTGGGGTGAGCGGGCGTAGTGCAGGAATACCACGTCACCGCGGTACCCCTCGGCCACCAGGGTGGACAGCATCGACAGCACCGGCGTGATGCCGCTGCCACCGCTGATCAGCACCACCCTGTCCGGTCGCCGCTCCGGCAGCCGGAACACACCGGACGCGGGCGCCAGGTCCACGACCATGCCCCGCTTCGCGTGCCGGTGCAGATACTGCGACACCAGCCCCTCCGGATGCGCCTTCACGGTCAGCGTGAGGGTGCGGCGCGGGCCGGCCTCGGCATCGATCGGCGAATAGCAGCGGGTGTGCTTCACTCCGTCGATCAGCACGCCCACCTGCACGAACTGACCGGCCTCGTGCCCGGCCCACTGCCGGGTCGGACGGAGTGTGAGGGTCACCGAACCGGGCACCGACCGATCCACGCCGATGATCTCGGCCCGCATATCGCGCAGCGTCAGTGTCGGTCGCACCAACTCCAGATACCGGTCGAGCGGGTGCGGCGAGGTCAGTGTCTGGACCAGATCGAGCAGTCCCACCATGCGGTTCTCCCCAGCCTTCGTCTGTTGATCACGTGCACCTATTTCGGTGCACATCTGTACACTCAACTAGTGTGCCTGGCGGTACCGCAATAGTTCAACCTGCATCTGCTGTGACCGATGCAACATCTCCATGAATGGACCAATCGTGAACGGATGTATGCTCAGCGAGATGAGCGAGCAGGCCGAAACCCGAGTCGAGCGCAAGGAGCGCACGCGGCGAGCGCTGCTGGACGGCACGCTGGCCCTGGCTGCCGAGCGCGGATTCGCGGCGCTGAGCCTGCGTGAGATCGCCCGCTCGGCCGGGATCGTGCCCACCGCCTTCTATCGCCACTTCGATTCCCTCGACGAATTGGGAACCGCCCTGGTCGACGAGGGCGTGCGACAGTTGCGCCTGGCGCTGCGGCACTTGCGCCGCACCCCGGACGCACGCCTGGCCGAAACGGTGCGATTCGTCTTCGCTCAGATCGCCGGCCGCGAGGACCTCTACGGCTTCCTCATCCGCGAACGCCACGGCGGCGCACCGGCGCTACGCTCCGCGATAGCCTCCGAAATGCAGTTGATCACAAGGGAATTGGTGGTCGACATGTCGCGGATTCCGGCGCTGGACGCATGGCCGACCGATGATCTGGAACTGGCCGCCGACCTGATCGTCTCCACCGTCGCCGACCATATCGCCGACTTCGTCGCCGTCCCCTTGCGCGACCGCCCGCAACTCGTCGATCGCACCGTCGGTCAGGTGCGGATGATCGCCCTGGGCATGGCCGCCTGGAAACCGCATACTGCCTGAGCGCCCCTCGGACAGAAGGACGCCCCGCGGACCTCGCGGTCATGCGAGGCGCCCTTCCCGTATCCGAGATAGTGCAGAGCACCGCGGGTGATGATACAGAAAACTGCACGTCCTCACAGGATTCTCGCAGTTCCGGCTCCCCTGGCCGGGAATATGCACCACGTTGCATAGTACAGCGGGTATCGGTTAACCTCACCGCATGGCCCTCGAACACGCGCTGCTGGTATCGCTGAGCGAGCGGGCCGGTTCGGGGTACGAACTGGCGCGCCGATTCGACAAATCGATCGGATTCTTCTGGAGCGCAACGCATCAGCAGATCTACCGGGTGCTCAAGCGCATGGAGGAACGCGGCTGGGTCACCGGCGAGGCGATCGCTCAGGACGGGCGGCCCGACAAGAAGGTCTACACCGTCAGCGCCGCCGGAGATGCCGAACTGGCGCGCTGGATTGCGGAGCCGACCGACGATATCGGCCCGCTGCGCAGCGAATTGGGCGTGAAGATCCGCGCCGCCGCACACGGCGATCCGGACGCGTTGCGCGCCGAGGTCGAACGTCATCGCGATCACCACGCCCAGCGGCTGGAGCTGTACCGCCTCATCGAGAAGAAGGACTTTCCCGCCCCGGACCGGCTCACCGGCACCGCCCTGTACCAGTACCTGGTGCTGCGTGGCGGTATCCGGGTCGAGGTCGGCTTCGTCGAATGGTGCGACGAGGTACTGGCCGGTCTGCGGGGTGTGTCGCGCTCGTCGTCGCCCGATCCGGAAGCCTCAGCCCCGCAACCGGATTCCGTTTCCGAAAGGTAATCCCATGACCGCGAATTCCGATTCGCCGCATTCGTATCCGCATCTGTTCGAGCCGCTCGACCTGGGCCACACCACCCTGCGCAACCGGGTGGTCATGGGTTCGATGCACACCGGCCTGGAAGATCGCGCCTGGGATACCAACCGGCTGGCCGCCTATTTCGCCGAGCGCGCCCGCGGCGGCGTGGGCCTGATCATCACCGGCGGTTACGCTCCCAACCGCGAGGGCTGGCTGCTGCCGCTGGGCGCCAAACTCACCAACAAGACCGAGGCCTACCGGCATCGCGCGATCACCCGGGCGGTGCACGCCGAGGGCGGCAAGATCGCCCTGCAGATTCTGCACGCCGGGCGCTATGCCTATGTGCCGTTCAGTGTTTCGGCTTCCTCGATCAAGGCGCCGATCAACCCGTTCCGCCCTCGCAAACTCTCCGACAAGGGAGTCGAGCGCACCATCGAGGACTACGTGCGGTGTGCGCGGCTGGCGAAGTTCGCCGGATACGACGGCGTCGAGATCATGGGTGGCGAGGGATATCTGATCAACCAGTTCCTCGCGCCGCGCACCAACAAGCGCACCGATCGCTGGGGCGGGTCGGCGGAGAACCGGCGGCGGTTCCCCTTGGAGATCGTGCGCCGGATCCGGGCCGCGGTCGGCGCGGACTTCGTCATCGTGTTCCGGCTGTCGATGGCGGAATTCGTCGAACACGGCCAGACCGAACCCGAAATCCTAGCGCTGGCAACCGAATTGGAGACAGCGGGCGTCAGCATCATCAACACCGACATCGGCTGGCACGAGGCACGGGTGCCGACGATCGTCACCTCGGTGCCGCGCGCGGCCTTCGTCGAATTCACCGCGAAAATCACCGCGCGCGTGAACATTCCGGTCTGCGCCTCGAACCGGATCAACATGCCCGAGACCGCGGAGGAGATCCTCACCCGTGGCGACGCCGATCTGGTGTCGCTGGCCCGGCCGTTGCTGGCCGACCCGGAGTGGGCAGCCAAGGCCCGCGCCGCCCGCGACGACGAGATCAACACCTGCATCGCCTGCAACCAGGCCTGCCTGGACCACGCCTTCGTCCACAAAACCGTGTCCTGCCTGTTGAATCCGCGGGCCGGCCACGAAACCGAACTGCGCCTGCTGCCCACCCGGCGGATGCAGCGCATCGCGGTCGTGGGCGCGGGGCCGGCGGGACTGTCGGCGGCGGTGAACCTGGCCGAACGCGGCCACAAGGTGGATCTGTTCGAAGCCGACGACAAGATCGGCGGACAGTTCGATATCGCGCGGCGGATTCCGGGCAAGGAGGAATTCAACGAGACGATCCGGTACTTCACCCGCAAGCTGGAACTCGCCGGGGTGCGAGTATTCCTGAACCGCCGGGTGAGCGCCGTTGAGTTGATCGAAGGCCGCTACGACCACGTGGTGCTCGCCACCGGCGTGCGCCCGCGTATCCCGAACATTCCGGGTATCGACCATCCGAAGGTGCTCACCTACGCCGAACTCGTGCGCGAGGAGAAGCCGGTCGGTAAGAAGGTCGCGGTGATCGGGGCGGGCGGAATCGGTTACGACGTCAGCGAATTCCTCACCGTCGAGGGGCATCCGGCGCTGAAGCTCGACGAATGGAAACAGGAGTGGGGTGTCACCGCCGACGATCCGGAGGCCCCGGGGCAGCTGACCGCCGCGCGTCCCTCGCCCGCGCCCCGCGATGTCGTACTGCTGCAACGGAAGTCGACTCCGTTCGGCAAGAGCCTGGGCAAGACCACCGGCTGGGTGCATCGTGCGGCGGTGAAGGCGAAGGGCGTCGAGCAGATCGGCGGCGTCAACTACGAACGCATCGACGATCACGGGTTGCACATCAGTTTCGGTGACAAGCGGAATCGGCCCACCGTCATCGAATGTGACAACGTGATCCTCTGTGCCGGACAGGAATCGGTGCGGGATCTGGTCGATCCGCTGCAGCAGGCGGGGGTGCGCATCCATCTGATCGGCGGCGCCGATGTGGCAGCCGAACTCGATGCCAAGCGGGCCATCGATCAGGGCACCCGCCTGGCGGCGGCGCTGTAATGGCGATTCTCACCCGTCTGGGACTTCCGGGCGACGAGAAGTCCTGGGCCGCATTGGGTTTCGAGGTCGAGGACGGGATGATGCGGATCGGGCGAATCTCCTGCACGCTCGGCGTCGGCACCGGCTGGGGATTCGAGGGGATCGAGTCCGACGCGGCGACACTGGGTGTGCCCGAGCTACTGCACGACGTCGAGACCGAGACGGCCCATCCCAACGGGGTGACCTTCGTCGACCACGTCGTCTACTGGGTACCGGATCTGGACGAATCCGTGACCGCGCTGAACGCCGTGCTGGGGATCGGCCCGCGACGGCGCTTCCACCCGCGCGGTCCGGACGGCCCCGAAATGGCGTTCTATCGGGTCGGCGAGGCGTTCCTGGAGGTCGTCGCCGCCCCGACGAAGCGGCCCGCGCTGGTCGGCGTCGCCTTCGGCACTCCGGATCTCGATGCCACGGTGACGGCGGTGCGTGCGGTCGGCGGCCCGGTCGGGGATCCGAAGCCGGCGGTGCAGGGTGGCCGGATCGCCGGGGTCTGGCACGGGCATATCGACTGGGGGGTCGCCTTCCTCGAGCCCAAGCCCCGCGGCGAGGGGAAGTCCGGCGCCGCGGATGAGGGCACCCGGTAGGCTCGGCGACCGTGAGCTTGCCTGCACCCACCGCCGACAATCGTGCCGTCGTCACCGGAGCGTCCTCCGGGATCGGAACCGCTCTGGCCGAGGAGCTCGCCAAACGCGGCTATTCGGTCATCCTGGTCGCCCGGCGCGGCGACCTGCTCGCCGAGCTGGCACAGCGGCTGACCGACACCTACGGGGTGACCGCCGAGGTTCGCGCAGTGGACCTGTCCGATCGCGAACAGCGTGCACCGCTGGTGGCCGAGCTGGCCGGCCGGGAGATCGCCATCCTGTGCAACAACGCCGGTGTCGCCACCTTCGGCGCCGTCGCCGACCTGGACGCCGACGTCGAGCGCTCGGTGATGGAACTGAACGCGGTCGCGGTCCACGATCTGACCCTGGCGGTGCTGCCCGGCATGCTCGCCCGCGGCGGCGGCATCCTCATCACCGGTTCGGCGGCCGGGAACATGGCCATCCCCAACAACGCCACCTATGCCGCGACCAAGGCCTTCACCAACACCTTCTCCGAATCGCTGCGCGGCGAGCTGACCGGCAGCGACGTGCATGTCACGCTGCTGGCGCCGGGCCCGGTGCGCACCGACAACCCCGACCAGGAAGAGGTCGGCAGCAAGATCCCGGACTTCATCTGGGTATCGGCCGCCTACACCGCGAAAATCTCCATCGACGCCTTGGCGCGCAACAAGATGCGCGTCGTTCCCGGCCTGATCAGCAAGGGTATGAGCGTCGCCGGCCAGTACGCGCCGCGGGCGCTCACCGCGCCCATCGTCGGCTCGTTCTACAAGAAGCTGGCCGGCTGATCCGCAGGGTGTCAAAGCGGCGTCAAGATCGCGGCGCCGCTGGTCAAGACGGCGTATCGAGACGGTTCCGGCACCATTGCGCGGCGTAGTCCTGAGAGTGACCCCCGCAGTCGAGGAGGAAAGCGGGGAACCACAGGAGACACGCCGTGACGTTGCTCGAGATGTTCCCGTCCTTACGTTCGGGGATCGCATCCCCGCGATTGGACACCACCGTGTGGCCGTGCCGGACGCACTACGACCAACTGGGCCGCATCACCGTCGACGGGGTCGCCCTCGACGATGTCGCCGACCGCTACGGCACACCGACCTATGTGATCGGTGAGAGCGAGATCCGCACCCGCTGCCGGTCGTACCGCAAACACTTCCCCGACGCCGAAATCGTCTACGCCGCAAAGGCTCTGCTGACTCGGACGATCGCGGCGCTGGTGGCCGAGGAGGGTCTCGGCATCGATGTGTGCTCGGCCGGCGAACTGGCGATCGCCCTGTCGGCCGGGGTGGACCCGCGGCGGATCATCCTGCACGGCAGCGGGAAACCTTTCGCCGAACTGGAATACGCGGTCGGCGCCGGCGTGGGGCGGATCGTGATCGACTCGCTCACCGAGGTGAGTCTGCTGGGCACGGTGGTCACACGGCCGCAGCAGGTTCTGCTGCGCCTGACACCCGATATCGACGTGCACGGACATCCGGCCGTCCGCACGGGGGTCAGCGATCAGAAATTCGGCTTCGGCCTGCACGACGAGACCACCGAGGAGGCGATCCGGACGATCATCGACCATCCCCTGCTCGATCTGCGCGGTTTCCACTGCCACCTCGGCTCGCAGATCCACAACCCCGACCATTACGGGGAAGCGGTGCGACGGCTCGTCGCGCGGATGGCCGAGGTCCGGCACGACTACGGCGTCGTGCTGACCCAGCTCGATCTGGGCGGCGGGCATGCGGTGGCCTATCGCACCGGCGACGCGGAACTGAATCTCTCGGAGCTGGCCGACATCATCGACGACGCCCTGGACGCGGCGTGCGCGCGAAACCGCTTCCCCCGCCCGGTGATCGCGATGGAACCGGGCCGCGGCATCGTCGCTCGCGCCGGCGTGACGATCTATCGCGTCACCGCGATCAAGCATGTGCCGGGCGGACGAACGTTCGTGATCGTGGACGGCGGAATGAACGACAATCCCCGGGTCGCCCTCTACGGGGCGCGCTACGACGCGGTGGTGGCGGACCGGCATCCCACCGGACCGACCATCACCGCCACCGTGGCCGGACGCTACTGCGAGGCGGGTGACGTCCTCGCCGCCGATATCCGGTTACCCGCGGATCTGCACGTCGGTGAGTTGCTGGCGATTCCATGCACCGGCGCCTACCACCACAGCCTGGCCTCGGCCTACAACGGCGTCGGGCGGCCGCCGATCGTCGCACTCCGTCACGGCCGGATGCGAGAGCTGGTGCGCCGCGAGACCGTGGCGGATCTGCTGCTGCGCGATCTCGGTTGAGTGGCACCTCCGCGCGCGGGCCGGTGATGCCTGCCCGGCGTCCGGGGGCGCTCAGCGTTTGCGGGTGCCGAAAAGGCTGCGGCTGATCTCGCGGCCCGCGGCCGAGGCCGCCGAACGCAGGAAACTCTTCACCGCCGGATTGCTCATGATCCGTTCCGCCGCCGAGACGTCCGGCTCCGGTGCACGCCCGCCGGAGCCCTGCGGCATCGCCTGCGGTTCCGGTTCGGCCGCAACCACTTTTGCGGCCAGCATCTCGTAGGCCGATTCCCGGTCCACGGTCCGGCCGTACTTCTCGAACAGCGGGCTCGACTGTGCGCGCGAGCGGATACCGTCCTCGCCGATGGTGTTCATCAGCGACCGCGGCGGGCGCAGCCGGGTCCAGGCCACCGGCGTCGGCGCGCCCTGTTCGGACAGCACCGTCACGATCGCCTCACCGATCCCCAGAGTGGTGAGGGCGTTCTCGAGGTCGTAGGCCGCGGTCTTCGGATAGGTGCGCACCGTCTTCGACAACGCCTTCTGGTCGTCGGGGGTGAACGCGCGCAGTGCGTGCTGGATCCGCGCACCCAGTTGCGACAGCACCGCATTGGGCACGTCGGTGGGCAACTGCGTGCAGAAGAACACGCCGACCCCCTTGGAGCGGATCAGTTTCACCGTCTGCTCGACCTGTTCCAGGAACGCCTTGGACGCCTCGGCGAACAGCAGATGTGCTTCGTCGAAGATGAAGACCAGCTCGGGTTTGTCGACATCGCCGACCTCGGGCAGGGTCTGGAACAGATCGGCCAGCACCCACATCAGGAAGGTGGAGAACAGCACCGGCCGCGCCGCCTGCGATCCGAGTTCGAACAGCGTGATCACGCCCTGGCCGCCGGCGGTCCGCAACAGATCGGCGGGGTCGAGTTCGGGCTCACCGAAGAAGGTGTCGCCGCCGTCGGCCTCCAGATTCACCAGCGCACGCAGGATCACCCCGGCAGTCGCGGCCGACACCCCGCCGATCCCCTTCAGATCCTCCTTGCCCTCCGGACTGGTCAGGTGCTGGATCACCGAACGCAGATCCTTCAGATCCAGCAGCGCCAGCCCCCGGGTGTCGGCCCAATGGAAGATCAGGCCGAGAGTGGATTCCTGAGTGTCGTTGAGCCCCAGCACTTTACTGAGCAGCACCGGGCCGAACGAGGTGATGGTCGCGCGGATCGGGACGCCGATTCCCTCGGTGCCGAGGGAGACGAATTCGATCGGGAATCCGTGCGGCGCCCAGTCGGTATCGCCGGTCTGGGCGGCACGGGCGGCGAGTTTGTCGTTCGATTCGCCCTGCTGCGCCAGCCCCGACAGATCGCCCTTCACATCGGCGAGCACCACCGGCACACCCGCCGCGGACAGCTGTTCGGCGATGCCCTGCAGGGTCTTGGTCTTCCCGGTTCCGGTGGCGCCGGCGACGAGACCGTGGCGGTTCAGCGTTCGCATCGGGATCCGGACCCGCGCGGCCGGATCCACCTCCCCGCCGACGACTACCGCACCCAGTTCCAGCGCGGCACCCTCGAAGGCATAACCCGCGGCGATCTGCTGGGCGACCGAATCCGTCTCGGCGGCAGCCGTTTTCGGCTCGGGCACCTGCTCCGCGGCGACTTCGGCCTCGGCCGCCTCCGCCGCGGCCGCCGCCTCGGCCGCGACCCGGGCCGCTTCCTCGGCCACCTTGCGCGCCGCCGCCGCCTTCGCCGCCTTGTCCTCGGAACTGGTCATCGCCGATCCTCCGTCGCCCTGCCCACCGCTGCCGACACCACTGGAATCACGCATATACCTGGGCAAACTGTAGCGGGAGGTTTGCCGGAAAGCGGCCGCAACGGGCCGGACGGCACGCATCCGGTGCGGTCGGTCCGATTCGCACCGTCCGCGCACTAAGGTTGCCGGAGTGTCCGACAAACTGATGGTGTGGATGGATTGCGAGATGACCGGCCTGCGCCTGGACAGCGACAAGCTGATCGAGGTGGCCGCGCTCGTAACCGATAGCGATCTCAATATCCTCGGCGACGGCGTCGATATCGTCATCCACGCCGACGACGACGCGTTGGCGGCGATGCCGCCGGTGGTGCAGGAAATGCACGCCAAATCCGGCCTGACCGACGAGGTGCGACGGTCCACGGTCACCATGGAGGAGGCGCAACAGCGGGTTCTCGACTACGTGCGCGAGTGGGTTCCCACCCCCGGCACCGTGCCGCTCGCCGGCAATTCCATCGCCACCGACCGCGGCTTCATCGCCCGGGACATGCCCGAACTCGACGCCCACCTGCACTACCGGATGATCGACGTGAGCTCGATCAAGGAGCTGTGCCGGCGCTGGTATCCGCGCATCTACTTCGGTCAGCCGGAGAAGGGCCTGGCCCACCGCGCCCTCGCCGATATCGAGGAGTCCATCCGGGAGCTCCGGTATTACCGCCGGACCGCGTTCGTTGCCGCCCCCGGCCCCTCGACCGCCGAGATCGCCGAGATCGCCGCGCAGGTCAGCGCCGGTTCCGCCGGGTCCGAGCCCCCCGCCGCACCCGCCGATTAGGTTTCCCGGCGGTCTTCGCGCTACCATCTACCGCGCCGGTCGTTACCGGCAATGGTGACCGTAGTTCAGTTGGTAGAGCACCAGGTTGTGATCCTGGCTGTCGCGGGTTCGAGTCCCGTCGGTCACCCTGCAAGGGGCAGGTCCGGAAGAGATTCCGGACCTGCCCCTTCGTCATGAGTCGAGTCGTCGACTTTCCGTCCGGTCCCCCGACCCGATCGCGATGCGCGGACGTGGTGCGCGTCACGGTTGCCGTCCAGTCCATCCGGTTGCCGGCCGACCCCGATCGAGCACACACCGGTCTGAGGACTCATTCGATCAATGTGGTGGGCCGGCAGATGCGATCGTCTTCCGGGAAGTCCCCGTCCCGGAAGTAGCCGTTGGTCGTGTCGAGAATGCAGGTGCTCAAACCCGGACGCAGCACCATGTGGATCCTGGTGTCGGCCAAGGTGATCAACCGAGACCCCGACATCTGCCGATGCAGTGCCAGTGAGTGCGCATGGGGCGTCCGGTTGTCGCCCGTGGCGGACAGGATCAGTGCGGGCACGTCGTTGTCGACCACGGTGGGCGGTTCCACCGGCGGTGGCCAGAAGGCACAGGGCTGGATGTTGTCAGCCAGTGCGGCGAAGATCGGCTGGGTCGGGCGAGCCGCCTCGATCGCATTCCAGTACCACGCGGGATCGGCGGGCATCGGTGCGTCTGCACACCAGATCTGCACCATCACCGAATCTTCGTCGTGCTCGTAGTACTCGATCTGCTGGTGCAGCTGCGCGGGCACCTCGGGCGCGCGGCCCTCCGCCGCGTCGGCAACGGCTCGCACCGATGCCGCCAGCGCCTCGTTCAATCGCGCATCCCGCAACATCGTCCACAGCAGATTCGGCAGGACATGATCGTCGAAGCCGAAGCCCTCGACCACGATCGGCGACCGCGCCGCACGATCGATGAGAGCCTCGACTCGCCTGCGTACCTCGGGCGCGGAATCGCCGAGGTGGTACTGCCGATCGCGAGCCGCCACCCAGCCGGCCCAGTCGTCGAAGGCCGCTTCCACCGCCGGGCCCCAGTCCTGTTGCAAGCCGAGCCAGTAGCGCTGCGGATCGATGGCACTGTCGAGCACCATGCGGTCGGATCGGCCGGGGAACAACTGCGAGTAGACCGCGCCCAGATACGTGCCATAAGAGACGCCGTAATAGCTGATGCGGTCCTCGCCAAGTGCCGCACGGATCACGTCCATGTCGCGGGCGGTGTTGCGCGTGCTGAGCTGCCGCATCCAGTTCGGGTCACCGCCCACCAGACAGTCGGCGGCGAGCCGTGCCTGCAGGGCCGTTTCGGTGACGAAGCCCGGTAATCCGATTCCTGCCGAGCGGATCGGGGTGGCGACCGGCCATCCGCATCGCTGGTGCCGCCCGGAGTGGGCGACGCCACGCGGATCGAATCCGATCAGGTCGTAGCGGCTCAGCACATCCGGTTCGAGAACATCACCGACGAGTTCGAACGCATCGAGCCCCGGCGTACCGGGTCCGCCAGAATTGGTCAGCAGCACACCGCGACGGTGAGCCGTATCGCTCGCCGGGATCCGCGAGACCGCGATACTGATGATCGGCCCGTCCGGACTGCCGTAATCGAGTGGCACCGCGACATCCGCGCAGACCGCACCCTCCGCTACCAGGGCCGCATCATCGCATACACCCCAGTCGAGACGTTGCCGATGAAAGCGCGCCAGCGGGTCTGCGGGTTCGGCGACAGCGATACCGGAAGCGGAGGCCACCGTCACCGCGAGTACGGCAACGATCACCGACGCGACAGCCCCGCCGACCTCTCGCAGCCGACCACGAGAACGACGACACCCAGGGGACGTGACCGCGTACCGCTCTCCACCACCCATGAGGACCTGACCCTTCAGCAAGCCGAGACCGAATCACACGGGAGCCACCGCCAACCACGCAGCGGAGCGGCGATCGCTCCGGAAGAGCCACGAACACAGGCGATTTCGGGGAGCCGGGGTGTTGTGCGCCTCGGCCCCGGATTTCGCGGGAGTGGATTGGCGGAAGCAAGTGTAGCGTCCGATCACCGCGTGGGGCCCGAACGACGAGCGGGCCTTCCGGATATCCGGAAGGCCCGCTCCTCTCGCCGTCGTCAGCGGTTGGTGTCGGCGTTGCCCGCCTTCCATTCCGCCCACGGGATATTCCAGTCGCCGAGTCCGTCGACGCCGGACAGGGTGTCACCGACGGTGTTCTTGACGATCGCGATATCGCCGCGTTTGGCGTTCTCGTACACCCAGCGGGCATCGGCCGGGCTCAGGTTGAGGCAGCCGTGGCTGGTGTTCGAATAGCCCTGCTGACCGACCGACCACGGCGCCGAATGCATGAAGATGCCGCTGTAGGACATGCGCGTCGCCCAGTCGACCGGGGTCCGATAGCCGTTGGGGCCGGTGGCGGCGACACCGTAGGTGGACGAATCCATGATCATGTGGTCGAACTGGTCGCCGATGGTGTAGATGCCGTTCTGGGTGGGCGTCGAATCCTTGCCCATCGAGGTCGGCATGGTTCGTATCACCTGGCCGTTGCGCTCGACGGTGACCATCTTGGTGGTGTCGTCGGCGGTGAAGACCATCGGATCGCCGATGGTGAAGCTGGAATGGATATCGGAGTCACCGACCAGCCCGCCACCCAGATCGCGGCCGTAGGTGTTCACGTCAACCGTGACACTGGTTCCCGGGGCCCAGAAATGCTCGGGGCGCCAACGCACTTCGCGATTGTTCACCCAATAGAACGCGCCTTCCACCGCCGGCGTCGTGGTGATCTTGATCGCATCCTGCGCGGCGCGTCGATCCGGGATGTTCTCGTCGAACTGGATCGCGACCGGCTGACCGATTCCGACCACCGCGTTCTCACCGGGCAGCAACCACGGATGCGTCTTGTTGCGCGGCGCGAGAGTGGTGAAACTGATTGTCGTCGAGGTGGTGCCGCCGATTCCGACCGCATCGGCCTGCAGGCGATACCTGCGGTCGAAGCCGAGCTGTTCGGTCAGTTGCCACGAGGTCCCGTCCGGGGCGATCTGCCCCGCCACCGGATTGCCCTCGGGTGTGAGCAACGTGACAGCGGTCAATTTCCCGTTGTCCACCTTCACCGGAATCGGATCGCCCGGCGACACCCCGACCGCCCCGTCGGCGACCGGCGTCAGCACCTTCGGTTTGACCAGGTCGATGGCCGAAGCCGCCTCGATCGCCGGTCCGTTGTTCGTGGCCCCGGAATCACTGCATCCGGTCACCGCGAGCGCGAGCATCGACATCACGCCCAACCACGCCGCCGGCGCTCTCATTCGCCGCGAGCCTCGACGTCCGCCCATGTGCAACCCCGTTTCATGCCTCGTACGCAACCGGGAAAACCGGCCACGCTGCTCAACCCACCACGCATGCGGGGATCGGTCGAGACCACGCCCACCTATTCTGCCAGGTGGAAGGGTCGCAACCGGTTGAACACGACGCGCCGGCCCCGCACACTCTCGTCCGATTCATCCCTTCCGGCCCGCCAACCGTTACCGCATTCACCCAAGATCACGATGCCTTCTCGAATAGCCCTTGAACAGGCGATTTCACTTTCCACGCACCCAACTGTTATGGTTTCTCCCGCACCGGAACGGAGCCCACAGCCCGATCCGGAGGTCCAAGCGCCATTAGCTCAATTGGCAGAGCAGCTGACTCTTAATCAGCGGGTTCGGGGTTCGAGTCCCTGATGGCGCACTCCACGAAGACCCCTGACCAGGATTCCCGGTCAGGGGTCTTCTGCGTTCCCGGCCCGGTCGACCAACGAATTCCACTCGGTCACAAAGGGATTCCATACGCTGTTGCACACGCGCTGCGGCCCCGAGACGCCGAGCTCGATCAGCCGATCGGTGGTGCCAGATATTCCAGCGCGTAACCGGAGCCGGCGGGGGTTACGCGGGCGATGCCGGGTGAGTCGAGGTGGGCGCCGGCGACGAAATGGTGTGGCCGGGTCAGTTGTTCGAGGAGAGCCGCCCGCGCAGCGCGGGCCTGGGACTGGTTGCCGTCGAGCTCCCAGGAGACCTTCGGCCGATCGAACTGGAGGGCCGGGACGTGGACGGTGTCGCCCCAGACGAGAAGGTGGGCGGTGCCACTACTGACGTCGTAGACGGTGTGACCGGGAGTGTGACCCGGTGTCGGGATCGCGGTGACCCAATCGGTGATCGCGATTTTCTCCGACACGGGGACGACCCGGCCGGCGTGTTCGGCGGCAATGTGCGGCGACGCCGCGAGGAGGCGGGCTTGACGCTGGAGCAGCTGTCGACACAGTCGTCGGTCAGCCGGGCGATGCTGTCCAAGGTCGAACGCGGTGAGAAGAGCCCGACGATCGGCGTCGCGTCCAGGATCGCCCACGCGCTCGACGCGTCGCTCTCGGACCTGGTCGGCGGGTCGGCCGCTGCCGCATCCGGCGTGGCCGTCGTCCTGCGCAAGAGCGATCGCCCGGTTTTCCGCGCCCCGGAAACCGGCTTCGAACGACACATGGTGTCCGCGGCTCCGGGCGCGGGAACAGGCGAGATGATCGTCCACTACCTGCCCGCACAGGTCTCCACCGGGCTGCTGCCCGCGTATCCGCCGGGTACCGAGAAGCAACTCGTGGTGCTCGACGGCGCCCTCACCGTGTTGATCGGCGGGATCAGCGAAACCCTGAACACGGGCGACTCCCTGTTCTTCCAGGCCGACGCGGACCACGGCTTCGCCAACCGGACGAACGCTCCCTGCGAATACATCATGGTCATCTCGCGCAGAACCTGATCGGCCGCCGATCCTCCCACCACCGAGAAGGCAGCGTCCGGCCTGGCACACAGGGTGGAGGACAATCGTCTCTCCCGGTTCGGCCGACGAGAGGACACCGATATGGACCGGTGGCGGCGGGATGCCCTGCGGTCGGCCAACAGCGGACTGCGTAACCAGGTCGAGCGGTTGCTCGACTCCTACGAGCAACAGCACTCCCGGCTCGCGGAGATCAATCAGCAGCTGGAAAACGTTCGGGTGAAAGCCGATTCCGCCGACAGTTCCGTCACGGCGACCGTCGACGCCGGCGGCGTTCTCACCGATCTGTCGCTGTCGGCCGCAGCGCTGCGCAAGCCCGCGGCGGAACTCGTCCGCACCATCGTGGAGGCGACACAGGAGGCCGCCCGCCGGGCTCGCAGGCAGAGCGAGGCGGCCGCGGCGTCGGTCGCGGCCGACCTGGACGACCAACCCGACCTCTCCGACATCTTGGATGAGTCGCCGACACTCCGGGACATCCGTGAATTCTTCCGGGGAACCGACACGTCGGCAGGCGGGGCTGCGCCGTAGCCGAGTCCGGCAGACCACGGAACCGGTGACCGGCTCGCAAGTGCGCTGGGCCGATCATGCCGACGATCGACCGGAGTGGCTCCTCTGGTTCCGCTCGGCGGGGACGTGGCTAGGCTCGTGGGCAATTCGCTCGCGATCGGGAACCGATATGGCCGACTACGCACATACCGACCATGCCAGTAAGGGCCGCGCCGAGAAGGCGCGACGGCTCGCGGCCTATCTGTGGCAGCGCGGAATCTCCGGCGCCGAACTCGCGACGATCCCGGCAGCCACGCGCCGCAAACTCGCGCGGGCCGCCGATACCAATCCGCCCAGCACCGACGAAACGTGGGCGCTGGTCGCGCGGCTGCTCGACGAGAAGGACGGGTGGGCCGCCCGTAACCCGAATCATCCTGCCGCACAACGCGATCACACGGACGAGAAGATCCTGTGGATCAAGCCGCCGGTGACGCCCTGGCTCGCCGACGACGGAAAACCGGCCCCCTGAACCACCGGTCCGACGCGCCTCGCACGCCGCAACCCCCACTTCCTCCGCCGATCGGCAGCCGCGACACCCCTTGACAGCAAGAAGTGAACTGGAGTTCACTTCTTGGGTGACCGACGACGCGCACCACTCCGGCACCCGGCCCGCGGCCTGGCGCGAGGACCTGACCAGCGGCGAGGACTCGCTGTTCGCCGACCGACCCGAACCGGAACAGGGCCCGGCCTACCGCACCCTCACCTACGACGTGACCGGCCGGATCGCACGCATCACCTTCGACCGGCCTGAGCACGGCAATGCCATCACCGCCGATACTCCGATCGAACTCGCCCACGCGGTCGAGCGCGCCGACCTGGATCCGCGCGTGCACGTGATGGTGGTCTCCGGGCGCGGCAAGGGATTCTGCGGCGGCTACGACCTCTCGATCTTCGCGGAGAACGGCCTGTCCCCCACCGTGTCGGCCCAGCCCACGACCGGAACCGTTCTCGACCCGGTGGTGCAGGCGCGCAACCACAACCCCTGGGGCACATGGGATCCCATGGTCGACTATCAGATGATGAGCCGGTTCAACCGCGGCTTCTCCAGCCTGCTGCACGCGAACAAGCCGACGGTCGCCAAACTGCACGGATTCGCCGTCGCCGGCGGGACCGACATCGCCCTGTTCTGCGATCAGATCATCTGCGCCGACGACACCAAGATCGGCTATCCACCCACACGCGTGTGGGGCATTCCGGCGGCCGGTATGTGGGCGCACCGGCTCGGCGACCAGCGCGCCAAGCGGCTGCTGTTCACCGGCGACTGCCTCAGCGGCAAGCAGGCCGAGGAGTGGGGCCTGGCCGTGGAGTCCTGTCCGGCGGACGAGCTCGACGAACGCACCGAGCAACTGCTGGAACGGATTTCGAGCATGCCGATCAATCAGCTGATCATGGCGAAATTGGCCCTCAACAGCTCACTGCTGGCCCAGGGCGTCGCGAATTCGGGCATGGTGAGCACCGTCTTCGACGGCGTCTCCCGGCACACGCGCGAAGGATATGCGTTCCAATTGCGCTCGGCCACAGTCGGCTTCCGGGAAGCGGTGCGCGAACGCGACGAACCGTTCGGCGACTGGAAGCGGGCGCAATTCGACCGGTCGGATCGCGCCGAAGACAGGTAAATCCCGCGGCCGCGACGAACAACCCGAGCATCGAACCGGCCGCGACGACTTCGGAGCCTCGGTACCGGAAACTCGGACGTCCGTCCGCTGTGCGTCTCAATCCGCGTGCGCGACGCCACCGATCGCCGGCGGCATATCCGATTCGCTCTCCGCACGCGCGCTCACCTTGTCCGCCAGCGATAGCAACGCCCGCGCCTCCGCGTCGGTCAGCTGGTCGACGAACAGCCGCCGCACCAATTCGGCGTGCCGGGGCGCGGCCTTTTCGAGCGCCCGGCGACCGGAGTCGGTGAGACAGATCAGCCGGCCGCGCGCATCGTCGGCGGCCGGACTCCGCACCACCAGCCCGCGCTTGTCCATCCGCGCCAGATGCTTCGACAGCCGGCTCTTGTCCCAGCAGATCTGCGCGGCGAGGTCGCGGGCGCGCACACTCCCCTCGCGCGCGTCGGACAGCGTCACCAGAATTTCGTAATCGGAGACCGACAGCCCGTCGCTCGCGAGTCCGGCGGCCATCGCGGCGTCGAGACGCTGACGCAGCCGGATGTACGCGGACCAGGTCCGTTGTTCCTGTTCGTCCAGCCACCGCACCATGGGAATGATCCTACCGAGTATTTGGTTGACATGGACACCAACCGGCCTAGGAGGAATCTCAATGAGGTTGTCAAGTCCTACTGGTGATTTCCGGGTTTGCTGATGGGGTCAGGTTGCGGGGGCGGGCTGGTAGGTCTTGTGGTC
>NZ_JOJF01000026.1:0-111317 GCF_000720265.1 Nocardia sp. NRRL WC-3656 | reverse complement strand
AGCAGGACTCGCTGGAGAAGGTTCGGGTCACCCGATTTGCCCTCGCGCTCGCCAAGTGCCCCGAATGCGACGCCGTATGGCCTGTGGACGGCCCGAAGTCGAGTGTGAACTTCGTGCAATTCCAGCTCTTCCTGGATCTGCTGGGTGAGACCGAGATGACGGTCCCCTACGAAGTCTTGGGGACGCTCTAGCCGACATCCAGTCACGCGCGTAGGGCCATGACGACGGGTTACCGCCGCACCCTAAATCAGGGAACCGAACCGGCGCTGCGGCCGCGTCGATGCCGCGGTCTTCTGGTCCTGTCCTACGGGGACAAGCCGAAACGCCGCCAGGTGATACCTGGCGGCGTTGGTGTTGGTGAGCCGACGTCCAACATGCGCCTCTCGGCGAGTGGTCACTCGAAGCGACGAATGGGGTTGCGGCCCGGGGCTGTCCGGACGCCGACAGCGCATACAACCGGTAAGACCGGGGGGTGTGGCTGCTGGCCGGGGCGAGCTTCGCGAAGGCGATGCTGTTCGCGATCACGGTCGTCGTGATCACCTGCCCCGACGCGCTCGGTCTGGCGACCCCGACAGCGATCATGGTTGGCACCGGGCTCGGCGCCGGGCGCGGTGTGCTGTTCAAAAACGCGATGGCCCTGGAGTCCTCGGCGCGCGTGCAGGTGGTCGTGATGGACAAAACCGGCACGCTCACCAAGGGGGAACCCGAAGTCACCGAGATCGTCACCGACGACGACACCGGCGATGACACCGAACTGCTGGGCCTGCTCGCAGCCGTCGAACGAGAATCCGAACACCCCCTGGCCCAGGCCGTCGTCGGCTACGCCCACGCCCATGGCACCACCACCGCGACAGCCGATCGGTTCGAAAACGTGCCCGGTCACGGCGCTATCGCCACAGTGAACGGGCGCCGCGTCGTCATCGGCAACCGGCGACTGTTCGAACGCGAAGGGATCGAGCTGGGTGAACTGGCCGCAGCCCGTGACCGTTTGGCCGGCACCGGGCACACCGCCGTGCTGGCCGCCGCCGATGACAAGGCCGCCGCGGTGATCGCCATCGCCGACGCACCCCGCGACACCTCCGCCGCCGCGGTCCGCGAACTGCACGACCTCGGCATCGAAGTCGTCACGCTTACCGGCGACAACCAAGCCACCGCCGACCGCAACGCAGCCACCCTCGGCGTCGACACCGTCATCGCCGAAGTCCTGCCCGCCGACCAAGCCGCACGCATCACAGAACTGCAAACCGGCGGCCGCAAAGTCGCCATGGTCGGCGACGGCGTCAACGACGCCCCCGCCTCGCACAAGCAGACCTGGGCATCGCCATCGGCGCCGGCACCGACGTCGCCATCGAAACCGCCGACCTGGTACTGAATGCGATCCGATCCCCTCGACGTGCCCATCGCACTGCGCATCGGCCGCGGCACCCTGCGCAAAATGCACCAAAACCTCGCCTGGGCTGTCGGCTACAACACCCTCGCCCTACCCATCGCCGCCGGCGTATTCGAACCACTCATCGGACTCACCCTGCGCCCGGAAATCGCCGCCATGTCCATGTCCGGCTCCAGCATCATCGTCGCCCTCAACGCCCTGGCCCTCAAACAACTCCGGCTCCCCGACCACACCGGATGACACCCCAAGCGCATCGACGCGATCAGCCCCCCCAACGGTCACGCGGTATGCCTGCGCTGCCGCACTGATCGCACCGGCTACGGAAGGTAGCCCCGCAACCGGGCGTTGATCGACTCGATCATGTTTGTGCTGTAAACCACCTGCCGCAGCTCGGGCGGGAACGCCAGGAATGGAATGTACTCCGGCCAGGGCGAGCGCCAGGTCGGCGCCCCGCGCGGCGGCGTTGACATGGGTCGCTCTGTTTAGACGGCCGCGTCGGCGAGTGGTCTGGCCGCCACCGGCTGCGTTCGGGAGGAGCATGGGCAGGCGCTCGGTCAGGCCGACAACGGCACCTGGCATCTTTGGTGACGGCATCGCTCGCTGCAGCGCGTCTCTATACCCCGCGGCTGTGAGGCGCGGCAACCGTGATCGATCTGGTGCCCTCAGCTGAGCGGCGAGGAGACCGACTCGTCTTCTACAAGTGAGGAGAGGGCGCTTATTCCAGCGGGTTCGGTGGACAGCAGGGGCACGATCGCATGCCGGTTGTGTGTGCTGGTGACGGCGTCGATTTCGGCGATTTCGGTGTCGGCGCGTCGTTGGAGGAGCGGTGATGTCGGGTGGGCTGCGGCGATGGAGTTGTTGACGACCCAGGCCCAGGGGTGGATGCCGGCGCGTTCGAGATCGGCGTGGAGGCTTTCGGCTTCGAGGCGGGGTGTGGTTTCGGCGAGGGTGACGAGCAGGATCTTGGTGTCGTCGCGGTTCTGCAGTCGCATGAGCGGGGTGGTGAAGGTCGTGTTCTCGCCCATCTGGCGGGCGATTTCGCGGTGGTAGGAGCCGGTGGCGTCGAGCAGCAGCAGGGTGTGTCCGGTGGGCGCGGTGTCGACGACGACGAAGTGCCGGCGGGATTCGCCGATGACGCGTGAGAACGCCTGGAAGACAGCGACTTCCTCGGTACACGGTGATTTCAAGTCTTCGGCGAGGTTGGCGCGGCCTTGGTCGTCGAGAGCAGCTCCTTTGCTGGTCAGGATCCGGTCGCGGTAGGCGGCGGTGGCCTCGGCGGGGTCGATGCGCGAGACGGTCAGGTTCTCGAGGCTGCCGGCGAGAGTCTCGGTGAGGTGCGCGGCCGGGTCGGTGGTGGTCAGGTGCACCTGGTGGCCGCGTTGCGCGAGTGCGACGGCCACCGCGGCGGCGAGGGTGGTTTTGCCGACTCCACCCTTGCCCATGCACATGATCAGGCCGTGGTCATCGGAGGCGAGCTCATCGACCAGGGCCGACAGCGGCGCATCCGGTGCGGACGCAGCAGGCGCGGGTTCCGGTTGCGTCGCTGCGTTCGATTCGGTGGTGAACATGGTGTCGAGGGCGTCGAGGCCGACCATGTTGGTCGATTTGAGTTCGACTTGATCGATGGGCAGCCTCCGCAGGTCGGCGGGCAGGTCGGCGAGGGCGTCCTGTTCGCGGGCGTAGATCGCGGTGGCCAACTCGTCGCCACCGTCGGGTTCCGGGAGGACACCGTTGATGACAACGTGCTGTCGGACCAGTCCGATGTCGGCGAGTTCGGTGTGGGTGCGCGCGATCTCGGCCAGCGGGGACCGTTGGGGTCGGGCGACGAGGACCAGACGGGTTCGCTGCGGGTCGGCCAGGGCGGCGACGGCGCCGGCGTAGATGGTGCGCTGCTTGTCGAGCCCCGACAGCGGACCGAGGCAGGAGGCGTCGCCCTTGCCGTCGTCGAGGAACTCGGTCCACGATCCGGGCAGCTGCAGCAGGCGAATCGTGTGGCCGGTGGGGGCGGTGTCGAACAGGACGTGGTCGAACCCGGCGATCGTCGTCTCGTCGGTGAGCAGCGCGGTGAACTCGTTGAACGAGGCGATCTCGGTCGTGCAGGAGCCCGACAGCTGCTCGGTGATCGAGGCGAGTTCCTTCTCGGGAAGCAGGCCGCGGACAGGGCCGATGATGCGTTCGCGGTAGGCGGCCGCAGCCTGTTCGGGGTCGATCTCGAGTGCGGACAGCCCAGGCACCGCAGGAACTTCGGTGATGGTGTTGCCGATGCTCATCCCGAAGACCTGTCCCACGTTGGAGGCGGGATCGGTGCTCACGAGCAGGACCTTGTGGCCCTGCTTGGTGAGGGCGACGGCGGAGGCGCAGGCGATCGAGGTCTTCCCGACCCCGCCCTTGCCGGTGAAGAACAGGAACCGGGGTGCACCATTGAGGAATTTCACGGGTCGGCCTTTCAGCAGCAGCTGGTGTTGTCCGGGCCGCCGCCGCAGCAGGATTCGGCTGCGGTGGTGTCGGCGAGGCCGAGCATCCGGCTCCCGGCGGGCGCGGCGGCCGGCTCGGGGGCGATACCGGCCCACTTGGCAAGCTGGGCGCGGTCGGGGTAGCGGCCGGTGACGGCGGTGACGCCGTCGACCAGGATCAGCGGCAGCCCCTCGGAGCCGGAGATCTGCAGGAAAGCCTTGACCGGTTCACGCTCGGCGAAGGCGAGGGGCTCGCTGGCGAGGTTGTAGCGGGCGATGTCACCGCCCTGGGAGGTGATCCAGTCCATGTCGGCGGTGAAGGTGACCAGGGCCTGGTCGACGTCGCCGCCGCACACTCCGGTGTTGCAGCACAGTGCGGGCTCGAAAACCTCGATACGGGTCATCAGTGATAGCTCCTTTTCTCAGGGGTGGGTAGGGCTGCCGGTGAGCTGCTCGGCGAGCCGGGCGACCCGGGCAGTGATGTCGTCGCGAACCAGGCGCATGCGTTCGATGCCGTCGATGCCGCGCTCGGACGGCTCGTCGGTGTCCCAGTTCTCGAACCGGGTTCCGGGGACCGGGTCGAGGTGGGCCTCGCGGCCGAGAGTGACGACCAGGTCGATATCACGCACCAACCGCGGGTCGATCAGCTTCGGAGACTCGCCGGTGATGTCCACGCCCACCTCGAGAAGCGATTGCGCGGACAGGGCGTTGACGGTGGTGCCGGGCTTGGTACCGGCCGAATGCACCTCGACCGCGTCACCGGCGGCCTTGCGCATCAACCCGGCCGCCATCTGGGACTTGCCGCCGTTCTTCACACAGACGAACAGCACCGAAGGTCTGATCACGCGTGGGTCCTTCCGGGGTGGCCGGATTCACCGGCCGTTCATTTGACGAGTTGGATCGATAATTGTCAATATAGACGTATGCCGAACCAATCGTCGAGTGGGGTCGAGGCCTGTTGCTCGCCGCTTACGCGGGAGCCGTTGACCTCTGATTGGGCTTCTGACCTGGCGCGGATGTTCAAGGCGCTCGGTGATCCGGTGCGTCTGCGGGTACTGAGTCTGATCGCGAGCCGCGCGGGCGGCGAGAGCTGTGTGTGCGATATCTCGCCGGCGTTCGAGCTGTCCCAGCCGACGATCTCCCATCACCTGAAGGTGCTGCGGGAGGCCGGTCTGCTCGACTGCGAGCGCCGCGGGACCTGGGTGTACTACCGGGTGATCCCGTCCGCGCTGGCCCAGTTGTCGGCGGTGCTGTCGACCGAGCCGGGTGTTGTCGAGGGCTATGCCTGCGCAACGGTCGACGCGGCGAACCACCTTGCCGGAATGCAGAGAAGGATCTCATGACCACTGATATGACCGTTTCCGAACTCATCGTCGTCGGCTCGGGACCGGCCGGTTACACCGCCGGCGTGTACGCCGCCCGCGCCGAACTCGAGCCCCTGCTGTTCGAGGGCACCCAGTTCGGTGGCTCGTTGATGACCACCACCGAGGTCGAGAACTTCCCGGGCTTCCGTGAGGGCATCATGGGCCCGGATCTGATGGAGCAGATGCGCGAGCAGGCCAAGCGCTTCGGCGCCGACATCCGCACCGAGGACGTCGAGGAAATCGAGCTCGACGGCCCGGTCAAGAAGGTCGTCGCGGGCGGCGAGACCTACTACGCCCGCGCCGTCATCCTCGCGATGGGTGCCGCCGCCCGCTACCTCGGAATCCCCGGCGAGCAGCGCCTGCTCGGACGCGGCGTGAGCGCGTGTGCCACCTGCGACGGCTTCTTCTTCCGCAACCAGGACATCGTCGTGGTCGGCGGCGGTGACTCCGCGATGGAGGAGGCCACCTTCCTGACGAAGTTTGCGCGCAGCGTCACGATCGTGCACCGCCGCGAGGAGTTCCGCGCGTCCCGAATCATGCTCGAGCGCGCCAAGACGAACGAGAAGATTCGCTTCATGACCAACGCCGCGCCGGTGGAGGTACTGGGCGAGAACAGCGTCACCGGCCTCGTCGTGCGCGACATCGTCACCGGGGAACAGTCCACCCTGCACGTCACAGGCGTGTTCGTCGCGATCGGCCACGATCCGCGCAGCGAACTCCTCAAGGGCCAGGTGGACCTCGACGCCGCCGGCTACGTGAAGGTCCAGTCGCCCACCACCGCGACCTCGGCCGAGGGCGTCTTCGCCGCCGGTGACCTCGTGGACCACACCTACCGCCAGGCGATCACCGCGGCCGGCACCGGCTGCTCCGCAGCGATCGACGCCGAGCGCTGGCTGGCCGACCAAGGTGACATCACAGAGAACACCCTGGCCGGCGCAGGCGAACCCGTCGCCGCCGACGCCTGACACGACCGCGGCGTCCCGACTTGTAAGGAGCGGGCGATGAACAGCGTCGATGTGGTCGTGATCGGCGGCGGGCAAGCTGGACTCGCTGCCGGTTACTACCTGCGCCGCGCCGGGTACCGGTATGTGATCCTCGACGACCAGCCCACCCCCGGTGGGGCGTGGCCGCATACCTGGCCGTCGCTGCGACTGTTCTCCCCAGCGGAATTCGCGTCCCTGCCCGGATGGCCGATGCCGGATTGGCCGGACGGATTCCCGCCCGCATCCCACGTCGTCGACTACCTCACCGCCTACGAACAGCGCTACAACCTGCAGATCCAACGGCACGTGCGAGTCACCGGCACGGCACGCGACGCGCAGGACCTCATCGTTTCCGCCGGCGACCGGCAGTGGCGGGCCCGTCGGGTGATCAGCGCGACCGGCACCTGGCAGCAGCCGTTCTGGCCGCTCTACCCGGGTGCGCGGGAGTTCACCGGCCGCCAACTCCACACCGTCGACTACCGCCGAGCCTCGGACTTCACCGGCGACCGGGTGGTGATCGTCGGTGGCGGCAACTCCGCAGCCCAACTCGTCGCCGAGATCTCCACCGAAGCCGCCACCACGTGGGTCACGACTCGGCCACCCCGGTTCCTGCCCGACGACGTCGACGGGCGTGTGCTGTTCCGGGTCGCATCCGAGCGCGCCGCTGCCATCGCCGCTGGGAAACCCGATCCCGGTGGCCCGGCCTCCCTGGGCGACATCGTCATGGTTCCCGAGGTGCGCGAGGCCCGCGACCGCGGTGTCCTGTGCCCGCTGCCGATGTTCGACCGCATCACCGGCGACGGTATCGCCTGGGGAAACAAGGTTCAGCCCGCCGATGCCATCGTGTGGGCCACCGGATTCCGGCCCGCGCTGACCCACCTGCGACCACTGCGGCTGCGCGAACACGACGGCACCATCGCCGTTGCCGGGACCCGCGCAATGAAAGAACCCCGCCTGCACCTGATCGGATACGGAGACTGGACCGGCCCCGGATCGGCGACGATCATCGGCGTCGGCCGCACCGCCAAAGCTGCCGTGGCCCAGCTCGCGCTGAGCGACTGACTCGGTATCTGCCCCGGCGCGCCGATCGCCGGAAGTTGGCTCCGCAGACCCCCGGCAGGCCTACCGTCCGCACCGCTCGGCTGTCTGGACCGCTGCTGGTAGGGCGACATGTCAGATCGTCAGATCGTGTCGAATAGGTGTCGGTGTTTGGGGCTGTCGGCTTTTCGAATTGCGCGGTGGTTGTACCCCTGGTTGTCAGGCTGGGGGATGGCAGTAGTTCGGCGATGAGTTTTTCGACGCGGGTGCGGATTTCGTCGCGGATGGGACGCACTGCGTCTACGCCGAGGCCGGCGGGGTCGTCGAGTTACCAGTCGCGGGCGGCGGGTCGAGGCGGGCTCGGCGGCCGATGACCACGATCACGTCCACGCTCGCGCCCGTCGAGGTGTAACCAGACGTTCACTTGCCAAATTGATCGACAGTGGTCAATATAGACGTATGCCAAAGTCAGAATTGTCGGTGACGCCGATCCAGCAGTGTGTCGTCACACCACTGGTGCGCGCGCCGCTCAGCGGCGACGCCGCGACCGAACTGGCCGCGGTGTTCAAGGCGCTGTCGGATCCGGTGCGGTTGCGGGTGCTCAGCGCGATCATGAGCCGGGCCGATCTGGAGGCGTGCGTATGCGATGTCTCCGACGGTATCGACGTCACGCAGCCGACCATCTCACACCATCTGAAGGTGCTGCGCGAGGCCGGGCTGCTGACCAGCGAACGCCGCGCGTCGTGGGTCTACTACAAGGTGGTTCCCGGAGCGTTCCAACGACTTTCGGAATTGTTGCAGGTTCCGGCCGAGCCCGCGGTGGTGAGCGCGTGACCACCACGGTTGATCGTCCCACTGTCGTCGGCAAGCTCTCGACGCTGGATCGTTTCCTGCCGGTGTGGATCGGTGTGGCCATGCTCGCGGGCCTGTTGTTGGGCAGGCTGATCCCCGGTCTGGGTGATGCGCTGAGCGCTGTCGAGATCGATGGTATTTCGCTACCGATCGCGATCGGCTTGCTGATCATGATGTATCCGGTCCTGGCGAAGGTGCGCTACGACCGGCTCGACTCCGTTACCGGCGATAAGCGGCTGCTGCTGGGGTCGCTGGTCCTTAACTGGGTACTCGGTCCTGCGTTGATGTTCGCGCTGGCGTGGCTGTTGTTGCCGGATCTGCCCGAGTATCGGACCGGTTTGATCATTGTCGGTCTCGCGCGCTGCATCGCGATGGTGATCATCTGGAACGACCTGGCCTGTGGTGACCGTGAGGCCGCCGCGGTGCTGGTGGCGCTGAATTCGGTATTCCAGGTCGTGATGTTCGCGGTGCTGGGCTGGTTCTACCTGTCGGTGCTGCCGGGCTGGCTGGGACTGGAGCAGACCACGATCGACACCTCGCCGTGGCAGATCGCGAAATCGGTGATCATCTTCCTGGGTGTCCCGCTGCTGGCGGGCTTCCTGACCCGCCGCCTGGGTGAGAAGGTCAAGGGCCGCGAGTGGTACGAATCCACACTTCTGCCGCGGATCGGGCCGTGGGCGTTGTACGGCCTGCTGTTCACGATCGTCATCCTGTTCGCGTTGCAGGGCAAGCAGATCACCTCGCAGCCGCTGGACGTCGTGCGCATCGCGATCCCGCTGCTGATTTACTTCGCGCTCATGTGGGGCGGGGGCTATCTGCTCGGCGCGGTGATGCGACTCGGGTATGCGCGCACGACGACGATGGCGTTCACGGCGGCGGGCAACAATTTCGAGCTGGCCATCGCTGTCGCCATCGCTACTTACGGCGCCTCCTCGGGTCAGGCACTGGCCGGCGTGGTGGGGCCGCTGATCGAGGTGCCGGTTCTGGTGGGCCTGGTGTATGTCTCGCTCGCCCTGCGTAAACGTTTCGGCGACGCCGCCGCCGCGCAGCCACTGGCAGAATCGAAGCGGTCGTCCGGCCCGCAGCCCGCATCCTCATAGTCTTCCGCACCGAAAGGTTCGTCTTCCATGGCTGACAAGCCCAGTGTCCTGTTCGTCTGCGTCCACAATGCCGGGCGCTCGCAGATGGCCCAGGGGTTCCTGACCCACTTGGCCGGCGACGCTATCGAGGTCCGCTCGGCAGGCAGCGCGCCCGCCGAGACGATTAACCCGGCCGCGGTCGAGGCGATGGCCGAGCTGGACATCGACATCACCGACCAGAAGCCGAAGATCCTCACCCCCACCTCGGTCGAATCTTCGACCGTGGTGATCACCATGGGCTGCGGTGATGCTTGCCCGTACTTCCCCGGCGTGGACTACCGCGACTGGAAGCTCGACGACCCCAACGGCAAGGGCGTGGACGCGGTGCGCCCGATCCGCGACGAGATCCGCAAGCGCGTCGAGGAACTCATCGCGGAACTGCTGCCCGCCAACGCCTGAACCGAGGAGTGTCGTGAACACCGTCGAGATCTTCGAACCCGCCCTGTGCTGTTCCAGTGGTGTCTGCGGTCCCGACGTCGACCAAAACCTGGTTGAGTTCTCCGCCGACCTGGACTGGGTGAGCAGTCACGGCGGCACGGTGGCCCGCCACAATATGGCCGCAGACCCGATGGTGTTCGCCACCAATGACGCGGTCCGCATCTTTCTCGAACGCTCCGGTTCCGACGGCCTGCCGCTGGTGCTGGTCAACGGTGCCACCGTGCTCACCGGCCGCTATCCCAGCCGCGCCGAACTCTCGAAGTGGACCGGTCTCGGCGACGCGGCACCCGTGGCCCCTCCGGCGGGCACGCAGTTGCTGGGATTAGCGGAGACCGACGGGTGTTGTGCGCCCGGCTCCGGTGAGTGCTGCTGACCGCAGTGGTGACACCGCGATTCCTCACCGCCGCACCCCGTTTCCTGCTGTTCACCGGCAAGGGCGGGGTCGGCAAGACCTCCGTGGCCTGCGCTGCCGCCATCGCCCTCGCGCGCCGGGGCCGCCGGGTGCTGCTGTCAGCACCGATCCGGCCTCCAACCTCGGCCACGTCTTCGGCCTGACCGTCGGCGCGACCATCACCGCCGTCGCCGCTGTGCCCGGCCTGTCGCTGCTCGAGATCGGTCCAGATGAGACCGCCGCTGCCTACCGGGGACGCATTGTCGGGCCGGTCCGGAACCTGCTGCTGCCAAGGAGATCGAAGCGATCACCGAACAGCTGTCGGGATCGGGCACCACCGAGATCGCCGCGTTCAACGAATTCACTGGTCTGCTCCCTGCCGACGCCACCGGCGCGCAGTTCGATCACGTCGTGTTCGACACCCGCCTCCACCGGTCACACCATCCGGTTGCTGCAACTGCCCCGGGGGGACTCAGTTTCTCGACAACGGTAACGGCGCCCCTCCTGTTCTGGGCCGCCGTCGGGGCTGGAACGTCAGCGCGCCACCTACGCCGAAGCCGTTGCCGCGCTCCTGGACCCGGGGGCGCAGCCGCCTGGTGCTCGTCGCGCGCGCCCAAACCTCCACGCTCGGCGAGCTGGCCCGCACCCATGGCGAACTTGCCGACACCGGCATCACGAGCCAATTCCTGGGGGTCAACGCCTTGCTGCTCGCCGCCGACGGCGTCGACCCGCTCGCTGCGGCGATCCAGCGCCGCGAGCGAGCCGCCCTCACCACCCTGCCCGGCCGACTCGCCGAGCTTCCCCAGGACCGGATCGAACTCGCCGCTACCAACATCGTCGGTATCCCGCCCTGGACCGCTTCTTCACCGCCGCGTGGGTCGACACCGAAACCCTTGCGCCGGAACGTCTCCCGGCTGCTCCGGACGCCCCGCTCGCGGACCTGGTGGACCAGATCCGTGCGACCGATCACGGGCTTATCCTGCGTATGGGCAAGGGCGGTGTCGGCAAGACCACCGTCGCCGCCGCGCCGGCGGTCGCTCTCGCCGCGCGTGGCCACGACGTGCAGCTGACCACCATCGACCCGGCCGCCCACCTCGCCGACACCCTGCACGGTAGCCGGGCCACCCTCGAGGTCTCGCGCATCGACCCCGACGAGGCCACCCAGCGCTACCGCGAACGAGTCCTGGCCACCAAAGGATCCGGGCTCGACGCGCACGGCCGCGCCGCCCTCGAGGAGGACTTGCGCTTCCCGTGCCTCACCGAAGTGGCTGTCTTCCAGTCCTTCTCGCGCATCGTGAACCAGTCGCGCCGCCGTTTCGTGGTGATGGACACGGCCCCCGCTGGGCATACGCTGCGGTTGTTGGACGCGGCCGGCTCCTACCATCGCGAGATCACCCGGCAGATGGGCGAGGGCCGCGGATACACCACCCCGCTGATGCGCTTGCAGAACCACCCGAGGAAACCAAGGTCGTTCCGGTCACCCTGACCGAGACGCCCCCCGTTGCGGAAGCGGCGGAGTTGCCGGAAGATCTGCGCCGCGCTGGGATCCAGCCGTGGGCCTGGTTCGTCAACAATTCCGTGGCCGCCACCCACACCACGGCGCCGCTGCTGCAACGTCGCGCCGCTAATGAGATCACCGAAATCGCCAGGGTCGTCACCGAATACGCCGACCGCCACGCCGTGGTGCCTGCGCAGATCGACGATCCGATCGGCATCGACGTGCTCGCAGCGCTAGCCTCCACCCAGGTCCGACACATCGTCAGCGGCGCTGCCGCACTGTCACCGCGCACCACAACAGCGATGTGATCAATGCGAATCAACGTGTCGGTGGGCACCGCACCCAGCAAAACGCCTTCGCCCAGTGTCCCTGAGGCGCCGGCCGAGCCGCGTACTGCCCCGTAGCCTCGACTTCAGATGGTCAGGGCTGCCCGCTCGATCGTCAGCCGGTGCTGGCGAACCCATGCCTGTGTGGCCATCTGTACAGCGTCCCACGGGGATCCGAAGGGCGGAGTGTAGGACAGATCCAGATCACCGACGGCATCGACGGTCATGCCGTGGAACAGTGCGGCCGCATAGGTATCGACACGCTTGGCGATCTCTGCGGTGCGGCGGCCGATCAGTTGGGCACCCAACAGCAGTCCGGTGTCGCCATCACCGGTGATGCGAATGGTGATCGGGTTGCGCCGGGGTAATACGCCTTGTGGTCATCGGGCGTTGACGTCGTCGATACCGGCCGCCAACCGCGTCCGGCCGCGCGGGCTTCGTGTTCGCGCAGTCCGGTGCGGGCGGCGACCAGGTCGAAGACCTTGACCACCTGGGTGCCGAGACTGCCGGCGAAGCGGGCATCGCCACCGAGGGCGTTCTCGCCGGCGACGCGGCCCTGTTTGTGGGCGGTGGTGCCCAGCGGCAGCCAGGTGGTGCCGAGCAGGCGGTGGTGGGTGACGGCGCAGTCACCGGCGGCGAAGATGCCGGGGAGGCTGGTGCGCATCGATTCGTCGACCACGATGGCACCGCGCTGACCCAGTTCGACTCCTGCGGCAGCGGCGAGTTCGGTGTCGGGGCGCACGCCGACCACGACGAGCACGAGATCGACGGTGCAGGTGAAGGTTTCGGGGCCACGGCAGGCGCTAACCACGAGCTCGCCGGTGGCACTGTCGCGCTCGACGGCGGTGATGCTGGCGCCGGTGACGACCTCGACGCCGTGATTCTCGAGTTCGGCGTGTACGAGCGCACCCAGTTCGCGGTCGACGGTGGGCAGCACCTCGGGCAGCGCCTCGATCTGCGTCACCGTGATTCCGCGTGCGGTGAGCCCCTCGGCCATCTCCAGGCCGATATAGCCCGCGCCGATGATGATCGCGTGCCGGGGGTTCCGGGTTTCGAGGGTGTTCATGACGGCGAAGGTGTCGCCCATGGAGTGCAGCAAGTGCACCCCGTCGACGGGACCGAGGGCATCGAGTCCGGTGATCGGCGGACGCACCGATACCGCGCCGGTCCCGACGACCAGGGCGTCATAGTCGAGCTGACGGGTCTGCCCGCTGGCGTCGAGGACGGTCAGCACCTGTCCGGCCGGGTCGATGTGGGTGGCGCAGGTGCCGGTGAGCACGGTCATGCCGGTGGCGACGAGGTCGTCGGCGGTGCGGTGGGCGAGGTTGCGCCAGTGGGCGACTTCGCCGGAGACGTAGTAGGGGATGCCGCAGATGGAGAAGTTCGGGTAGTTGTCGGCGACCAGGACGGTCACCTCGGTGGCGGGATCGAGTTCACGAGCGCGCAGTGCCGCGCTGATACCGGCGTCGCTGCCGCCGATCGCGATGAGGTGCCGAGCGGTCACGAGGGGTCTCCTGGAGTTACGGCCCGGGGGCCCGCGGCGCAACAGTTAAGCAACGGGGGTGATTTCGAGATCGAGCAGCAGGCGCCGGACGTGCTCTTCGATATCGGCGCGGATGGCACGCACGGCAGTGACGTCGAGTCCGGCGGGGTCGTCGATGGCCCACTCCTGGTAGCGGCGGCCCGGGTACACCGGGCAGGCATCGCCGCAGCCCATGGTGACGATGACGTCGGCGGCGTGCACGATCTCCTCGGTCCACGGCTTGGGGAACTCACCGGAGATGTCGATGTCGATCTCGGCCATGGCCGCGACGGCGGCGGGGTTGATCTCGTTGCCCGGTTCGGAACCGCCCGACCAGGCCACCGCCTGGTCTCCTACCAGCTGGGTGAAGTAGCCCAGTGCCATTTGGGAGCGGCCCGCGTTGTGGGTGCACAGGAACAGCACCGTGGGCTTGCCATCGCTGATTTTTCCCTCGACCCGCGCGAGCGCTCGAAGTCGTTGCCGGGCAAAGCGTTCCGCAAGCAAGGGGAGGAAGTTTACGACGGTGGCCCGGCTGGCGAACTGGTCGTAGGAGGAGTGCAGGAACCGTTCGACGGTCTCCACGCCGAAGCTGTCGGTGAACTCGGTCTGCAGCCGCTTCGCGGCGGACTTCAGGGCCAGTTGCTGGTCGATGGAAAGGTCACCACGTAGGTGACCCGGTTGGACGGCGGAACTTCCGGGCATGGCCGACTCCAGTCAGACGAGTTCGATACACATCGACTTTGGCCGGTGCCGGAGACTGGTTCAAGCGAATAGCTGGTGAACTCTTACCGGTCGTCATGGTACTGCCGACGCCCGCTCGCTTACGCCGGTGGCTCGTCGGTCGATTCCGCCGCGATGGTGGGCGCGATGCGGTCGATGCGGTCGAGGATGTCTTCGAGTGCGCGATCGAAGGCGGCCTCGGCACCCATCGGCACGGGATCTGGAATCGACCAGTGCAACCGCGTCATGCTGGAGTCCAGTTCTTCATGTGCGTTGTCGCACACCGCAATAACGATGTCGCCGTTTCGCAGCAGGCCGTCCATCCCCTGGGGAGCCCGGGGCCGGATCGCGATTCCGTGCCGACGAGCGGCCGCCAGGGCCCCAGGGTGCACGTGGTCGGCGGGATGGGTACCCGCCGACGTCGCGGGGATCCGGCTGTGTTGCGCCCATGCCGCGGCAGCGAGCTGCGACCGGGCTGTGTTGCGGCTGCACACGAAAACCACCCGCGCTGCGGCCACCGAGCGGCCAATAAGCAATTGATCGGCAAACCCTGGGATCAGCTGCAGATAGCCACGCCGACGGTCCCCTTCGGAGCGCACCCGGCGCACCAGCCCCGCACGCTCGAGTGTCTGCACGTGATGGGCCAGCAGATTGGTCGGTACCGACAGCTGGGCGCTCAATTCCGACGAGGATAGGTCACCGGTTGTCAGCGCATCCACGATCCGCAGGCGGGTGGAATCACCGAGGGCGGCGTGCACGGCCGCCCGCCGCTCTATGGTCCAAGTTTTGCCAGGGTTCATTGACTCAATGATCGCTGAGCATTATCGTGACGTCAAACCTAATCACGCGATTCCACTCCATCCTCCGCGGGGAGGATGGAGTGGAATGCGTATATTGATAGGCGTCTATATAGATCGTAATCGATCTGTTCACTGCAGGTTCACTTCGCGGCGACTGGACATTCACTTTCACCAATTTCGATATTGACACCGATGCATACGGCATCGCACCGATGAGGAGTGTCAATGTTCCGCAAGTCCATTACCGCCGCGGTCGTCGCGTTGACGGCCACCGGCTTGGCCGCCTGTGGCAGTACCAGCGATGTGGGGGGAGGCAACACCACCCAAGAGGCGCAGGCCGGGCAGATCTGCGGGCAGGCCGCGGCGGCCAAGCCGGGTTATCAGCGCGCCATCGCCAAGCTGGACGGCGGGGCCTCCACGCTGTCGGGGGCGGGCTCGACCTTCGTCGCGCCGGTGATGTCGGTGTGGACCAAGAACTACTCGTCGGAGGGCGTGCAGGTCGCCTACCAGTCCATCGGCTCCGGTGGCGGTGTGCAGCAGATCAGCGCCGATACAGTCGATTTCGGCGCGTCGGACACCCCTATGAAGGACGACGAGCTGGCCAAGGCCAAGAACGGCCCGATCCTGCACATCCCGCTCACACTCGGTGCGGTGATCCCGACCTACAACGTCAAGGGCGTCAAGACCGGCCTGAAGTTCGACGGTGACACCCTCGGCAAGATCTTCGCGGGCAAGATCACCAAGTGGAACGACGCGGCGCTGACCGCCCTCAACCCGGGCACCGCACTGCCCGACGAGCCGATCGCCGTGGCGCACCGCTCCGACGGCTCGGGCACCACGGCCGTGTGGACCGACTACCTGACCAAGGAGAGCCCGACCTGGGTCTCCACCCTCGGCGGCGCGGACAAGAGCTTCGGCAAGGACATCGCCTGGCCGGTCGGCCTCGGCGGCAAGGGCAACGAAGGCGTCTCCGGCGTGGTCAACCAGACCGAAGGCGCCATCGGCTACGTCGAGCTGGCCTACGCGCTGGCGCAGAATCTGAACTACGGACAGGTGAAGAACAAGGCGGGCAACTTCGTTCAGCCCTGCATCGCCACCATCACCAAGGGCACCGACGGCATCACCTACCCTGCCGACCTGCGCACGAGCCTCACCGACGGCCCAGACGCCAATGCCTTCCCCATCACCGGCACCACCTACGCGCTGGTGTACCAGAACCAGACCGACTCCGCCCACGCCAAGGCCCTGGTGAACTTCCTGTCCTGGACCCTGAGCACCGGCCAGGACCAGGCCGCCGATGTCAACTACGCCCCGCTGGGCAAGGACCTGCAGCAGCTGGCGGTCAACCAGGTCAAGAAGATCACCCTCAACGGCGCGCCGCTCGCGTCCTGATCGCTGTACCCCGACAAGGAGATGAGACGCGTGACCGCGGAAGCGCCCCTGAAGATCAGGGGCATACGGCCCGGACCCGGCAGATTCGGTGATGCGCTGTTCGCCCGGCTGATGGCCCTGGCCGCATGGGCGGTGATCGCCGTGCTGGTCGCCACCGCGGTGTTCCTGCTGGCGAAGGCCTGGCCGGCGATCACCCACTACGGGCCGGGGAGCTTTCTGTCCTCGACCCGGTGGGCGCCGTCGGAGGCTTCCGCCACCGCCACCGACCCCAACCCGTACGGGGTGCTGCAGTTTGTGATCGGCACGCTGGTCACCTCGCTGCTGGCCATGCTGATCGCGGTTCCGGCGTCGGTCGCGGTCGCGCTCTACATCACCAACCTCGCCCCCGCGGTGTTGCGGAAACCGTTGTCGTCGCTGGTGGATCTGCTCGCCGCGATCCCCAGCGTCGTCTACGGGTTCTGGGGCGTGTTCGCCCTCATTCCGTTCATCCACCCCGTGGGCGAGAAACTCACCGCACTGTCGGGAATCCCGGTGATTGGCTGGGCATTTCGCGGCCCGTTCTTCGGCTACTCGGTCTTCGCCGCCGGGATCGTGCTCTCGATCATGGTGCTGCCCATCGTGACCGCGATCTGCCGCGAGGTTTTCGACACCGCCCCCACCGCGGAGAAGGAGGCAGCACTCGGGCTGGGCGCGACCAAGTGGGAGATGCTGCGCATGGCGGTGCTGCCGCGCTCGCGCTCAGGCATAGTGGGCGCCTCCATCCTCGGGCTCGGGCGCGCCTTTGGCGAAACCATCGCTGTAACAATGGTAATCGGCAACAACGTGCTCTCGATCATGCACAGTGTGCTGTCCTCGGGCGCGACGCTGCCCAGCGTCATCGCCAACGAGTTCACCGAGGCCAATCAGCCCTTCCACTTGGACTCGCTGTTCGTCGTCGCGTTCTGCCTGCTGCTGATGTCGCTGGTGGTGAACGTGGTCGGCAAGCGCGTCGTCAGCCGCACCGGGGAGAACATCGCATGACCACTACCGCGCCCACCCGACCCGCGCCGCCCGCACCGAAACTGCCCAGCACCGCTCGCCGCCGTGCCGTGGATCTGACCATGTACGTCATCCTCGCTGCGGTGATGGCGGCCACCGTGGCCGTGTTGATCTGGGTGCTGGTCTATGTCGCCGGACAGGGATTGAAGTACCTCGGCCCGGAATTCCTGACCCACACCCCGCCAGGCAATCCCAGCTCACCCGGCGGCGGGTTCCTCAACGGCATCATCGGCAGCCTCATCACCACCGGCATCGCGACCGTCCTGTCAGTGCCGGTCGGGGTATCCGCGGCGATCTACCTGGTGGAATACGGTGGCCGCCTGGCCCGTGTCACCCGGTTCCTCACCGACGTGCTCGTCGGCATCCCGACCATCGTGACCGGTGCGCTGGTCTATGCGGTGTGGGTGGTGTTCTTCGGGTTCTCCGGCATCGCCGGCGGCATCGCACTCGGACTTGTCATGCTGCCGTTGGTGATTCGCTCCACCGAGGAGATGCTGCGGCTGGTCTCGCACGAGCTGCGAGAAGCCGCCCTCGCCCTGGGCGTCACCAAGGCGCGCACCATCATCTCGGTCGTATTGCCCACCGCCAGTTCGGGAATCATCACCGGCGTCATGCTCGCCGTGGCCCGCGCCATGGGCGAGACCGCGCCGCTGCTGCTCACCGCCCTGGGCAACGACCTGTTCATCGAAACGAACCCGGACAAGCGCATGTCGACGCTGTCGCTGCAGATCTTCGGCAATGCCATCACCGGATTCAAGGCCGCCCAGGCCCGCGCCTGGGCCGGAGCCCTCACCCTCGTCGCGATCGTGCTGCTGTTCACCGTCGCCGCGCGGCTGATCGCCCGCCGCTCCGCTATCGCCGGCAAGCGCTGAACAGGAAAGGAATTGATCGTGGGAAACATGCGGCTGGAGAGCCTGACCGCGTTCTACGGTGATCACCTGGTCGTCGAGGACGTCAGTATGGCCATCGAACGCAAACAGGTGACCGCGCTGATCGGACCTTCCGGTTGCGGCAAATCGACCCTGTTGCGCTGCCTCAACGCCATGCACCTCACCGTACCGACCGCTCGCGCAACCGGGCGGGTCCTGCTCGACGAGCGAGACGTGCTCGGCGATATGGACCCGACCGAGTTGCGCCGCAAGGTCGGCATGGTGTTCCAGCGTCCCAACCCCTTCCCGACGCTGAGCGTGTACGACAACGTCATCGCCGGACTCCAACTGGGCCGCAAACGCCGCCGCGGCACCGGCTTCGACGAACTGGTCGAGCGCAGCCTGCGCCAGGCCGGACTGTGGACAGAGGTCAAGGACCGCCTGCACACCCCCGGCGGCAGCCTCTCCGGCGGCCAGCAACAGCGGCTGTGTATCGCCCGCACCCTCGCCGTCCAACCGGAGGTGGTGCTAATGGATGAGCCCTGCTCGGCGCTGGACCCGATCGCCACCAGTGTCATCGAGGACACCATCGAAGAGCTGAAAGACAATTACACGATCGTCATCGTCACCCACAATATGCAGCAGGCCGCCCGGGTCTCCCAGTACACCGCCTTCCTCACCATCCCCGAACCCGGAAAACCGGGACGGATGGTCGAAATGGACACCACCGAGAACCTCTTCGCACACCCCCGCGAGCAGGCAACCGAGGACTACATCACGGGCAAGTTCGGATGACCCAGCACATCGACCGCAGCTCCGCCACCCCACCGCAGGTGCTACGCATACAGGACGTCGAACTCGACCGCGCCGCGCATCGAATCCGAGTGCGCGGCAAGGTGTTCGCGCTCCCTCCCAAGGAATACGACCTGCTCGAAACGCTCATGCTCAACGCGGGAACCGTCCTTGACCGGGAATACCTTTTAGAAAAACTTTGGGGCGACTCGGAGCATGCCGATCCCAAGAACGTCGATGTCCACGTCTTGCGACTGCGCCGTAAGATCGAACGGAATCGTTCGCGCCCCAACCATATTCGTGCCGTCCGTGGCCTCGGCTACGTGTTCGACACCGAACCGACCGAGCCATCGACCCAAAGCCCTGGTTGTGACCAGTGAGCGCCGTGTCCTCTACCGCCCGTGGCCTGCCACCACGAGAACTCGGCCTGCAACTCGACCGCATCGTCGACGAACTCACCGACCAGTTCCGTGGCACCTTCGCTCGCCCGACTGTCGCCCAATTCGTGCGCGACACTTATCGCCTGCTCGCCGCGAATGCCACGATCAAGGTCCACCTGCCCACACTCACCGCACGATTCGCTCGCGACCGGCTCATCGACCACGGCAACGCCGCAGGTCTCACTCAGGTCACCTGCCCGCAGGTGCTGTTCGTCTGCGTCCATAACGTGGGCCGTTCACAAATGGCCGCCGCTCTGCTCGAGCACTACGCCCATGGCAATGTCACCGTCCGCTCCGCCGGCTCACAACCTCGCGGCGACATTCCACAGATCATCACCGAGGCCCTCGCGGAGAAAGGCATCGTCCTGCGCCATGCCTATCCCAAGCCCCTTACCGACGAGGTCGTCCGCGCCGCCGACGTCGTGATCACCATGGGCTGCGGCGATGCCTGCCCCATCTACCCCGGCAAACGCTACCTCGACTGGCACATCCCCGACCCCCTCGACCAACCCTTGTCCGTCGTCCGCGCCATCCGCGACGAACTCGACCACCACGTCCGCGACCTGCTCACCGAGCTCAGCGACTGACCATGAACCACCACAACTTCCAGAGATTCACATGGCCTATCGGCGACCGTGCAGGCGTGATGGATATTTGGCAACTGCGGCCATGGTATGACAACCCATTGATGCGCACGTCGGAGCGGATTCAAATGAACCTCCGTCTGATTGCGGCATCGATATTCCTGCTCGTGCCCACGGCATGCATCCTCGCAACCACCACCACCACCATCACCGCCCACCACACCCGTGCCGAGGATTCGGTGAAAACCGCTGTGACCGCCACGATTACCGACAACCCACACATCGACTCCGCAACCGGGGACACCGAGGCGACGGCGGAATGAGTACACCACGGACAACGCCAGACCGCCACGGTCCCTGTACCCTGCGACGCGGCCCCGGGAGAACCCACTCGGGTTTGGCTCTCCGCTGACGGCGCACCGACCAGCGCACCCAGACCCGCAGATGCATCCCTGGTGAACGGGATCGGCAACGGACTCGCCATCCTGCTCAGCGGCTGGGCCGCTGCGGCGGCGCTGATCGCGGTGACCGCTGAGGTCATCTCCCATCGCCGAAGCCTGCACTGGGACAACCAATTACGCCGGTTTCAGTCGCCCTCGCCGTAGCCTCCCGCTATGGGGGATTCGGCTGCCGACGATTTCATCCCACCGCCGCGCCAAAGCACCCCGACGGGCCCATGACCACCGCCGTACTCGTGTGCATGGCGATCGGTTCCGGCATCTTGCCCAACACCTCGCACCCCACCGCACTGAACTCCGGCTCCTGGGGAGCTCGACAGCTACCGCGCTCGTGCTCACCGGTGCGGGTGAAGCTGATGTCGCTGCTGCTGACCAGCCCGGACGCGCAGGAGAACAGCGGCGAGCTGGCCGCGGCGGTCGGACTGTCGGAATCCACGGTCAGCCACCATCTGTCCCACTTGCGCAAGGCCGGTTTGGTCGCCTCGGAGCGGCGCGGCATGAACGTCGTCCACCGGGCCCGCCGCGACGCCCTCTCCGCGCTGTGCCTGGTCCTGGACCCCAACTGCTGCAGCTGACCCTGTACCGCCCGCCGCTCGGCGGGCCGTGGCGGGTTCGTCAGTCGTGGCGCCAGACTTTGAGCGCGGAGCCCAGCAGCAGCACTACCAGCAGCGGGATCAGCACCGCGCTCGACACCACCCCCAGCAGCAGGCCGCCGACCACGGTGCCGGTGATCGACCCGACCGCCATCGCGACCACGAATCCGGTGTTCTCGCCCAGCACCCGGAAGCTCTGGTCGCGGCTATAGCGGGCGAACGCGACCAGCATGGTCGGCAACGACACCAGCAGCGACAGGCTCCCGGCGATCTTGATGTCGACACCGAACAACAACACGATCGTCGGAATCAGCAACTCACCACCGGCCACACCCATCAACGCGGCCACCACACCGATCCCGGCGCCGGCGACGACGGCGGCCACCACCCGCACCGGTGACGGCATCCCCAGGCAGCCGAGATGACCGAGGTGACTGGCGGCCAGGGCCACAGCGATCAGCACCAGCAGGCCCGCCAGCACCCGATACAGGGTGCGTGAGCGCATCCCCGTGGCCCAGCCCGCCCCCACCCATGCCCCGATCAGACTGCCCACCAGCAGATTCGCCGCGATGGACCAGTGCGTGGCGACTTCTGCGTAGGGCATCGCCAACAGCCGGGCCGGCAGCGCCGTGGCCACCACGATCAGGCTCATCGCCTTGTTCAAAATCACCGCCTGCAGCGCGGCGAACCCGAACAGCCCGATCAGCAGCGGCAGCCGGAACTCCGCCCCGCCCAACCCGATCAACCCACCCAGCGCACCCACCGAGGCACCCGCCGCGAACGCCGACAGCAGCCACCGCCACCCGGCGGCCGTCCTCGCTTGGGCTGCCTCGATCCGACGGTCCACGCTCTCGCTCACGCAGCGGACCCTACCGGCCACCACAGCGCCCCGGACCTCTCGAGAACTGTCGGGCCGCCCGGTGAAGCAATGGGTAGGTCGTCTCAGTCCTCGGGTGGGTCGGTGGTGATCTGCCAGGGCGGCTTGTCCGGTCGCAGTCCGCGCCAGGTGGGGTGGCGCAGCCGCCGGTCGATGGTCCATTCGATGAAGGCGACTTCGGCGACGAGTTCGGGCGCTACCCAGACCACGCCGGTGAGGCCTTCGGGGTTGCTGATCGGTGGCGTATCGCGGTGCAGCGCCGCGAGTTTCGTTTCCAGGTCGGCGAGCATCGCGTAGGTGAAGCCGGTCCCGACACTGCCGGCGTAGACGAGGTCGCCGCCGCGTTGGGGCAGCGCCAGCACCAGCGACCCGATACGCCCGGCGCGGCGGCCGGAGCCGGGGTTCCACCCGACGATCACCACTTCCTGGGACCGCAGGTTCTTGACCTTGGTCCACAGCGGGCTGCGCCGGCCGGGCAGATAGGCGCCGTCGAGCCCGTCGCGGTCACCGCGGCGGCGGCGGCGGCGGTGGCGCCGATGGAAATCAGCACGGCCACAACGACGACGAGCGGGGGCATCGTGTTCGATGCGTCGACTTGCGGTTCTTCGGCTGATTGCACCCGGTGTGGGTGTTATTCGTCGGTGGTGCACAGCCGTTACCGCCGCACGATCGTGGACCTGGCCGTCTCGGGCCGGGAAGTGGTGATCCGGCTGATGGTGCGCCGGTTCCGGTGCGAGGCTGCTCACTGCGAGCGCCGGATCTTCTCCGAGCAGGTCCCAGGCTTGGCCGCTCGGTATCAGCGGCGCAGTCCGCTGGTCACCGAGTTGCTGGCGCGGGTCGGACTGGCGCTGGGTGGTCGGCCAGGTGCGAGGATGGCGAGACAGCTGGCGGTGGAGGTGTCGCGATCAACGTTGTTGGGGCTGGTGCGGGCGGTCCGGCTGCCGGCGGTCGGTGAGCTGGTGGAGGTCGGTGTCGACGATTGGGCCATCCGCCGCGGCCACGTCTACGGCACTGTGGTGATCGACATGCGCACCCACCGGCCGGTCGATCTTCTGCCGGACCGAACCTCCGACACCCTCGCCGCCTGGCTGGCCCAACATCCAGGCATTCGCATAGTGTGTCGCGACCGCGGCGGCCCGTATGCTGATGGCGCCAGTCGCGGCGTGCCGCAAGCGATTCAAATCGCAGACAGGTGGCATTTGCTCCATAATCTGACCGCCGCGGTCGACAAAGTTGTTCGCGCGCACCGTAAATGCCTACGCGAAGACGACGAACACGCAGCGGTCGCCCAACCCGCCCCGACGCTGGCGGGCCAGAGCCCGGCAGCGGCACGGCGAGAAGCGGCTACCCGGCAACGCCATGCCGAGATCCACGCGCTGGTCGCCAAGGGCGTCGGTCCGACCGCGATCGCGAAGGCCCTGAATCTGGACAGCAAGACTGTGCGGCGCTACCGCTTGGCCGACACCGCCGACCAGCTTCTCACCCCGGTCCCGCGGCGTGGCAGCGCCCTCGACCCGCACGTGCCCTACCTCGCGGGACGGTGGGAAGATGGCTGCAGCAACGCTCGGCTGCTGTTCGGTGAGCTACGCCAGCGCGGCTACCGAGGCAGTGAACGCTCGGTCCGCCGGCTCATCCACACCTGGCGCGAGAACAGCGCCCCGGCGCCGGTATGGACGGCGAAACCGCCGATCACCGCACGCCAGCTCACCAGCCTGTTCATGCGGCCCCGACACAAACTCACCACCGACGAACTCGCCGACCTGCATCACGCACTCGACCACTGCGACACCCTGCACGAGCTCGAAGAGCTGGTCACGGGCTTCGCCGATATGCTGCGCCACCGCCGCGGTCAGCAGCTCGACGACTGGATCAACCAGGCCAAGACCGGCAGCATCCCGCAGTTGCGCGGCTTCGCCGACGGGCTGCCCAAGGACTACGACGCCGTCCGCAACGGACTCACCTTGCCCTGGAACAGCGGCGCTGTCGAAGGAGCCGTCTGCCGGATTAAGGCATATAAGAGGGCCATGTACGGACGTGCCAATTTCGACCTTCTCCGCATCCGCGTCCTCGCCCAATAAGCCTGGCCCGTCATCAAATTCCGACCAGACCCAGTTTCAACTGGCCGCTGACACCCGGTCTCTCCACCCCCATCCAGGCCTCAGCGCGGCGTGGGTGACAAGCTCTGACGATGCCCGTCGCGCCACGAACCCGGATCAGGCTGAAGTCGCGCGCTGGCATGGCGACCGAGGACCGGATCGGCTATGTCGCCCCCACAGGGCACGCTGCCGTGGTCCGCACTGACTTCGACCACGCCACTGGCGAACTCGTGCAGGTGTGGTCGAAAACCCCGCCCACCCGCGGGACCGAGTGGGTCGTGGTGTGGTGGCCAGGAAACCACTGGACATGGGAACGCGAATCCGACCTCGAGTTCGTCGACACCGACAGAAAGCCCATGTGACCCCATCTCGTCAAACCGTAAGTGCTGGCGCCATCGCCCACACCACTCACCCCACTTTCACCATTCACAACCCGCGTACCCGGTGTCATGCGACATTCCCGTTGCGGGAGGTTGCACAGCCGCCGCGTCGAGCAGGCTTTCGGGGGTTCGGCGCTGGAAGACCGCTCGGTCGGGTGCTGTAAGTTAGCTGTTGGGGTGATTGTCGGCGAAGGAGCCGGTGATGGCGGCGAAGCAGCGGTGACCAAGCTGCCGCGATATGCGGCGATGCTGGCGGCGCCGGGGGAGTTGCCCAGCGACGATGAAGGCTGGGCATTCGAGATCAAATACGACGGTATCCGGGCGGGCGCCTATGTCACCGACCGCGTACAGCTCGTCTCGCGGAACGGCAACGACGTCACGGCCGCCTGGCCCGAGCTGGCGGATTTGGCGGCCCAGCCGCCGTTCGTGCTCGACGGCGAAATCGTCGCCTTCGTCGAGGGGCATCCGTCGTTCGAAGCCCTGCAATCACGCATGCATCGAAGCGACGCGGCGGCGATCGCCGCGATGGCTGCGATGGCTCCGGCGACCTTCGTGGCGTTCGACTTGCTGCATGTCGCGGACCGGTCGCTGATCGAGCTGTCCTATCTGCGGCGTCGTGAATTGCTCGAGCAGTTGGCGTTGCCGGGGCCGCGGTGGCGGATATCGCCCCGCCTGACCGGCCGCGGCCAGCAGCTGCTGGCGCGTTCGCAAGAGCTCGGTTTGGAGGGCTTGATCGCCAAGCGCCTGGACGGCCGCTACCTGCCCGGCCGCCGCAGCCCGTCCTGGACCAAGATCAAGAATCTGCGGATATCGGAGGTGATCGTGGTCGGCTGGCGGCCCGGCGCCGGCAGCCGCTGCGGCCGGATCGGCTCGCTACTGGTGGCCGTACCCGACCATGATGGGAATCTTATCTGGGCGGGCAACGTCGGAACCGGCTTCACCCGGATCGCTCTGGCTGATTTGCATGCGAAACTGACTGCGTTGCAACGTGATACGCCCCCGATTGTCAACAGCGCCGTTGCACCGGAGGCGAAGTGGGTGCATCCTCGATTGGTCGGAGTGGTGGCCTTCACCGAGTGGACTCACGCGGGCATATTGCGGCATCCGTCGTGGCGTGGATTGCGAGACATAGATCCCGACCGAATCCGACCTCCGGATTGGAAATAGGTCGCCCACCATCGGCGCCGGGTAGAGGCGATCTCGGACGCCGTCGACCGCTCCTGTAGAGGCCGCGCGGTGCAGACGGTCGTAGTGGTCGTCACCGGATCCGGAGGGGAGCCAGTGCCCACGTGCCGAAGGCGTGGCTGATGGTGAGGACGATCTGGTCCGGTGCGGCGCCGTCTTCGAGATAACTTTGCAGGTTGAGCAGGTTATCCGCAGAGTGCACGTGGGCGAAGTCTGCGATGTTGTCGGCGTAGCAGAGGTTGTGGTCGAGTCCGGCTGACAGGGTCATGAACCGTAGTGCTTCGGTGTTGATGTTGTTGGTGATCACCTGGCGGATCTGGGTGCGGTCGATGTTCGCGCGGTGTAGCGCGTTGTCGACGAGGCCGATCAGGGTGCGGCGGGTGAGCGCGGCGATGGTGTCGGGGTTGGTGGCGGCGCGGATCAGCTGATTGGTGGCGGTGACGGTGGTAAGGATTTCGATGCGCGCGGGTTCGGCGGTGACGAGGCAGGATGCGGCGCCGTCGCTGACGACGGAGTTGACTTGACGGAGCAGGCGCTGTTCGGGTGTGGTGCAGGCGTCGGTGGTCACCAGCAGCACGGTGCGGGCCTCGCCGGAAGCGACGAGGGCGCGGGCCAGGTGCAGGGCGATGCCGAAGTTGGCGCATTCGGCGGCCGAGACCCCGATCGGTGTGGCGTGGCTGAGTCCGAAACGCTCACTCAGTTGCAGGAGTTCGGTATTTTCGATTTGTCCGAACCCGATGGTGGAGGAGGCGAGCATGAGGATGTCGACCCCGGACGCCGGCGTCCGCGAGTGGTCGAGCGTTTCCGCGATGCAGGTTGCGGCCATGTCGATGGGCGAGTCGCGGGCGTGCCGGTAGGTGGCGAGTCCGACCTCATGTAGGGCATCGACCAGTCCTGGCTCGGCGGAAATGGGTTCGATATCTGTGATGGGCCGCGGGTCGCCGGTGGTGTGAGCTATTCCGGTCATGAAAACGCGCATGGTGTTCTGCCTTGGAAAGTGTTGTGACACTGACGGTTATATGCATTCCGCGCTGGCTTTGCTGATGGCGTAAGCGACGAGGATGGCGTGCGGGCTGTGGAATTCGCTGATCTGCAATGAGATTGCGGCCGGACCGCGAGAACCGCTGTGCCGCAGCAGGACTGGTTTGCCGGGCGGGCGGCCATAGCTGACTGTGGTGGGGTGTGTCGTCCAGAGTTCGGCGAACCGGGGGTTGGCGGCCAGCGTGCGCAGCAGCGCCAGAGCATGGTGGCTGATTCGGTAGGGGCCGATGGCTGCGCGAAGCGCGGCGACGACGTGAGGTGCTTCGTCATCCCAGTCGACGACGAGTTCACGCGCTGCGGGCTGGAAGAACCACAAGACGATGTTATTGCTGGCTCGGCGAAGGCCGGGCAGTGCGTCGTACAGCCGGTCGCTGGCGGTGAGCACGGTCGATAGGGGAGTGGTGTAGGCGCAGATGATGCGCGCGGCATCCAGATATGCGAGGTGGGCGTTGACTTCCGGTGTCGCGATCTGGTGCCGGAGGTCGTCGTCGGCCGCAAGCCGCTGGGGCGGGTTCCACAAGTCGTAGGTGTGGCGACGCTGGGCGGGATCGAGGTCGTATCCGCGTACGATCCTGGCCAGGGTGTCGATGGTGGGAACGGACCGGCCGTGCTCGATCTTGAAAAGGTAGGCCGTGCTGATCCGGGCGCGAGCGGCGGCGATCTCGCGTGACCAGCCCCGCTCCTGGCGTAGCTGATCCAACCAGATGTGCAGGTCCGGCATCTCTACCCGCGCCGCGGCGCGGGCGCGTCGGGTACGTCTGGGTGGGTGTCTGCCGTCCGTGTGGCCGCGTACTCGGTTCACCCGCCTGTCTCCGTCTCTCCCCGACATCGTCTCGACCGGATCTGAAATATGAATATTCATAGAGTTCGCGCGCATTCGACCGTGACCGATCACTGGTGTTTCAACGCCGCTCGTTGGTGTCGGTGCGGCGGCGAGCGCTGAATTCTGCCCATGACATGGGCGGTTTCTTGGCGGCGAGTAATTCGGCGCGGTCGCGGAGCATGCATTCGGTGCGCAGCTGCACGGCGAATTGCCGAACGAATTCCGCCAATTGCAGGTCGTCGGCGGTGTCGGCGTAGGTCTGGATGAGGTGAGCGGCATCGCTGACCTGCGACGCGACCCGATAGCCTCGGTCGAGGTCGGATGACAACAACTCCCGGCGCTCTGGACTCATTCTTTGATTCCCTCCCGCATTGCGCCGTAGGCGCTTTCGAACCAAATTCGTTGCACGACGGCATGCCTCGACGGTGTGGCAGCCGAAACGTATATACCCCTGTGTATTCATGACCGGAGTCACACCGGATTGTGTGGTTGCGGCCTGTATGCGCTTGCGATCTAGCTCTAGCATTGTGGGCACAGTGCAGGGGGTCAACGGTTGCAGCGGGGACAACTTGTGCCCGGTGGCGCCACACGATCGGTGGGGAGGGAAGCCCATGACAATACCGGCAAGGTTAAGGAACGTCGGCGCGTTCATCGAAAAGCGCAGGAAGCAACTGGGTTTGGACCGGCTCCAGCTGGGCCAGCAGGTCGGGCTGGCGGCGGACACGATCAAGAAGATAGAACTCGAGAGGCGTCCGCTCGTCGACGACAACATTCGAAAAGTGTTGGCAGCCTTGGAAGTCCAGGACAACAACGTTCGCCTTCTTCTGTCGGCGCGGGAGGGACGGCTGCGGTCCGACGACAGTGCACCCTGTGATCTGGAGCTTCGCGCTATCGAGGCGATCACGGTGCCGGTGTTCATCCTCAACACGGTCATGGGCCGCATCGTGGCCGCCAACCAGGCGTGTGAGTCGTTGATGCATTTGCGCGCCGGGGTGAGCATCTACGAGTGGCTGGTCGCTGACCCGTGGACGCGGCAGCTACTCGGGCAGGACTGGCGCACGATCGCCCACGGCCTGATCTGGGGTGCCGCGCCACTGATCGAGTGTGTGATGCCCGACGGTGAGCGCGAGCGGCTGCTCGAGGTCTGCAGTCGGGTGCCGGAATGGGAAGCGTTGTGGACCACCCGCCCCGCTACCGCCGACTTCATCTACGGCGCACGCATGACCAACCCCGGGACGGGAGACACGATCGACTACTTGTTCACCGCGTCCGAGTTGCGGTTTCCGCCCCGGGTCGGGTGGTGGCAGGGCCAGCTCACACCCGCGGGGCCAAGTTGGCGCGGGTGAGTGCATGAACGTGGCCCGGGAGGGAACAGGCGGACACCTGGCGGTCTTCCCTCCGGGCCACGCCCGCCCGTGACGCACACCGTCACGGGGGTCCGGGGCGTCGCCGCCGGCGGCGACGGTGCTGCGCCGCCGACGGCGAGGTAGGCCGCTGCGGTGGCGTGGCGGCGGTGGCGGTGTGTTCGATGGCGGCGGCGATGTCGGCGGCGGTGAGAAACCATGTTCGCCCGGCCCGATGTCCCGGCAGCGCGCCGGCTTTCAGCTGCCGCAGATACCACGCTTCGGACTTGTGCAGAGCGCGAGCGCCGACAGAGACCGGGTAGGTCGGCTCGTGCGGGGCCGCCACTGCATCCGCGGCGTCCTCAAAATCTGTGGTGTCTGGATGCTTATCAGTCGACACACCAGCACCTCCCTCACACTATGAAGCAGGTTGTGCCCCAACGTCGTCCGCGCCCTGATGCCCGGCAGCGCGCGATCGATACGCCAAGAACAAGCGGACCCCGGGTTCCTCGACGAGCTCGGTGACCTGCACGGTGACCAGGTCATCCCGGTCGCCCCAGCGGCGCGGAGACGGACCAACGTCGTAGGCGACCTCGACACCGCTACGCCACAGTTCAGCGAATCGGGCACTGCCGGCGAGCTGTCGAAGGAGCCGCGCTCCCACCGGCGCATCCCGGAAGCGGCCCAACGCCGCACGCAGAGTCGCCACGAAGAACTGGGCCTCCTCGTCGGGATCCTGGCGACACGACTCGTCAGCCGAGGAGAATCGCCAGATGGCGAGGTTGTTCTCGGCTTGGTCCAGACCGGGAAACAGGCTATGGAACTGCTGGTTGCCCGCCACGACATTCCACAGGGGATCGCAGAAGCCACAGGCAATCGCCCGGGCGTCCCATGTCGCCAACTCTCCTCGGCGACCAGGAATCGCTATACGCTCACGCAGCTCGTCCAGTGGAGCCAGGACTGCGGCGGGTTCCCACAAGTCGATGGTGTGGCGACGCTGGGCGGGTGAGAGTTCGTAACCGGTGATGATCTTGTCGAGTGTGTCCCGGCGCGGAGTCGCCGAACCAACCTCGACCGACTTGAGATAGGCGGCACTGACGTGTGTGTACTGGCCGGCCAGATCGCGGGTCAGGTCGCGGTGTTCGCGCATCACTCGTAGCCAGGGCCCGAGTGCTGGAATTCCAACCGGCACATCACCAGCCAAACGGGCGACATCCGGTGGCTGTCGAGCATCAGGTGAATCGGGTGTGGTGGTGGTCATGAAACCCCCTCGAACGCCGACACTGTCGTGTCAGCAAATACAGGAATTGGTGAAAAGTTTTCTCCCCCGAGCGCTTTCATGCGTCACAAGCTCGTATCCGCACGGCTGGATACTTCCATCCTCCTTTAGATAGCCAATGTCACCAAGCCGGTCGATGGCGAGCTCGACGGCTTCGTTGAAAACGTCTCGGGGGGTTTTGATTTCGAGTTCCAGTCCGAGGTATAGCGGTCCGGTGCCGTGGAAGTCGGGTTCGGGTTTGTAGCTGTAGGAGTGGACGCCGTGGTGGTCGGGATGTTGGTTGGCGCAGGTGTCGCAGTAGTCCTCCCAGCAGCGGATGAGGACGTCGCAGCCGGCGCACCGGTGGTAGTCGGCGTCCTCGCAGCGCCCGCACACATCCGCCCCGGATTCGGTCTCGCTGAGCCCGTCCGCGCGCGAGCCGCAGTCATCGCACACCAGGTAGCTGTCGGCGCAGTCGTCACAGACCTCGCCATGGCCGATGACACGGACCAAGTCGCTGTCGAAGCGGTCGCAATCGCGGCACCGACGCCAGCCGATCGAACAATCCGTGCACACTTCGGTGCCGCGCACGGTGGAGCGGACTTCTCGCGTGGGTGTGGCGCAGTCGTCGCAGGTGTCGAGCCGGTCGGCGCACGTACGGCACAGATGATCACCCTCGATGGTGGTGACGATGGTGTTGTCGTCGATCGGGTGTGAACAGTCATCGCACCGCTGATCGGTGAGAGTGGATGCGGGCATACGAATTCACGTCCTTCCAGAAATTCGGGGGAGAGACGACGGCGCCCCGCTCCGGGCCGGGGCAGCGGCGCGAAGCGGGGCGCAAGAGGAAAGGCGTGCCAGGCAGCTCGGGTCGAGCGGGCCTGGCGGTCGGGTCAGGTCCAGCCGGGTGCGGGGGCCGCGGACGGAGCCGGCCGGGCCGGGGTGGGCAGGCACGTGCAGTGGGAAAGAGCGGATTGGCAGCCGAAGCACCAGCCGCAGCCGCGGCAGTAGCGGCTGGTGCGTTCGAGATCGCGGTCCAGGCAGTACCCGCACGCCGTCGGCCGCCGGGCCGGCCACCGCTGCTCGGGCGGCAGGTAGGAGCGGTTGGAATACCAGATCCCGCCCACCCACTGCCCCGCGCGCTCACCGAACAGGTACGCGGTGTGGGCGTAGGCCGGGTCGACGGTCAAGATCACCAGCTTGCTCGACCCCAACCAGCCAGCTAGTCCGCGCGCCCCGGCCGCGGTGTCGATCGGCCCGAACGGTTGAGTGGGCAGGTAGTCCTCGGCCGCGATCCGGGTATCCGAGCGCCGGTCGTACGCGCGCGGATGCACCCGCTTGGGCAAAGTGCCGTTGTGCGCCAACACTGTTCGTGCGTCGCCGCCGAGCCGGAAGGGATGGCAGTTGGCGAGGTCGATCGCGCCGTGGGTGGCGTAGCGGGAGTGGAACAACGCCGGACCGTTGGGGTGTTCGGTTCGGGTGCGGGTGAAGCTGGCGATGACGGTGTGGGCGTTCATGCCGTGTCCGGTGATGATGCGGCGGCCGGCGACGATGGCGAAGCCGTCGCGGCCTGCACCTGCTGCACATCCAGCGAGCTGGCGAACACCCGCACCTCCAAGGTGTTGCGCGGCAACGGATTGATCGCCTGATACCGCTCCAACCCAAGCGCGTGCTGCGGCCCCTTAGCGGTATGGCGGGCACGCGCACGGGCGGCGCTGTCGAACTGGGCATAGTGCGTGCGGCGGCGCGCCAACCGTGTGACCGCTGTTTCGTTGCGGTACAAGAGTTTCAGCCACCGATACACATGCGCCGGGTTGTCGAACCCAGCCCGGCTCGCATGCACATGCAGCCCCACCGACGCATCGGCCTCACACCCCAGCCGGTGCAGCTGTTCGAGCAGCGGCCAGGGAAACGCGTCGATCGCGTACCGGTAGGACATTGGGTGGCTGACGAGCTCGAACCCGGACGGCCTAATGGAAGAATCGCGTTTCAAATATCCGAGGTCGCCGAGGTGGTCGGTGGCGAGCCCGGCGCACGTGTCGAAACGGTTGTCCGGGACGATGATTTCCAACTCCAGCCCCAGATATAGCGGTCCGGTGCCGTGGAAGCGGGGGTCGGGGCGGTAGGTGTAGTTCCACACCTTCCCGCGGTGGGCGCAGGCCTCGCACCGGAACAACGCGCCCGCGCACCGCGCGCACACCAGGTCATCGGTATCGGTACGCAAGTCCGGGCCGGTCAACGGGCAGTTGCTGCCAACACGACTCGCACACAGCGGCATTCGCGATGCACAACTCCGTATCGGACGCCGCGCCGTCACAGACCGCGCACGGTGGGCCCAGGATGGGATCGGTCATGAACGCACACACCCTCCACAACAGAAAAGGCGCCGGCCGACAGGGGGAGTCGACCGGCGCGGGACACGGACAGGAACAGGGCAAACAAGAGCAATGGCGAGCACCCGATGGGGCCTGCGAGCTTCGCTCAGGCGGCCAGGCTGCGACGGGCGTATTCGCAGTCGTCGGCCGGTTGGCCGTGGTGGCGGCCCGGGCACTGGACGGACCGCAGCACGCGGTCGGCGACGGACAGGCGGGTGCGTGTCTCGGCTTCGAGATCGTCGATGCGGGACTTCGCGATTGCCTCGTAGTGCTCGTGCGAGCCGGTGACCGATTCCAAGTCGGGGAATCCGGCCTGGATCCACATGCGCACGTAGAGGCCGAATCCAGCGGTGTTGAGCGGGGCCTTTTGGCTGGCCTGCATGACCACGAGCGCGACCTCGGCCGCGGTCCCCGGCACCGGAGACAAGCCTGCGGCGACGCGGTCGAGCAGTTCACGGCAGTGCGACCGGAACACGAATTCCTGACGCATCCGCTCATGGGTCGGCATCAACAACGCGAACGAGTGGTAGAGGGTGTTGCGGTGGCGCGGGTGGCGTCGTTGCGCGCGGGCGATTTCGTCCTCGGCCCAGTCGATCTGCTCGAACACCGGCTCGAGATCGGACAAACACCGAGACACCATCGACGCGACATCAGCGACATCGGTGAACGGGCTTTCGGTCACGGGGACTCCTTTCGACAGCAGGGGGCAGCGCAGAAGAGAGAGACGAGGGGTAACGGGAGCTGACGGCTGACGTCGCCTCTGCAGCGGAGACGGTGCTCGGTCGCCGGGGTTGGGCGTATTGTTGAGCTGCGAGGCGCGGTTGATCTCACCCAGAATTTGGGAGATCCCGACATGAACGACCGCCGAACGAGCAGAAGCGCACACGGGCAAGACGCTGGTGAACTTGCTGCGCGGCTACATCATTCGCGGGAAGTGATGGATCGCCGCCGCGCGGTCGAACGTCGCCGCGAACAGAATGTCAGCGACGCGGTGCGGGAGTATTGGTCACAGTGGCAAGCGATTTCAACGATCGAACAACGCCGCGACCGCCGCATCCGAGCGTTGCACGACAAGATCCGCCACCTCGAACAGACCGCCGCAGCCGAAATCGCGGTACATCACACCAGGCAGGCTGCGGCCGTGGCGCGCATGAACGAGCACGGATGTAGCACCGACGAGATCGCCGAACTACTCGAAATCAGCCTCAAGGGCGCGCGCCAACTACTTGCCGCCGGGCAGGAAAAGCCTGAACCAGGCGTGCAGACGGCACATCGTGAGAGCGAGCAGAGGCTTAACGAGCCGCAACGGTCCGCCGGATCGGCAGAACAATCGCCGTAACCGATGTTCAGAGATAGACCGCCGAGGGGATCACCGAACGGAGGGTCCGCAAGCGAACTCCGCCCGCCCCTACGGTGGAAGGGGTCTACGACCCTGTATCGGGAGAGATCACGCGTCGTTGAGGTAACCCCCGGCGTTCCAGACGATCCCCTGGAAACCGCCTGGAGGGACCGGATGTCGCACCGGGATCCCGGCGGCGGGCGCGAAGGGCCAAAAGCACATGCCACATCGGTGGCAGTACACCCCGGCCCGCCACACCGCATACGCCGCGGGAGCCCCGCGGCGGATCCGGGCCGACCGTCGTAGCCTCCGGAACGCGAACCACAGAATCAGCAACGACGGAATCGCAAGGAAAAGCGCAAAACCGAACATCCCAACCACGATCGCGGCAGTCGAGATGTCAGGATGCGGTTTGAGCAGCACCACCACCGCTATGAGGAGATTTACTCCGGCAGGCACCCCTAAGACCAAAGCCAGGACCGTGAGGCGCCCAGCACCCCGGAATTCAGGCTCGGGCGCGAGTGATTCTGCGAGATAACTGGACTGGGTTCGCTCAACGAGCGAGGAGCCCATCACCGGCACCAGACCCGACGAACTCACACCGACACCGGAGTAGTAGTCGGTGCCATAAACCGTCGAGGTCCCCGAAGCGCGGATCGCAGGAACGCTCTGCACGCAATCGTCGTAACCGCAAGAGGGACAAGATATATCGACGCTCATGAGGCTCCGATTCCCTCCGACCGCCGCTGCGCGGGAAGATCGCAGGTGCGCAACAACGTCTCTGCTCGTAGGCGGTATCGAGATGGTTGCGTCCATCGAACACCTCCAACCGGAGCCTGTCGATAGGTAAAACGCACGGTTGTGTCACGCATCGGGCAGGTACCTCCTCGTCTGCGCCGGAGATGTGGCGCACATCACACAACCTTGATAGGGGGTGCGTACTCGTTATCTGTATGAGTCCGTGAAGTGCGCGCGTCGAGCGTCGGCTCGCTCGAATGCAATGCCCCTACCTGGACCTGTGAGTGTGGTCGATTGGTTTGCTGACGCCGTCAGTAACAGGGATGGGATGTTGACGGCGTCAGCAGGGAACAGGTATCGTTCGTGCCGGAAAATTGCGCGAAGTCTCGTGAAATTCCTGTTGCTACGGGCGGAGACGTTGTATCGGCCGCCTTAGCTCGACTTTTGTGAGGCAGGGGTTAGGGGTTCGATTCCCCTGATCCCATGAGCCCGAATTAGTCGCGGGTAATCGAACGCTGGGTTTTGGCAGTTTGCAGCACTGCTTTCTCTTATTTGTGATTCATGCGGTCGGAATTTCGATCGTGTTGGCATAGGCGAGGATTCTGCTGACCGGAGACCGGCTGCGGTGCGTTCGCTTGCGATTTCGGTGGCATTGAGTCCTTCGGAGTAGCGCAGTGTCAGTACCTGCGCGACTTCGCTCGTATCGCGGCGGCGGGCCGGGTCACGTGCGCAGATGAGTTCAGCTTGGCGCGGGCGCGGTCTTGTACGGCACGGGCCACGTCCTCGAGGTCTGCTTGGGTCGGCTCGTCCAGGAGCCGCATTGCCCACTGTGTCTCCAGTCGCCGCAGATGCGCCTCGTAGGTCCGCAAGGTGCCGGGACTCAGCGTGGCACGCACCTGCTGCGGGACCCCGTCGGCGAAGGTCGGAACGAGCGCGGTGGTGCCGACGAGATCGGCGAGGCTGAACCCCATCTGCAACAGCAGGACTCGCGCGGCCGCCACCGCTTCCGTGGACGCTGCTGGTGATGTGTTGGTGGTGATCGGTGTGGCCGCTCCAGCAGTGCCACGCCGGGAGCGGACAACGCCTCCATTGCCGCGGGCGTGACGATGACCAAGCGATTGCGAGTTCGTGTGCCGAGCAGAAGGACGCTGTCGCCGATGAACAGATGCACTCGGCGCCGCTGGGATTGGGATGCGAATGAACCCATCGCGCATCAAGATCGGGCCATCGGGATCGGCAGAGGCGACGAGCACGCCGTGGTCGGCGCAGCGCAGCCCAAGCCGGTCGCCCGGTCTCACAGCCCAGCGCGGAAAAGACCTTGCCGCCTGGGACCCGCCCGGCTTTCACCGACCGTGACCGTCCCGATAGTCAGGTCGGCGTCGGGCGCGGAGACCGGCAGCGGCGGTAGGGAGTGCGGGCCGTGGATCAGCTGCTGCAGCGGGTCTGGGTGGGTTCACACGCACCACCCCCGGCATGCGGGGGCCGGAATATCGAACGGTGGCACCGAGATCCGGCACCCGTGCCGGAAGAGTGCGCAAGTGACAGAGGGTTGTCATTGGTCGCCCTTCGCGTGGTTGAGTGCGCTCAAACACACCGACGCCGAATGTGTCACCAGTGACGCCAAATTGTGCGTGGGGGGCATGCGTTCGTCGCCAGGCGACTGACTATGACCGGTTCAGGCCGGCATCCGGACTGAGGTGCCGGAGCTTCTAGCGGGCCTTGTGGTAAGCCTCGATGATGTCTTTGTGAATCCGCCCGCGCCTGGATACTTCATACCCGTTCTCACGAGCCCAATCCCGAATCGTCGCTGTCTGCTGCTTGTCGGCAGCGGGCCGGGTTTCAGTCGTCTTGCTCTTGCTGCGCGGGATTCGTCCGATTCGCCGAGCAGGCTCTGTCCACGGCTCGAACGCTGCGCGCAGCTTGCCCGCGTTTTTCAACGACAGGTCGACTTCGTACTCCACGCCGTCGAGGCTGAAGCGCACTGTCTCGTCGGCCTTGGACTTCCCGTCGTAGTCGTCCACCAGCTCGACGATGACCTTCTTCGCCATGGAGCACCCCTCGATCAGCTCGTACCTGCCGTAGCGAAATGCTAGTCTCCGGAAACCTTATGCAACAAATCTCGATGCCCTACGTTGGCAGGCACGCGGATGCAGAATAGCAGGGCGATCGGTCAACGTCGCCCTGTTCTCGCACATATGCTATAGATCATCAGCTATGGGAGACATAAGCGCGTGAGTACGGACAGAGCCTCAGCTCGAACCCGCCGACAACGAATCAACATGCTCAAGGAAGCACTGCGAGTGCTCAACACTCAAATGTCTCTTCTCAATCGGCGCATGAGCAGCAAGGTTGAACTCAAAGATGCAGATTGGACTTGTCTCGATCTACTCAACGGGCAAGGCCCCATGTCGCCAACAGACTTGGCGCGTCGCACAGGCCTCCATCCCGCTACCCTGACGGGAGTGCTCGACCGACTCGAGCGCGGCGGCTGGGTAGTACGTGAACGAGATCCAGAGTATTCGGATCGTCGCGCGGTAATGGTCCGGGCGATCCGTGAACGCAACGGCGAGCTATACAGGACCTTCAGTGGCATGAGTAAGCGACTTGACCAATTGTGCGAGGACTACACCGAAGGAGAGCTCGAGTTGATTGCCGAGTTCCTCCGTCGTACTGCCGAAGCGGGACTGATATCCACAGAAGAACTCCGCGAGACCCGTTGAACTAATGTTCCGGCGGTTCTCTGGGTACGGATGTGAGCTTCCGCATCACTCGTTTCAGGCGGACCACTTGAGGAGCGAGGGCTGCCTTGCGCGCGATCGGCAAGTGTGGAGTCACTGCGCCGGTTCGACCGATTCGCGGGCTCCTAACCAGCCGCGAAACGGACGGAGACCCTCGCCGGGCGGCGAGTATTCTGTGTGAGATGACATTGTTCACCGATCGCCGATAGGGCATTGAGTAGGCCCAATGACGAGGCCCAATGACGAGTAGGGCTGAAGTCGGCATGAACGGGAATGGGTGACCACGCACCTGCTGATGCCGAGTAAGATAGCAATTCATATGCCTCTGCGGATGACACTATGGTCGAAAAGACGGACTGCTACAGTGGTTCGGCGGGTAGAGATCTGCCTCGGGCGTTTCCGTTAATCACCATGACGGCAGAATCCTTGACGTGCAGAACTCGTGCGAACCGCTCTGTCGTGGGCGGCGAGTCTGGTACCAATTTTCGCGCCGGAAGTGCAGAGGTAGAACGTGAGCGCATCATTCGAACATCCGACGAACGGAGTTTCACTGCGATAGTGGAGCATTCCCGTTGTCGGCGCCGCGTCTGGTACTGAACAAATGCGACATCAACCGGATCCTCCCGTTGCAGTGCAAGCTGGGTGGCTCCGCCCCGTGCGCACAAGCGTCAAGGCAGCAGAAGCGGGGCCGATCGCTGTAGTTGCCGCGACCACAAACTCCGCGAGCGCTCACGGTGTCCGCTCATCGGTACTCCTGCGGCGGATCAGAGGCGAACGTGAACTCCGCCATAGCTGCACGGCTGGATCTGCGACATTTTGGTAGCCGACGCACCGATCGACATTCGCAAGTCACTCAACGAGCACTCGCCCGCGAGCGATCGGTCCTGTTCATCTGTTGATTGTGCGGCCAACGGACGCTGAGTCGGCCGGGCACTTGCTCCCTTGACACGAGTGTACTGATGGTGTGTACCATCGGTACATGCCTTTGCCTCGATTCGAACGACTAGCTCCGGAGCGACGCGAAAGCATCTTGGCCGTCGCGCGCAGGGCCTTCGCTGCCGATGGCTTGGAGAGTGCGTCCTACAACAAGATTATTTCGGCAGCGGGAATCTCAAAAACCACCGCCTACCAGTACTTTGATGATCGTAATGATCTCCTGCAGACTGTGTTGAACGACCTAGTCGCGCGGCTTACACTCGTTCTCGGGCGATGGGCACCAGCGACTGACACAACTCGCTTTTGGGCCGAACTCGCAGCCGCGTCGGACCGGTTGGTTCAGCATCTGGCTGAGTACCCGGATGACCGGGCCCTCGCCAGACACCTGCCTCCTGACTCGCTCGCGACTGCCGAATGGGTGCGCGTTTTGGTCGCTGACGGTGTTCGTTTGGGCGTAATTCGCACCGACATCAACCGTTCTCTTATCGAGGCAGCCACGGCCGGTGTACTGGCTGCTGCCGACCGGTGGGTACTGGCTGGCTGGAACGCGCCGGCACGCCCACACCACGATCCGACAGAGGTCCGGCGGCTCCTTGCCGGGCTGTGGGGCACTTCACCTGACAAACAACAACCACACAGAAACGGTCAGTAAGCGATGTCGAATCCTCACTTCCAGAACGCGAATAATCAACCGATGCAGCCAATGACACGGGTTTTGGTCGCTGGCGCGACAGGCTACTTGGGGCGGCACTTGGTCGCGGCTCTCAAGCAGCATGGCTGCTGGGTGCGTGTGCTCGTGCGCCGGCCGGAACAGGCGGAGACTCTCCCCGACGTGGACGAAGTGTTTGTTGGTCAGGTCACGGACGCCGATACGTTGCACGGCATAGCTGACGGAGTGGACACCGTATTTTCCAGCATCGGCATCACCCGTCAGCGTGACGGAGTAGGTTACGACCAGGTCGACTATGGCGGGAATCTAGCACTCCTGCGAGAGTCCGAGAAGGCGGGGGTTTCGAGGTTCGTTTACATCTCTGTGCTGCACGGACGTGAGCTGCGCGATCGCCTCAGTCTGGCGTCGGCGAAGGAACGTTTCGTCGACGAACTACGCGCCTCGCCGGTGAGGGGGACCGTTATTCGTCCCACGGGTTATTTCTCGGACATGCGTGAATTCCTGACGATGGCGCAGAAGGGACGCGTGTACCTCATCGGCGACGGCAGTCGCCGGATAAATCCGATCTCCGGTGCTGATCTGGCCCAGTTCTGTGTTACCACAGTCTCTGCGGACCCTGCGGCCGACATTGAGATCGGCGGGCCGGACGTACTTTCTCATAACCAGATCGCTGAAGCCGCATTCTCCGCCGCCGGTCGTCCTGTGCGGATTACGCACGTGCCTTCGTCCCTTACCGGGACGGCCGGACGTCTCGCCGGATTGCTGACGCCCGAAAGTGTCAGCGGGCCACTACAATTCTTTCTGTCGGTTATGGGGATGGATATGGTGGCGGCGACAACTGGAGATGATCACCTGACAGAATTCTTCGAGAACGAGAACGAGAATTAATAATAATAGACGCACCGTCTTCCTGTGCGTCCTCGACGATTCTTTTATATCCCTGCGGCAAATCGTACGCCGATGATAGTCTTGGCTCGACTAGAGCACTGACTACGACCTCTGCCGCCGTCTCGATCGGGACAGCATCGATGAATTAACACGGCGCTGCACGGTTGCGTACGACGAGTAAATCGCCGAGGAGCTCCTTTCAGTCGCAAGTAGCAGCACCACCGCCAGGTTGTGCTACGAAGATATACCACATAGTCCTCGACTATTATCCGGATATCCAGTTCGGGTTCGGTGGATGCCCATACGAGGCGAGGCAAGATTAACGATTCTTGCCATGCAATGAGCGTGCTCGGATTGCTCCCGAAACACTTCGCTTGAAATGTAGTTGCTTACGTGTGTGGAAAAATGCCGTGCGCGTATGGACAAAGAGTGGTCAGCAAACAGCGGATAGAGTATGCGAACGTGTTAGAAGATTCATGTAAGCCGCCTACGCGGCTGGTTGTCGGCATCAGCGGCGCCACCGGCTTTGCCTATGGTGTCCGGGCTCTCAAATTAGCCCGCGAGGCTGGCGTGCAGACCCATCTTGTTGTCACAGCAGCCGGTCAGCAGACGCGACGATACGAATCCGAGGTCAGCGCGAAGGAACTAGCTGCGCTGGCTGACGTCGTGTATCGACCGGCCGATATAGGTGCCGCAATTGCGTCGGGTTCATTCCGCACCGCGGGAATGCTGGTGGCACCTTGCTCTATCCGCACTTTGTCCTCAATCGCCTACGGAAATGGTGACAATTTGCTCACTCGCGCGGCCGACGTGACGTTGAAGGAGCGTCGGCGCCTTGTGTTGATGGTACGTGAGACGCCGTTTACGTTAGGGCATTTGCGGGCGATGACAGCAGTTACCGAAATGGGTGGCATCGTGATGCCACCAGTGCCTGCCTTCTATCTGCGTCCGGACAGCGTGGAACAATTGATCGATCACAGTGTCGGGAGGGCACTGGATCTATTGGATGTCGAAGTTTTAAATATGCCCCGCTGGGGCGAATGAAAGTAGTGGATGCCATGAGTCATTTAAAGAGTCTCCGTGAATTCATCGCCGAACTGGATCGTATTGGCGAGATTCAACAGATTGATGCCGAGGTAGATTGGAACTTGGAAATAGGTGCCATCATCCGGCGGACCTACGATTTGCAGGCTCCCGCGCCATTGTTTACAAACATCGCTGATTACTGGAATACGGGATTTCGCGTGTTGGGCGCACCGGGTGCCTTGTCAGGGCCGGCGCACCGCTTCGCCCGAATCGCTCTCGCTCTCGGCCTGCCGGCGGATGCCACGGGGCAAGAGATCGTCGATGTGCTGGCCTCTGCCAGGGCGAGACCAGGTATCGCGCCAGTTGTCGTCGATAGCGAGCAGGCGCCTTGCAAAGAGAATGTGCTGCTTGGAGACGATATCGACCTATTCATATTTCCCACCCCGCAGTTGCATGGCAATGATGGCGGGCGTTATATCCAGACCTATGGAATGAACATCGTGAAGACGCCAGATGGGTCATGGACGAACTGGTCGATCAACCGGATGATGATTGCTGACAAGAAGACCCTGGCGTGCCTGATCCCGGCCCCGCAGCATTTGGGCATCATTCGATCTAAATGGACTGAGATCGGTGAGCCTATGCCGATCGCGCTCGCAATAGGGGTCGAGCCAGCCTTGCCCTGGGTTGGTGGAATGCCTCTCCCAGAGGGCGCAGACGAAAGCCACTACTTAGGTGCGCTTTTCGGTGAAGGCATCGAGGTAGTCCCGGCCGAGACGGTCGATCTGATGGTGCCGGCGACCGCGGAAATCGTTATCGAAGGTCATATTTCGCTTGACGAGACCGTGATGGAGGGGCCTTTTAATGAATTTCCGGGCTACAACGCTACAGAAGCCTCTCTGAAGCAGGTTTTTCATGTGTCAGCGATCACATATCGTGACGGCGCTATCCAGCCAACAGTCGCGGCGGGGCCGCCCGTCGAGGAAGACCACACTATCATCGGAACCACCAGTGCCGCGGAGATACTATATCTGCTGCGCGAAGCCAGTCTCCCGATCTCCTCGGCCTGGTACAACTACGAAGCTGCGGTGCACTGGCTTACCCTCGCTGTACGCCAGGACTGGCATGAAGCAACTGGCCTGGACTCGCACGAGCTGGTCGACCGAATCGCGAAAGTGATCTTCACCGGAAAACCTTCCGTCAATGCACCGAAAATCCTTGTCGTCGAGGATGATGTAGATATTACCGCGCTCGACGAAGTGGTCTGGGCTTTTGCCACCCGATCTCACCCGGATCTTGCCCGTGGCGAATTCCATTATCCTCCCGCAGTGTCGGACCAACTTGCTGTCTATCTGTCCGAGGAGGAAGCGCATAGCTTCAAGGCGGGAAAGGTGATTTATAACTGTCTGCTCGCCGACATTTATCCCAGCGGCCGGCGGCCGGTGAAAGGCAGCTTTGAAAACGGATGGCCAATCGAAATACAGCAACGAGTATTGGCGAACTGGAACACATACGGCTACGAATGAGGGGAATACAATGAGTGCGGCACATGAATCTACTCGCGCCGTAGCGTGGATTACTGTACGGAAATACGAAGCCATTACAGCTGACGCCACGTCCGCGGGTGGACCGGCAATCACGCGTGTTCATGTTGAGGAGAGCTTTCGCGGCGATATAACCGGCGATGGCGTCGTAGAATTTCTGCAATCCGGCGATGTGGATGGTTACGCTAGCTTTGTCGGCATCGAACGCGTGTCCGGCGCGATCGCCGGGCGCACGGGGACGTTCCTATTGCAAGACCAGGGCACTGTTGCAGACGACGTCGTTATCGGAGAATGGTTCGTCGTACCGCGATCGGGCACCGGGGAACTCGCTGGCCTACGTGGTGTCGGCGGTTTCAAAGCAAATCAAGGTGCCTCTGCAGAGGTGTGGCTCGACTACTGGTTTGAATAATGCCGCTGGTGCTGCGCCCGACGCCGTTGGGTTTGACCGCGCCGGACTCAGCGTACAGCGACTTTGCCGCAGAAGTTAGCCTGACGGTGGTGGCTGTTCTGATTGCGCGTATTGCCAAACGTTGTGCGGCTGGTGGCAAAAGACAACCGCCGGCCACTGTTAAGGTCTATACATGTTCGTCGCCGCATGCGGCGGAAGTTCTGGCATTCTCGGATGACGAATGCGCTCGAAGGAATAGCATCAGATATGCCCGTCGACTGTCCGCCCCGTGGTCCCGGAAATGGAGAAACCACTTCTGCTTGATGAATCCGACGGTCCTATTTAGCGTAGCCATCAGAAAGGAGGGTGGGTGGTGAATATTACCGGTAGCCGATACAGATATCTGGAGTATGCGCCCATCTATCCGGGCCCTTGCGCAATTGACTTACCCCATTCAAGGGTTGGCGCGAAAATGAGGTTCTTCGATTGTCTCCTGTTGAAGCTGTTAATAGCGCCGGGTGATGACTGTTTGGTTGGCAGTGCAGTGCGGAGCGTTCAGCGTGTAATCTCCATGCAAGAAGTGGGGTACGTAATCTTAGACGGATACATCGAGCTGCCCGCCTCTCCGAATTATGGCGGTAAGGTTCCCGACGTACTGGCTGCACTTTCTGGCGGGTTGGACATCCTGCATGAGTTTGCAGATCGAGTGGAGGAGCGGGGAAATCTTGTTCATCTTATCCCGTTTGGCTGGCGTAAAGATATGGTAACGCAGGAATATATTCACTTCGACTCCGACTTTCTTATCTTTTCGGAGGGTGGTAGTAAGGAGGTTGCGGATGTCGACTTCATTCGCATGGGCCCGGTCGATTCAGATTATCGGCGATGAAGGTTGATGTATGTTTTCGCCGTGGGCATCGGGCCGACAACGCGGCAGCGGCCGCTGGGGGGTCGGTCTTTCTTGTACTGGCGACATATCGGGGGACGCATCCTAGCGTTGAGGTTGATGGCACCCTGCATATGGGGGGAGCGTGGTCACCGGGTTCCGGCAGCCACACGGCGGACACCGGTCCGGTTATGCCACCTCCAATCAACGCGAATTGGTGAGTGTCGTTCATTCGAATCTCACTGCGCGACACGGGTTCCCGGGATCGAGCGCCCCCTGGTACGCCATACGCCCGGGTCTCGCACTCACTGTAAGCAAGTAGTCCCCCAAATCACAGTGAGCGGCGAGTCAATTATCCCTCGCATCCCAGCGGTGGGGCAGCCGCACTACCGCCGGAGGAACCCATCCGGCGAGACACTGGTCCATCCACACCGACGATACGGAGTCACAATGCAATTTATGGTCCTCAGCCGCCGCCGCACTGAAACCTTCACCGACGCGGACTTTGAGCGGATCCTGCCCGCGGAGACCGCCCACGCGCGCGGTCTCTACATGAACGGCGTCGTCCGCCAGATCTGGTTGCGCGGCGACACCGCAGGCGCCTGCTTCATCATCGAGGCCGCCGATACCGCCCAGGCGAACGCGATGGTGGCCGAGTTGCCCATGGCAGCGGCCGGGGTGTCGGAGTTCACCGTCATTCCGTTGAGTCCTTATCGCGGCTTCGGTGCGGCGTAGCGCGTCCGGCAAGGAGTTTGTTCAGTTCGTCGGCGCAAACCTGGTATTCGTACGAAGTAGTATGATGCTTTCTCTATCGTGTCGTGCTCTGAATTGTTCGGGATCTGTGATGTCTGGGCGATCCGTTACGCGCCCGAATCGGAAAGCTCGTCGGCGCCAACTGTCTTATTTTCTCATTCACTTAGCATAGACGCAGCTATTCGTCCCCAGGACAGTAGTGTGCTCATCTTTGCGCGGCGGGCGCAGCCGGTTATGCGCTAATTGGAATTTTGCGTTGGAGGTGGCCACGCAAATGAGGGCCTGGCCTTTGGAGAATATTCGGGACTGGCTGATCGCCAGAGTGGCGGAGCTGCGCCAACTGGACCCCACCTCGGTCGACGGACGTGAACCGTTCAGCCGGTACGGGCTCGATTCATCGACATTGATAGTGCTTGCGAATGAGTTGAGCGAGGTTACGGGGCAACCGGTGCCACTTACCCAGATCTGGGCGCATCCGACTCCGGATTCGTTGGCGGGCTGGCTGGCAGGAGTCACGGAACTGCCGGAGGACGTCGATGTGGCTGGGGTGGTGATGCAGCCGATCGCGATCGTCGGTCTGGCTTGTCGCTTCCCGGGCGCACCCGACGCCGCGGCATTCTGGGAGCTGCTCAGCACCGGCGTCGACGCCATCTCCGAGCCGCCGGTGGGCCGATGGGGCGAAGCCGGAGCGCCCCGCGGCGGGTTCATCACGGACATCGACGCTTTCGATCCAGAATTCTTCGGCATCTCCCCGCGCGAGGCGTCGCATATCGATCCGCAGCAACGATTGATGCTGGAATTGATGAAGGAAGCCCTCGATGACGCGGGTATTCCAGCGAGAGGTTTGGTGGGCAGCGGAACCGGTGTGTTCGTCGGTGCCATGTGGAATGAGTATGGAGCCGCTATCCGTACTGATCCGGCGTTGGTGACCGAACACACCTTGTCCGGCGGTGATCCTGGAATCATTCCGGCCCGATTGTCGTACACGCTGGGAGCGCGTGGTCCGAGCTTGCTGGTCAATACCGCATGCTCATCATCTTTGGTTGCTGTGCATCTTGCAGTACAGAGCATCCGCGCGGGCGAATGCGATAGTGCGCTGGTTGGCGGTGTGAGTTTGATGTTGGCGCGGGATACGACGCACGCGCTCGAGCGGCTCGGGGCGCTCGCGCCGGACGGGCAGTCGAAAGCATTCGATGCGCGTGCTGATGGCTATGGCCGCGGCGAGGGTGCCGGTCTGATCGTATTGAAGCCACTGCACCAGGCGCTCGCTGATGGCAATCCGATTTATGGCGTAATCAAGGGCAGCGCGGTGAATCACGACGGTTTCACCAATGGCTTGACCGCACCGAGCGGGCCGGCTCAGGAATCTTTGCTGCGTAACGTGTATCGCCGGGCGGGCATCGCGCCGTCGGATGTCGACTACGTCGAAGCGCACGGGACGGGGACCGCTCTCGGCGACCCGATTGAAGCAAGCGCGCTGGGCGCTGTGCTCGGCGTCGGACGAGCGCTCGACCGGAGGCTGCCAATCGGTTCGGTCAAGAGCGTGATCGGGCACCTGGAGCCGGCGGCCGGGATCGCGGGGCTGATCAAGGTGTTGCTGGCTATGCGGCATCGAATGCTGCCGGCGTCCGGCCAGTTCGAGCATGCCAATCCACACATTCCGTTCGCGGAATGGGGCTTGAGGGTGCTTCGGCGGCCGGAAGTATGGCGAGGAGATGGCCGAAGGCGCCTTATCGCGGGGGTGAGTGCATTCGGGTTCGGCGGGACGAACTGCCACGTGATCCTCGAAAGTGGTGAAACCACACCTATCCACCTGGTTTCGGTTGCCGCACACAGCGCGGACGGCCTTCGGAACGGCGCGCGCGAGCTGGCGGCAAGTCGGGACCCGGCACCACCGTTTCAGCGGTGCGCTTCGGCGCGGGAAGGTTCGCACCGGCTCGCGCTGGCGGTGCGCGATCGCGGCGATCTCTCGGAGAGTGCGGAGAAGTTCTGCAACGGTTACACCGGCGCTGGAATCACCAGCGGGATAGCCGAAGCAGACCCGCCGAGAATCACGTTCCTCTTCGGCGGACAAGGATCGCAGTGGACGGGGATGGGTGCCTGGCTATTGCGCGAGCCGGCGTTCCGGACCGCGATCAATAGATGTGAGGCGGCGTTTCGCCGACACGTCGATTGGTCTCTCATTCAGTTGCTCACGTCGACCAACCAGAACTGGCTCGAACGCACGGAGTTGGCTCAGCCCGCCCTCTTCGCGATGCAAATCGCTCTGACGGAGCTGTGGAGAGAACGGGGCGTTGAACCCGATGCGGTGGCCGGGATGAGCATGGGCGAGGTGGCCGCGGCGCACGTTGCGGGTGCGATCGCCTTCGATGACGCGGTATCGATCATGTGCCGGCGTAGTGCGCTGGCGAGCACCCTCTCGGGGCGTGGTGCGATGGCCGTACTCAACCTGGCGGTCACCGAGGCAACCGATCTGGTTTCGCAATACGAGGGGCAGTTGTGGGTGGCGGGCGAGGCCGGGCCGAATTCCACCGTGGTATCCGGTGCCCGCGGGGCGATCGAGGCCGCGCGAGAGGAACTGACGAAGCTGTCGATCGGTTCGGCGCGGATCAGAGTCGACTACGCCTCACACAGTCGCTATGTCGATCCGATCGTACCCGGTTTGCGGGCGGCGCTCGCCGATGTCCGGCCCGGTGAATCCCGAATTCCGTTCTATTCCTCCGTCACCGGCGAGTGCATGGACGGCGCGCGGTTGGACGCCGACCATTGGATACGCACCGAACGCGACCCGTGGTATTTCCGAACGACGATGAGCCGCCTGCTCGCACATGACAAGCGCATCTTTGTCGAAGTCGACCCGCATCCGATTCTCACCTCCGTGGTCGAGAGCAACGGAGGCCTTGCGCTACCGACCTTGCAGCGAGGCGACCGCGACTGCTCGACACTGCTCGATTCGCTGGCAGAGCTCTATGTCCGTGGGGCTGCCCACCTTCCGGCGATGGACCGCGGCCGACCGGAACTGCTGGTCCTCTCCGCTCGATCGCGCGAATCGTTGCGGGCATCGGCGAGTGCGCTGGCACGCCGGCTCGGCGGTGACGACGAAACCGCACTGAGCGACATCTGTTACACCGCCGCGGTACGGCGTGATCATCACGAGCACCGGCTCGCGGTGACCGGCTCGACACCAGATGAACTGGCCGATGCCCTGCAGGCCGTGACCGAGGGCGGTGCGCCGAGCAATGCGTGGATGGGCGACGTGCCGCATGGCGAGCGAAGCCGAGTCGTCTTCGTATGTTCTGGTCAGGGCTCGCAGTGGGCCGGTATGGGCCGTGCGTTGTTGACCGAGCCGGTGTTCCGCTCGGCCATCGAGGAATGCGACGAGTTGCTACAGCCACTGACTCGGTGGTCGCTGGTGGCGGAACTCACCGCGCCGGCTGGCCGCAGCCGCTTGCACGAGACCGAGGTGGCACAGCCGGCCCTGTTCGCGATCCAGGTCGCGGTCGCGCGATTGTGGCATTCCCGGGGGGTGGCGCCGGATGCGGTGATTGGTCACAGCGTCGGCGAGGTTACCGCGGCATATCTGTCCGGGGCGCTGTCGCTTGCCGAATCCATCGAGGTCGTATACCACCGGAGTACGTTGATGCACGCTGCTGCCGTGACCGGGGAGGGCGGCATGGCCTCGGTGGAACTGCCCGTCGACCGGGTGCGCGAGCTGCTGGGTGAAGATCGAGGGACAGTGTGCATCGGGGCTGTCAACGACCCTTCTTCGACCGTTGTCTCCGCGAGCGGCGCCGCGCTCGCGGACTTCCTCGCACAGCTGCGCCGCAACGGTATCGCCGCTCGTCAACTTCGGGTTGGCTACGCATTCCACAGTGCGCAGATGGATCAGGCCGCACACAGGTTGTCGCAGGCACTCGACTCGCTGACACCGGAGCCGAGTCGGCTGCCACTATACAGTACGGTGTCCGGAAAGCTCATGGCTGGTGAGCGATTCGATTCGAATTACTGGGCGCGAAATATCCGGCAAACCGTGCGGTTCGCGGAGGCGATGGACGCCGCGATCTGCGACGGGTACCGAGTCTTCCTGGACATCGGTCCGCATCCGGTCCTGATGGAGAACATCCACCGATGTCTCGCACCTCGCGACGTCGAGGGTTTCGCCATCGCGTCGCTGCGCAGGGACGAGGACGAACGGTCGGCGCTGCTGCGCGCCGCCGGGGCACTGTACTCGGCCGGGTGCACGGTGGACTTCGAGGAGTTGCTCGGCACCGGCCGGGTGGTTTCGCTGCCCGGCTATCCCTGGCAGCGGAAACGTTACTGGCTCGAGGCGGACCACGATGCCGTGCTCGCGCGCGCCGCCACCGGCCATCCCCTGCTCGGTACCGGCATGGTGTCGGCGGTCGAGGCCGGAACATGGTATTGGCAACGTGCTCTGGATCCCGCACACCTGCCCTATCTGGTCGATCTCACCGTGCGCGGGAAGGCTGTTGTTTCCGCCGCCGTTATCGCCGAGATGGCATCGGCTGCGGCCGCACAGGCGTACGGAACCGCGGCGGTCGAGATCACGGAGCTGACGTTCGAACGCACACTGGAGTCGACTGTATCGGCGCCGCCGACGACGCAGTCGGTGATCGCTACGGGCAGCCACGACTTCCAGCTGTTCAGCCGCCGCGGTCCGGACTGGGTGCGGCATGCGCGGGCCGCCGTAGCCCCGGATACCGGCCCCACGGATGAGTGGGAGAAACCGGACACGATCCGCGCACGCAGCACCGCGCACCGGAGCGGAACCGATCATTACCGGGCACTTGCGGCGGCGGGACTGGATGTCGGCGAGCACCTGCGTACGGTCACAGCACTGTGGTTCGGTGCGGGAGAAGTGCTTGCCGAGCTTACAGTTCCGGCTGTTTCCGGTCGCACCGAGTATCGGTTCCATCCCGCCGTGCTCGACGGCGGGCTGCAAGCATTGGTCGCGCTGTGCAATGGCCGGTCCGGCAGCTTTGTGGTGACCGGCATTGCTCGGCTGCGGGTGTACCGCACGCCGCCGCCCCGGGTCTGGGCGTACGGCCGATCGGCCGGCTCGGGTGGTGACCTTTACCTCCTCGACGAGGACGGCCGGACGCTGGTGGAAGCCCGGGGCGTGCAGCTGCGCGCACTTCCGCCCGCGGATTCCGATCCGATCGCCGATCACTTCTACGCCGTGCGGTGGCGCGATGTCCCGTCCCCGGAACCGATGCCACAACAGGAGGGTCGCTGGGTCGTATTCGCGAGTGAGGACTCCATCGGAATCGAAATCGCCGATCTGCTGCGAGCCCGAAACCTCCGTTGCGATCTGGTCGTCGGACCGGCAGCCGACTCGATCGAAACGTTGCGCGCGGCGCTCTCGGGGCCCGCGCCGGTCGGTGTGGTGTATATGGGCAGTCTCGGAACCTCGCACGCGAAGGTGCTAGCCGAGGTGCTGATCGGGATGGGATGGCGTGAACAGCCACGATTGTGGCTGATAACCCGTTCTGCACGAGTCGTCGGCGAGGATACGGAGCAGGTCGATGTGGACCAGGCGGCCCTGTGGGGACTGGGCCGGACGATTGGGCTCGAGCACCCTCGCTTATCGGTCACCCGGGTGGATCTCGCCACGCGGCCGACGCCGGATGAGGCAGTGATGTTGGTGTCGCGAATGCTGAGTGACGATCGGGAGACCGATGTCGCGCTGCGTCCACGCGGATGGTCCGCCGCCAGACTGGTCAAGCTGCCGGAAGTCGCCGCGCGCGCCGCGGAATTGCGGTCGGATGGCACGTACGTGATCGTCTGCCCGGACTCGACGGAAGGCGAACCGTTCGCCCGCTGGATGACAGACCGCGGCGCCCGTCATGTCGTCATCCTGGTCGCGGCGGGCGGCAGGACCGGGCCGATCGGCCTGCCGGGCGTAAGGGTCATGACCATCGGCACATCCGACCGCGACCATGAGACGAACAGTCTGATCGCCGATATCGAAACCGCGGCGGCCCCAGTGCGGGGGTTGGTCCACATGGGCGACGCCGACAGTGCGTGGCGGTGGCATCGGCACACCCTGGGCCGGGAACTCGAACTGTTCGTACTCTGTTCCTCGGTCGCCGCGATATTCGGACGCCCGGGTGACGCCACAGACGACGCTCGGATCGATGCGATCGCGCATCACCGCCGCGGGCTGGGTCGGCCCGCGTTGAGTCTGCAGTTCGCCGCGACCGAGACCGCGGCACACGGCATTACGGATGTGCGCACGGCAAGCCTTCCTCGTGCATTGGACCATGGCCTCGGCGCCGAAGGCGGTCGACTCGTGCTGATGGACCTGAATCTCCGACACTGGTTCGCGTCGTACCCGGCGGCAGCGGGTTCGCCACTGTTCGATGAGATCGAAACGCGTGCGGTGCGGACACGCACCGCTTTCGCCATCGAGCTCGCGGCCGCCGCCGGGCCCGAACAAGTCGCGCTGATCGAGGCACACCTGACCGAGCAGGTCTCGTTGACCCTGCAGCGAGACCCGGCGACCGTGAGCAGCGGCGCGACGTTCCAGGCAATGGGCATGGGCTCGCTCATGGCGGTTGAGCTACGCAACCGGCTCGAGTCCACACTCGGGGTTCAGCTGTCGGTCGCACTGCTGTTCACCTACTCCACCATCGCGGCGCTGGCGGAATTCATCATCGGCGAACTACAGGCGGAAAAATCGCCATCCCCGCAACAGGTTTCGGAACCGGCGGACGAACTGTCCGGTGACGACCACTTCGAACTGCTGTCCGACGCCGAAGCCGAGGCCATGCTGCTGGAAAGTGTCCGGCTGGTTGAACAGGAACTTGGCAATGACTGAAACCACATCCGTCAAGCAGGCGCTGTCGGCGATTCAGACGCTGCGGACACGGCTGGACCGAGAACTGCGGGCGAAGACCGAGCCGATCGCGGTGATCGGAATGGGGTGCCGGGTGCCCGGTGGTGGCACAGATCCCGACGAGTTCTGGCGATTGATCGACAACGGCGTCGACGCGATCGGCCCCGTACCGCCTGAGCGGTGGGCCACCGGCGACCATGGCGCCGCCGCGACGCGCTGGGGCGGGTTTCTGTCCGATGTCGACCGATTCGACGCGGCATTCTTCGGTATCTCGCCTCGGGAGGCCGAAGCGATGGATCCCCAGCAGCGCCTTCTGCTGGAAGTGGCGTGGGAGGCGCTCGAACAGGCCGGGCACGCTTTGCCGGACCGTTTGACCGGTTCGCGAACCGGTGTCTTCGCCGGTGTCGTAGTCACCGACTACGACCGCCTCAGCACCGGCGAGCGCGATATCTACACCGTGACCGGCAACGGGCACGCGTTTCCCGCGGGACGACTGTCCTACGCTCTCGGCCTCCAAGGGCCGAGCATGGTGGTGGATACCGCGTGTTCGTCGTCTCTGGTCGCGGTACATCTCGCGATGCAGAGCCTCCGATCCGGCGAGAGTTCCATGGCACTCGCCGGCGGGGTGAACCTGATACTCGACCGGGACATGACCGACATGCTGTCCAGCTCACAGGCGCTTTCCGAGGACGGGCGTTGCAAGACCTTCGACGCCTTGGCCGATGGTTACGTTCGGGGTGAGGGAAGCGGTGTACTGGTCCTGCGACGGCTGTCCGATGCCGTGGCCGACGGCGATCCCATCCTCGCGGTGATCCGCGGGTCCGCAGTGAACTCCGACGGTCGCTCATCCGGGCTGACGGCGCCGAACGTGGCCGCGCAGAAGGCGTTGCTCCTTGAAGCGTTGCGCAGCGCCCGCGCCGATGCCTCCGACATCGGATACGTCGAAACACACGGCACCGGAACACCACTCGGTGATCCGATCGAAGTGGACGCGCTCGTCGATGTACTCGGCGCCCCCCGGGCGGACGACTCACACTGCGTGCTGGGTGCGGTGAAGACCAATATCGGTCATCTCGAGGCGGCTGCCGGTGTCATCGGGTTGATCAAGGCCGTCCTCGCGCTTCGATGGGAGCGGATTCCGGCGAACCTGCACCTGCGCACCCTCAATCCGCGGATCGATCTCGACGCAACCGCTCTGATCCTGCCGAGACAACCGATTCCGTGGCCGCGGCGCGATGGCGCGACACGAATGGCGGGAATCAGCTCGTTCGGCATCAGTGGAACCAACGCGCATGTCATCATCTCCGAACCGCCAGAACCGCCAGAACCGCCCGAGTCCCCCGCGGCCGTGCCACCTACCGGACCGGTGCTGGTGCCGATTTCAGCGCGCGATCCACAGGCGCTGGCCGAACTGGTCACCGCGTACCGGGACACGGTGAACGAGCGTCCGGCCGAGATTACCGAGATCGCCTACACCGCAGCGATCCGCAGACACCATCATGAGCACCGCGCGGCATTGGTGGTGTCGGAAGACGGGACACAACGGCTGGTGCCGGGCGCCGAGCACAACGATCCGCCGCGGATCGTCTTCGTTTTCCCGGGGCAGGGTTCGCAATGGCTCGGCATGGGGCGCGCGCTGTTCCACAGCGAGCCCGCGTTCCGCACGGCCGTCGAAGCGTGCGACGACGCGATCCGCAGCGAAGCCGGCTGGTCGGTCATCGCCGAATTGACCGCCGATCCGTCCGAATCTCGCCTGGACCGAACCGATATCGTCCAACCGGCCCTGTTCACGATAGAGGTCGCGTTGGCGGCGTTGTGGCGGTCGAAGGGGATCGAGCCCGACGCGCTTATCGGTCACAGCATGGGGGAAGTCGCCGCCGCGTATGTGGCAGGCGTCCATTCGCTGCCAGACGCGGTACGAATCATCTGCCGCCGCAGTCGATTACTACGCACGCTGGCCGGTCGGGGTGCGATGGTGCAGGTCGAGCTCACCTATGACCGGGCGAGCGCGGCGATATCGGGGTTCGAGGACCGGGTCTCGATCGCGGCCGGCAACAGCACACGCTCGACGGTGCTCTCCGGTGCCCCGGAGGCCGTGGCCGACATCATGGCCCGACTGACCGATGCCGGAGTGTTCTGCCGGCGCGTCAAGGTCGAGGTCGCCGCGCACAGTCCACAAGTCGATGCCATTACAGGCGATTTGACTCGGGAATTGGGTGCGTTGACACCGATGATCGCGGCGGTGCCGATGTGGTCGACCGTCCTCGGTCGTTACTGCACTGACGCTGAGCTTGATACCTCCTACTGGATCCGCAATCTCCGGGAGCCGGTGCTCTTCTCCCGAGCAGTCCGCGAGCATATCGCGCTGGGGCCGACGATCTTCGTCGAGTTGAGCCCGCACCCGGTCTTGCTGCCCTCCATCGAGGAGGATGGCGGCACTGCCGTCGCATCCGGGCGGCGCGGAGCCGACGAACGCGAGGTGTTTCTCGAGTCGCTTGCCGCGTTGTATGTCCGGGGCCATCGGGTGGACTGGCCCGCGTCGCATCCCGCCGGCGGGCGGTGTGTGCGGCTACCGGCTTATCCGTGGCAACGCCGGAGCTACTGGGTGGACCGGGCGGCCTCCACTCACCAGGAATACGGGCATCCGTTGCTTGGCGACCCCGTCAGGCCGGCGACCACACCGGGCACTCTGATACGCGAGCGCGAACTGCGGCTGCCGTATCTGGCCGACCATATCGTCGAGGATGCGGTGGTCTTTCCGGCATCGGGCTACGTGGAGATGGCGCTCGGCGCCTGTGGACGATCGTCGACTCTCGAAGAATTCGTCTTCGAGCGCATGGCGGTCCTCGGAGATGATGGTTCGGGCCACGTCCAATTCATCCGCGACGTTGATGGTTTCGAGGTCTACATTCGCGCGGACGACTCTCGGCCGTGGGTGCGGTGTGCGCGGGGGGTGGTTGGCAGTGCCGACCACCGGCCGCCCACGGCGGAAGCGCCGTCGTCGGTTCGGGAACGGTGTCGCACCGAGGTCACCGCGCGGGAGCATTACGCACGGTATGCCGAAGGAGCCATCGAATACGGTCCGGCATTCCGCGGCGTGCGCCGGATCTGGACTCGCGCCGGTGAAGCTATTGCGGAGGTCGAGCTCCCGGAGTCGGCCGCGCCATACGCGAAGTACATCTGTCACCCGGCTCTGCTCGACTGCTGCTTCCAGGTGCTCGGTAGCGTCCTGCTCGACGGACTGCCCAGCGCGGCAGTCGTTCCGGTGCGGATCGATCGTCTTCGAACGCACGCGACGCCGACCGGTCCGGTCTGGGTACACGCACGGGCCGGTTCCACCGGCGACTGCGGTGACTTGCTGGTTCTCGCCCAGGACGGCACCGTGCTGATCGAGGTGGAGGGCATGACGGTGGTCGGGCTGCCCGATCCACGGCCGTACCGGGACTGGCTCTACCGGGTCGACTGGGAGGCAGCGGATTCCCGCACAGTGCCGGAGCGCTGCCGTGCTGCCGGCACCTGGCTGGTGCTCGCCGATTCGATCGGCGTCGGCGCCGAGCTTGCCAGGCTACTCGAACAAGTCGGCCAGGACTGCGTTCTGATCGACCGGGACGATATCGACACCGTCGACGACTCCGCCTGGGACGCGTTGGTGGACAAGGTTGTCCAGAGTGAGTCCGGCTGTGCCGGGGTAGTGCATCTGTGGAGCCTGGACACCACTGCCACCGAGTACGTCACCGCCGATACCCTGACCACCGACCAGCACATCGCCGGGTTGACCACGGTGCGGCTCGCCCGCGCGCTGGCTCGCCTGCGGGTACGCGACCATCCACGGCTGTGGCTGGTCACCAGGGGAGCCCAGCGGGTGGGGCACGAAAGTGTCGAGGTTTCCCAGACTCCGTTGTGGGGACTGGCACGGACGTTGAGCGTCGAGCATCCCGAACTGGAATGCGCCCGTATCGATCTCGACTCCGTCTGGGCCCCGGCTCGCTGCGCGGCGGAACTCCTTCCCGAACTCGTCGGGGCCGATCGCGAAGACGAGATCGCACTGCGTGAAAGCGGACGCAAGCTTGCCCGACTGGCCCGAACCCGGTTCGACTCCAGCGATATCGAGCCGGCGCGGGCACGAGCCGACGGGTCATATCTGATCAGCGGCGGACTGGGCGGACTCGGGATCGGTCTGGCCCGGTGGCTGACGGCGCGAGGCGCCCGCCACCTGGTGCTCATCGGTAGACGCGAGCCGGGGGCCGAGGCACAAGCGGCGATCGCCGAACTCAGGGGAGCCGGCGTCGAGGTCGTGGTGGCGCGTGCCGACGTCGCTGTCCGTGCGGAGGTCGCCGACCTGCTCGCCGGCATCGACGGCCGGATGCCGCCGTTGCGAGGAATACTGCACGCGGCCGGGGTGCTCGACGATGGAACCATCGCGGGGCTCGACCCCGGGCAATTCGATCGAGTCCTGGCGCCGAAGGTCCGCGGCGCGTGGAACCTACACGAATTGACGGTGGACCGAGATCTGGACTTCTTCGTCATGTATTCCTCGGCGGCGGCGGTGCTCGGCTCGCCCGGGCAGGCGAGTTACGCGGCCGCCAACGCGTTTCTGGGAGGTCTCGCACGCTACCGAGAACACAGCGGCAGAACGGCGTTGTGCGTGGACTGGGGCTTGTACTCGCAGGCGGGGATCATGGCGGATCGAGAGTCGGATGGACGGCGCCTGGCGCATCGCGGAGTCGGTACCATCACTCCGGATCAGGGCACGGACATCCTCGGTCGCCTACTCGATGGTAGCGCCCGCCAGATCGTGGCCGCGAATCTCGATGTGCGGCAATGGCTCGCGTCCTACCCGTCCCTGGCCGGTTCGTCGCTGTTCGCGCGAGTCGGTGACCACGAACCGTCCACCCGGCGAACAAGCGAGTTCGCGGGTCGGCTGCGTCGCGCTGCCGGTTCCGAGCGTCCGAAATTGCTCATTGCCTTCGTCAGCGAGCAGCTCGCCCGGATTCTGCACCTCGATCCGGCACTGATCGACCACAAGGCACCGCTGATCGGTTTGGGCGTCGATTCGCTGATGGCGCTCGAACTAAGGAATCGACTCGAGTCGGAATTGGACATCCGGCTGTCGGCGTCGCTGCTGTACAGCGCGCCTACCGTGCTCGCACTGGCCGAACAGTTGATCGACGCGCTCGGCCTGTCGGCGCCAACCGGTACCGCCGACGAATTCAACGACCTGGACATGGACACTCTGCTGGCGGATATCGACGCTTCGATCGACCGCCTCGAAAACGAGGAACTCACGTGAACCCCGCGGACGAACAACGGTACCGCTCTCAATTGATGAAAGCGGCGACCACGCTGCGCAAGCTGGAAGCCGAAGTCGCGCGACTGCGCCGGCAGCAGAGCGAGCCCATCGCGATTATCGGTATGGGCTGCCGGTTCCCGGGCGGCGCCGACGATCCCGAATCTTTCTGGACATCGCTCAGCGACGGTATCGATGCCGTGACGCGACGAACCGACCGGACCACGACAACGGGCGCCTTTCTGCCCATGGTGGACGGATTCGATGGAGCGTTTTTCGGAATCTCGCCGCCTGAAGCCGACGCGATGGATCCGCAACACCGGCTGTTGCTCGAAGTCGCCTGGGAAGCACTGCAAGACGCCGGAGTGGTGACCGAGCAACTGGCAGACAGTCCAACCGGCGTCTTCGTCGGGATGAGCGGCAACGATTACCTGCTACTCAGCGCCCGGTCCGGCGCCACGAGCGGCTATACCGGCACCGGAACGGCCCACTGTTTCGGACCGGGCCGGTTGTCGCACCTGCTCGGGTTGCGCGGACCGAGCCTGGCAGTCGACACCGCCTGCTCATCGTCGCTGGTTGCGGTGCACCTGGCGATGAGGAGCCTGCGAAGCGGGGAGAGTTCGCTCGCCGTGGCAGGCGGGGTGAATCTCGTCCTCGACGACTCGGTTACCGAGATGATCGCGGATCTGCAGGCGCTCTCCCCCGACGGTCGCTGCCGCAGCTTCGACGCTCGCGCCAATGGATTCGTACGCGGCGAGGGGTGCGGGATCGTCGTCCTGAAGCGGCTGTGCGAGGCGATCGCCGATGGCGATCGCGTGCTGGCGGTGCTGCGGGGCTCGGCGATGAACTCCGATGGCCGGTCGGCCGGATTGACGGCGCCGAATCCGCTGGCACAGCGGGAGGTGGTGCGCGACGCGCTGGCCGATGCCGAGGTGCGTCCCGCCGAAATCGGATACGTGGAGACACACGGAACGGGCACCGCACTGGGAGATCCGATAGAGATCGAAGCGCTCGCAGAGGTTTTCGGCACTACTACGGAATTCGGTCGTGGCGATTGCGCGCTCGGCGCGGTCAAGACGAATATCGGCCATCTCGAGGCCGCCTCGGGCATCGCGGGACTGATCAAGGTGGTGCTGGCTTTGAAGCACGGGGAGATCCCGCGCAACCTGCACTTCAGTGCGCTGAATCCGAGAATCTCCCTCGCCGGAACACCGTTCGTGATTCCGGCGAGCGCGATCCCATGGCCAGTGGGTGAAACCCCGCGAATCGCGGGCGTCAGTTCGTTCGGCATGAGCGGCACCAACGCGCACGTCGTCGTTGCCGAGGCGCCGCGCGCCGAACAGGTGCCCCCTGGGCGCGGACCGGTGCTGCTTCCGCTGTCCGCGCGCAGCCCGGTAGCGCTGGCGGAACTGGCTGTCGCGCATGCCGATGTCCTGGAGCGAGACGGCGATCCATATGACATCGCGTGCACGGCGGGGGCCCGGCGCGATCACCATGAATGGCGGATGGCGGTCGTCGGCGCGTCCGGTACCGAACTGGCGGGGCAACTGCGCGGATACGCCCGCAGGGGTGCGGCACCGGCACGTGTGGTGGCACCACCTCCGCTCACCTTCGTGTTCTCCGGGCAAGGCGCTCAGTGGGTCGGTATGTGCCGCGAGCTGCGAGACAGTGAGTTGGTCTTCGGAACGGCGCTCGAGGAATGCGATCGGCTGATCGCACAGCATGCACCGATTTCGGTGCTCGCCGAACTGGCGGCGGCGGAGTGCGAATCGAGATTGCGTCGCACCGAGATCGCCCAGCCGACACTGTTCGCCTGCCAGATCGCACTGTCGGCTCTGCTGTCGTCGTGGGGAATTCGACCGGACGCGGTGATCGGGCACAGCGTCGGCGAGATCGCCGCCGCGCACATCGCGGGCGCGCTGAGCCTGCCGGAAGCGGTCAGAATCGTGGTGGCCAGGAGCCGTGCCATGGCCGGCGCCGACGATTCGGGGGCGATGGTCGCGGTTGTGTCGGGCCCCGACGAGATCGCGAACGCACTTGCGGCATCGGGAACTTCGGTCGCGGTGGCGGCGGTCAACGACGACGCGTCGGTGGTCCTGTCGGGTGCGGTGAGTGAATTGCGGACCGTCGTGACGCACCTGGAGCACGAGGGTGTCGACAGCCGGTGGTTGTCGGTTGGATACGCGTTCCACTCGCCTGCCATGCGTCCCTTCGCCGCTGAGCTGAGACGAGAACTGGCCGCGGTCGAATGCGGCACCGCCACCTGCCCCATATACAGCACGGTGCGTGGAAACCGAGTCGCCGGAACCGAATTGACCGCTGACTACTGGGCGGACAACGTCCGCGAGCCTGTCCGGTTCACCGACGCCCTGTACGCGGCAGCCGCCGATGGACAGCGGGTGTTTCTGGAAATAGCACCACATTCGGTCCTCACCGGACATATCGCCAATTGTCTGGGCATCTCGGCGGCGATACCGACCCTGCGTCGGGGGCGACCGGAGCTTGCCACGCTGCTCACCTCGATCGCGGCGCTCTACACCGCGGGCTATCCGGTGGATTTCTCCGGCCTGCACCAGGTTCGGCGTCCGGTCGTGACGTTGCCCCACTATCCCTGGCAGCGCGTACGTCATTGGCTCGATTCCCCGGCGACCTCGGGCGAGCAGACCGTAGCGGTGCCGGCGGCACACTGGGTGGATTCGCTGATCGGATTCCCGGAAGAGGAACGAGCGGCGGCGCTCGAGGCGGCTATCCGTAACGACGTCGCGTCCCTGCTGCAGTTGCCATCCCTCTCGGATGTGCCCGTCGATGGTCCGTTCTCCGACCTCGGGATGGATTCGCTGATGACCGTGCAGTTGCGACACGAACTCGTAGCACGAACAGGGCTCGCGTTACCGGCGACAGTCGCCTTCGAGCATCCGACTCCGAGGGCGCTCACCGAATATCTGATGAAAACCCTTGCCGAGGGGACCGACGACATGGAGAACATCGCGTGATGAAGGTGTACGGCACGGCCACCAGCGCCTGTACCCACAAGGTGCTGATGGTACTCGCGGAGAAGGATCAACACGCCGATCTGGTCGAGGTGAGCGTTCTCGCGGGGCACGACAAATCACCGGAGCACCGTCGACGTCAGCCGTTCGGTGAGATTCCGGTGCTGGAAGACGATGGGTTCGTCTTGTACGAGTCGCGGGCGATCATCCGTTATCTCGACCGGCGGCTGCCGGGGCTGTCGCTCACCCCGAGCGACATCAGGTCACACGGGCTGATGGAGCAGTGGATCAGCGTCGAGCAGAGTTACGTCAGTGGCCCGGTATGGGAGCTGGTACGAGGCGGCCCGGTATACGACATCATTCGCGCGAGCCCGGGTGCGAAATACCTTCCGCCGCCGCCGGACGCGGACGCGGTCGCCGCGGCGCGCGGCGAATTGGCGACCGCGTTCGACGTCGCGGACGCCGTGCTGGCCGATCAGGAATTCCTCGCCGGTTCCGAGTTCACTCTCGCCGAAGTGACCTGGCTTCCGTATTTGCAGTACCTGGTCGCCTCGGGCGGCGGCGACCTGATCGGGGCGCGGCCGCATCTGGCGCGTTGGTGGCGGCAGATCAGCGGCCGGGAGGCTTGGCGTCGGGTGGGGCGGGTGCTGGAGCGGCCGGAATGAACTCCTTCGACCTGTGGGGCAGCCATATGCGTGTCGATCCGCTGCCGACATTGGCGCGGATGCGTAGCGAGGCACCGATCCTCCGCCTGTACAACCCACATCAGCAGGCGCCGGAGTGGCACGTCACGCGTTTTGCCGATGTCGCCGAGTTGCTTCGCGACAGTCGTTTCCTCAAAGACAAAAGGAAACTGTCGGACTCGGCGCGATCGCGGTACTTCCGGGTCACCGAATTCGACCGGCTCGACAAACATATGCTTTATGCCGATCCGCCCGAGCACACCCGAATGCGTGCGCTGGTCGCAAAGGCGTTCACCGCACGCCGGATTTCCCGGTTGCGACCGTATGCCGTCGCCGCGACGGACAAGCTGCTGGACCGGGCGCGGCAGCAGGATTCGGTGGACCTGCTCGATGCACTGGCGTTCCGGCTGCCGATCGCGGTGCTGGCCGAGCTCATCGGGATACCGATCGAAGATCAGGAGCGGTTCCGGAAGTGGACGGCGATCCTGATCGCTCCGCCCTCGCAGGCAGATTTCACCGCGCTTCGTCGCATGGCGATCGAGTTCCAGCGGTATCTCGAGGAATTCATCGCGCTGCGGCGCCGCCGGCCGCGAGACGACCTCACCAGCGCGTTGATCGAGGCGCAGACAGACGGTGATCGGTTATCGCCGGTGGAGCTGATGAGCATGATCTTCCTGCTCACGGTGGCGGGTTTCGAAACGACGGCAAACCTCATCGGCAACGGCGTATGGGCGCTGCTGCGGCATCCGGCACAATTCGAACGTCTGCGCTTGGATCCCTCGCTCATCGAGCAGGCGATCGAGGAGGTGCTGCGCTACTGCCCGCCGGTGAAGAACAGCACCGGCGCTTTCGCGCTGACCGACACAGAGTTTCGGGGAACGGTCATTCCGGCGGAGGAATTGGTCGTCGCTTCGCTGCTGTCGGCACATCATGATTCGGCGCGGTTTCCCGAACCGGAACGGTTCGACATCACTCGGGCGCCGAACCGGCACTTGGGGTTCGGGCACGGATTGCACTTCTGCCTCGGCGCATCGTTGGCGAGGCTGGAGGCCACGGTGGCAGTCGCAGCCGTGGTGCGGTGCTTTCCCCGGCTGCGGTTCGCTACGGATCCGGATACATTGCGATGGAAGGATGGTGTGTTCGTGCACGGTTTGGAGCGGCTTCCAGTTGCTTGGGGGACTCGATGACGGTATCGGTACGGCAAGCGACAATGGATGATTTGGACGAGATCATGGGTGTCGAGCAGGACTGGGAGGAACCCCAGCGGGCAAGCCGTGACCAGATGGCCAGGCGTATTGGGGTATTCGCCGAGGGGTTTTGGATCTTCGAACAGCACGGCGAGGTCATCGGAACCCTGATGGGCTTCCCCATGCGGTATGAGTCCGGTCGAGTCACGGAACTCAGTGATTGGGATACGGTGACCGCTCACGGATACTACCCAGAGATCGATCTGGACACCGCGAACGCGATATATCTGGCCTCCGGATCGCTGAAACGTAGCTCTCGTGGTAGCTCGGCATACGGGCTGATGATGGAGATACCGATCGAACTCGCCGAACGCCTCGGGCTCCACTATGTTCTGACCGGAGCGAAAATTCCCGGCTACGACGCCTATTGCCGGCGGTTCGGCGAAATCGACGCGCGGGATTACGCGTTCACTACCCTCGGCGGCTGTCTGGTCGATCCATTCTTGGAAATGTACCGAGGACATGACTATGTTGTGCCCGACCGGAACCACATAGTCCCCGACTATTATCCGGATCCGCCGAGTCGAGATTATGGCGCGATCGTGGTACGGAAGGTCGGAACTCGGTCTCGGGGCCGCTGCACGCCGGGGTGACAGCGCCCACGGGGGCTGAATGGTCACTGGAGTCATGGCTGTCTCGTTCTCGGTCGACCGAACCGGCCAAGGCGTCGTTCAGCAAATTGCGTTGCACCAGGCTGAAGAATCCTTGCATGGGCGGCAGCATTCACCGTCCACCACCGCAGGTCTTCGGTAAGGACTTTGCGTCCGAGAAGTACCCAAAGCGGTCGATGGCCAGCGAAGCTGATCGGTCCGGCCGCGACGCTCGCCGCCTTGCAGGAGGACTCGAAGGTCCCGGGAGCAGCCAGGAGTCACCGCGGCCGAACCACGCAACGAAGGGGCTGCTGCATGGAGAGGTGACAACCTGACCTGCCCCACTGGTTGGGTTCCAACTCCGGTTGCTAACTGACAGCCTGACCGAAAGGCTGTCCCGCGTGCCACGCGCTTATCCCACCGAGTTCCGGACCCGAGCGATCGCTCTGGTCCGGGCCGGCAAACCCGCCAAGCAGACCGCTGTCGAGCTCGGCATCCACCCGGTCACGTTGTCGAAATGGTTGCGCCAGGACGATATCGACAATGGACTGCGGCCAGGCAAACCGTCGGCGGAGTCGGCAGAATTGCGTGCTGCTCGCCGCCGGATACGAGAACTCGAAACCGAGCTCGCGATCATCCGCCACGCCGCAAAGTTCCTCGGGGAGGACACCTCTGGCCCAAAAGGCGGTTCTACCCGGTGATCGACAGCCTCGTCGCGGCCGGGGCACCGGTAGACCGATGCTGCCGAGTGCTGGGAGTGGCCCGGCAGAACTACTACAAGGCCAAACGGCGCCCGACCACACCGACACAGCTGCGGCGCCAATGGTTGACCGGGCTGATCCGCGAAGTCCACGTCGCGTCCCGAGGAACCTACGGCTACCGCAGGATTCACGCCGAACTCACGATGGCAATGGACGTCAAGGTCTGCGCCCGCACCGTCTCGGTTCTCATGACCCGGGCCGGCATCCGCGGGCTGCCGGCCACGGCCCGGAACAAGAACCTGCGCGGTGTGGTGACCGCAGGAGACCTGGTGAACCGCAAATTCGATCGTGGCAAACCGAACGAGTTGTGGGTTACCGACATCGAGCGCCACGATGCGCTCCCGAACCCTGCGGTGGGGAAGGACACCGCCACCGATCGGTCGCAGCCGGTCGGTTGAAGCTGAGGGCAGTCCGCTCCGTGGGATGACGGGGTGGGCGGGAAGCAGCCCTGACAACGACGGGACGGGCCAGCACTGCCAGATGGTCCGGGTCCGGCAAGCAAGACGGAAAGGCGTACGTGAGGAACCAGCGGCTGAACGCCCCTCAAGAGAGCCACCAGCTCGAACCTGGCGGATCTGGGCTGGATAGCAGCGCGCACCCACGCGACGATGTCGTGCGGGGAACTCCTGGATCGGTTGATGTCTCCGGTCGGGAGGCCATGGTGAAAGTCTGCGGCGTAGCCGTGGCGAGGCTGCAGGGGCATAGCTGGGCGCCGACCCCGTCGAAGGGTTCGAGAGTGAACGTGGGAACCACCTCGGCGGTCCCTGACCCGGACGGCATCCAGCCGCTCGGCGGGAACGCCCATCGCCGGCCGATGCCGCCGGGGTGGGGCGGAGGACCCGTAGTAGTCCGAGGCCGGGAAAGCCGGTCACATGGCGAAGGGGTCCAGTGTGTTCGCAGCTGCGATGCATCGTGGGGAGGTCGCTGGTGAATACCAGTGATCCGGAGCTGTTGGCCGAGGCCGAGTTTCGGGTACTCAGGATGCAGAAGAAGCTGCACTGTTGGGCGGTGACCGATCCGGGTCGCCGTTTCGATGATCTCGCCAACCTCGTCTATGACCCAGCATTCCTGCTGGTGGCATGGGCGCGGGTGCGTGGCAACAAGGGTGCACGGACCGCCGGGGTCGACGGGATCGCACCGCGATCTGTCGGCCTCGGCGCCGAGGAACTGCTGAAAGGTCTTCGGGAAGAATTGAAGGCCAATCGGTTTGCTCCCCGATCGGTGCGTGAGAAGGCGATCCCCAAGGCGTCGGGCAAGATGCGGCGTCTGGGAATCCCGACGACCGCGGACCGGGTCGTGCAGGCCGCGTTGAAGCTGGTGCTCGAGCCGATCTTCGAGGCGGATTTCCAGCCGTGTTCCTACGGCTTCCGCCCGAAACGCCGGGCCCAGGACGCTATCGCCGAGATCCATTACCTCGGTTCACCTCCCCGCAACTACGAGTGGGTGTTCGAGGCCGATATCACGGCATGTTTCGACGAAATCGACCACACCGCCCTGATGGAGCGGGTGCGTCGACGCGTCGCAGACAAGCGCGTGCTGGGTTGGGTGAAGGCGTTCCTGCGGGCCGGGATCCTGACCGAACAGGGCCTGAACAGGGAAACGATCACCGGCACGCCCCAGGGCGGAATCCTCTCACCGCTGCTGGCCAACATCGCCCTGTCCGTGCTGGACGAGCACTTCGCCGCGAAATGGGCTGCGCTCGGACCGGCATGGACACGCGCCAAACGTCGCCGCGCCGGGGAACCGGTCATGAAAGTCGTCCGCTACGCGGACGACTTCGTGATCATGGTCGCCGGGAAACGCGATGACGCCGAAGCGCTCTGGGACGAGGTCGCGACGGTGCTCGCTCCGATGGGTTTGCGTCTGTCGGTGGAGAAAACGAGGGTTTGCCACATCGACGAGGGGTTCGACTTCCTGGGCTGGCGCATCCGGCGTCGAGCTTGGCGAAGCCGGACCGGCAAGAAGGCTGTCTATACCTATCCGTCGAAGAAGGCGTTGGCCTCCATCGTGGACAAGGTGCGGACACTGACTCGCCGCGCGAAACATCGAACGTTCGCGGACTTGCTGCGCCGGTTGAACCCGGTGCTGCGAGGCTGGTGCAACTATTTTCGGCATGGGGTGTCGTCGCGGACCTTCGGCTATGTCGATCATTTCGCCGTCTGGCGGATCATCGGTTGGCTCCGCAAAAGACACCTCGGGCTGAACATGCACACCCTGGTGCGGCGTTTCCTGCCTGGCTGGCAGTTCAGCGCCGAAGGGATCGATATGTTCCGGCCCGTATCGGTCGTCATCGAGCGATACCGATACCGGGGCAACAAGATTCCCACACCATGGTCGAACGCACTCAAGGCCGGATCACCCGCACCAGCGGCATGAACACATGGAGAGCCGGATGCGGTGAAAGTCGCACGTCCGGTTCGGAGGGCGGGCCGCAGAAACCCATCGGATGAAAGTCCGGCAGGGCGCTGCGGTCCGACCCCTACACCGTCCACCGCACCAGAGAAGGCCAGGTCTACTGCGCCGCGGTCCTGGATGCCTTCAGCCGCCGCATCGTGGGCTGGTCCATCGACTCCCGCCAAGACTCCACCCTCGTCGTCAACGCGTTGGACATGGCGATCCGAAACCGCCGTCCCGCACCCGGCGGGATCGTCCACGCCGATCACGGAACCCAGTTCACCTCATGGGTTTTCGGCGACAAGATCCGATCGGCCGGACTGCTGCCATCGTTCGGCACCGTGGGCGATGGTCTGGACAACGCGATGATCGAATCGTTCTGGTCCTCGATGCAGATCGAACTACTCGACCGCAAGAAGTGGAAGACCCGTCTCGAACTCGCGAACGCGATCTTCGACTACATCGAGATCTTCTACAACCGCCAACGCCGCCACTCCTCCCTCGGGTACCGCACCCCGATCGAGTACGAACTACTCTCCGAGAAGACACCCATCACCACTGCCAGTTAGCCACCACGACTGGAACCCATTTGGTGGGGCAGGTCACACTGTCACCCAATCGTGCAGCAGCCCCAATACCCGGCGCCCACCGCGCCAGCCTGTGTTCAGAACTCACAAGCCACGAGACTGTAAGGCGTCCAGAGGCGTCGAACCAACCGTTACGAAATAAGTAGTAGGTCGTTGGGCTTCACCGTTCGACCTATCGGCGGCTGCCGGCCGCGCAGACCCCGGCCGATCCCGACGCCGTATTGCGGGCCTGGCCGCGGTCCTACGCCACAAAACACCAAGGCCATCGGTTCCGCCGCGCCTGTGCCGCGTTGCGGTTCGATGAGGGCAGCGAGGTGAACAAGAAGAAGGTGCAGCGGCTCTGGCGTGAGGAAGGCTTGCAGGTACGCGCACATTCCCCGCGCAAGCGAGCCGGATGTTCGTCGGCACCGGCGGTCGACGCGGACGCGCCGAAGGTGGTGTGGGCGTTGGACTTCCAGTTCGACTCCATCGTCGACGGCCGCGCGGTGAAGATCGCGTCGATGATCGACGAGCACACCCGGCCGAACTCGAGGCGGTGTTCACCGCCCGCGGCGGTCCGCCGAAGGTGCTGCGCATGGACAACGGACCGGAGATGTTTCCCATGCGTTGCAACAGTTTTGCGCTGATCGTGTGGGGATAGTCTACATTCCGCCCGGGACGCCCTGGAACAACGGGTTCATCGAATCCTTCAACCGCAGGCTGCGAGCCGAGTGCCTCAATCGCAACCACTGGACGAGCCTGCTCGAAGCGCGAATCAATGCAATAGCCGACGATCTGGTTGGAGAAGACGTGCTTGCCTGCATACATATGCAATTCGCTTGCATCTGTCCGGACGTTCAGTGACATTGTTGATTCACAACCGGTTCGGGTGATCCGCAGTGAAGTTTCGCTGCACGGTCGTGGCAGGTCGTCACCGGCTTGTCGTTCTTGCCGCGCCGGGGCGTGTAAAACGCGCTCCACCATCGGTTGGGAGAGCAGCTCCGCCACGCGGTGCGCTCGGCCATCGATTCGCCGGCCTCGCGGGGCCTCGTAGGGGAGGGACCGGTACTCGAACTTGAGGTCGTCACGGTGGGCGTCGAACGGTGCGTTTGCCCAATGCGCCCGCGCGATCTCGCCAGCGGTGACCGGTTCGGCCAGGCATCGGCAGCAGGGCTGGCGAGCGAGCCGCATGCCCCGGAACGTAACCGCCACGGGAATCCGTTGGCGGCGGCATACTTTCACGAGCGAACAGATCGTCATTCCCCGGCAACTGTGCTTGCGACAGACACGCGCGGCCCGCCGCAGCACCTCGTTTTCCTGCTCCAGCAACCGGGCCCGGCCCCAAGCATCACGCAACGCGGTCGACACGCCGCACATGGGTCCCGGCTTGTTCCCGTCATCTATTGTCGGCTTAGCAAGAGGGTTACCGGCGGGGCCTGCCCCGGCATGTAGCCTCAGCATTCGATTACTAACTCTTCGACCGATACGAGCCCTGCGTTTGCGATGCTACGAATAAATACGGTTATAAATTCCAGCTCGTCCTCCGTATAGCGCTGGCATAGATCGTCCATTCTCTTGCTCATACCGTCGAAGGTTTTGTACAGCTCTTGGTTCCGTGCTCGACTGGCCCGGATAGTTACGGCGCGCCGATCTGTAACATTGAGGCTACGTTCGCGGATGACCCATCCTCCACGCTCCAATCGGTCGATAATGCGCGTGAGCGTGGAGGGATGGATCCCGGCGCGCCGTGAGAGTTCAGTCGGAGACATCGGGCCCTGTCCGTTCAAAAGGTCCAAGCAAGTCCAGTCGGAATCTTTGAGATCGACCTTCCTGCCGAAATGACGGTTGAGAAGCGCCATCTGTGTATTGAGCTCTCGGAGCGTTGCTTTGAGGATATTCGTTCGTTGCCGGTGGGTTCGTGCTGCGGCACGATCCGGATCGGTGATCATCTTTATGACTCCATTGGGTGATGAATGTTCAGTGCAATGTCATGCGACCGCGAAATCGCAGCGGCCGAGGACCCTTGTCTATTTGACAGCATGGGTGCTCGGGTACGGCGAAAGCCATCGATCTAGGTTGCGAGGACGAACGTACAAAAGAGGGGGACGTTGTGGTTCCCTCCTGAAGAGCCTCGTGTAAACATGCCATCCGGTCTGAGCGAAGGATGGTGGCAGTCCGATCATGGCGGCGACTCTAATTGCTGCTGTCCGAGGGCTTCTAAAGACCAGGGCGTTTGGTTGTGAGAGGCATTGTGCACCGCACCTGAGGGGTGTGGCGCGTTCATGCGAAGGGGCAACCACCCGCTTGGGTGAGGGTGTGAACCAGCGATCATGCACGCTCCTTGAGTCGGACAGCGAGGTAGGGGCTGATCTGCCTTGGGGCAGCGTCGATGTATTAGTCGAACGCTTCGGGCAGACGCGGGTAATCAAGCTCCAGAAGCCGCCGATCTCGATCCGGGGGCCTCGCCTGCCGGACCGCACCATGTGAGTCTGCCCGGTCCCGGGTGGGAACCCTGCTGCGCCTCTGGGTCGGAGCCGGGCGCGCTGGCGCCGGATATCGGCGGGGCCACCCGATATCGGGATTGACGCGAGCGGATGAGTCATCTGGCAACTCCGATGCGGGGGACCTCCGAGCCGCCGCCACACTTCGCTCTCCAGAACGTGGTAACTCCTCAGTGCATGCAAAAAGTCCGCGTGTGGTTGGTGCAGAAGACTAGGGATGGAGCTGCGCGAGAGACTAGGCATGGAGCTGCGCGAGCTGAGGCTCCGGTTACGGACGGACGGAGCGCCGACCGCCGCTCGTTGCAATCGTGGCCGTGGGCGCATACACTCCATGCATCTGATATGGTTTCAATATCATATGCGTAGGGTATTTCGTGTTGCCTGGATGGTTCGGCGTCGTGCCGAATCGTGCAACGGCGATAGAGGCGACAGAACGGACGTGAAGATTGGTAAACGCGCTGGAGGAGTAGTGTCCACTTTTCGGTAGCCGCCTGCGATCTCTTCGCTGTTTGCATAGCGTTGGCGGTCGGTTGTCGCGATGCTGTGTGAATTCGCACTCGCCCGCGGAGCGGAACCCGACAAAATAGTTCAACCGTATGAGTTCGCTGAGATTTCCGCTCCCGTGAATGATCATCGGAATAGTAATAGGACCGTCGACCCGATATCTCGCTGCGGGCGTATCGGAGATATGAATGTGCAGATTTGTAGCTGGCCTTCGTTTACGAGTCGGTCAAGGAAGTGTCCAGAGGCGCTCGCAGGGAAGTCGTCGGTACTCGGTTCGCTGGTCGCGTATTTCGAATGCTGATACATCTGGACAGTGGCTATTCGGCCATTTTCGTAGCAGATTTCGGACTGCTGTTCGGCATGCTATGTAATCGAAAACCCCTGCGGGGCTCACAAATCGGACATGGGCATCTGGTTCATGAGGGAGTGGAGAGGTGTGCATTGTTTTTCCTGTTGATGCTGGGAAGGTAAGCGTGGTCTGTGATGTCGTCGACTATCAGCCCGGATCAATTGAAAAGGTTTGCGAGCAAGTATCCAGCTGCGACTCTAGTGCGGGCCTGAGGGTTCACTTGGCTTTCGGGCGCAAGCCGTTGGTCTCGGCGCGCAAAACCGACTCTCATTCTGACCATCGCATGCGGGTTTCTTCAGGAAATGGCTTCCATCGACGCATGACGCGGGCTATTCTGGACCAGTCGCGCCCGGGCGAGGGTGCGCGTCCGAACCTCGAAGATCTGTATCGCAGGTGCCGATGAACCGCATCACAATAGACGAAGCGGCTACCACGGACTCCGTGTTGCCACGTGAGCGCAGGGAATATTGGGCCGACCTGATGGACTCCTACCATGGTCCGCTCGGCTACAAGTTTCCGTCGGAGGGGGACTTTCAGGGCAGTGCGATTCTGCAACGAACAGCGACTTATCAACTCGTCGGGTGGCGGTCTGCTGCTGTCACCTATTTCCGAGACAGCGGGCTCCTTCGCCGCCGCTGCGACGACGACTATCGCCTACTGATGCCTGAGGTCGGCAGATTTGACCTTCAGCAAAACGGTCAATTCGGGCAAGTTCGTCCAGGGGTGGGATGTTTGGTAACCCTTGATCGGCCGCTTGAGATGTCGATGACCGACGGGACCGGCGGTCTCGTTATGACGATTCCTCGGAGTGAGGTGACGCATCGATTGAGCAAGTTCTCGATGCCATCTCAGCCGTTTGATTTGACGTCAGGGCTCGGGCGGGTCGTATCTGATATGGCCGCAGGGTTGCAGTCGGGTAGGTCGACATTGACCAGTGGTCAATTTGACGCTGTTTCGGAGCGGCTCGTCGATCTGCTCTGCATGCTTATTCTGGGAGATCAGCCACAGGCTCCAGGGCACCTTGTCGAGGTCGAAAACGCGGCACGGCAGTTTATACGTAGTCATGCTAATCATCCGGATATGTCTGTATCTTACGTTGCGCGCGGCATCGGATGGTCGGTGCGGCAAATTCAACTAGCATTTAAACACGCCGGCACCACCCCTCGGGATGTCATACGAGAAGAGCGTCTGCAGATGGCCCGTTCGCGTCTTCTAGACCCTCGCTACCGTCACGTCAGCATTAGTACCATTGCGGTTGATCTCGGATTCAGTTCGCTGAGCGCTTTCAGTAAAGTGTTTCGATCTCGTTTCAATGCGACGCCTAGTGATGTGCGTAACGGCGGTCTTGTTGCGGGTTCGGATCTGTCAGGCGGCTCGACTGTCGACCTATCGCTACGTAACAGTTTTACTGGCCGGACTTTGACGAGCATGGCTGGAGGGGGCGATCGAAATGCCAGCACCTAGTGCCTTGTCCAGGAAGGTTGGCTCGGTAACCGGGTGTCGGGTTGATCGTGGGCCTGTGACCGGTGATGGCCTCGGCGCAACGCAAGCCGGTCCCCGCGATCGGCCGGTTGATGCAGGTCAGCGAACCCTATGCGTGGCAAGTGATCCACGACTTCAACGAACGAGGCGAGGCGCTGGACCCAAAATGGAGCGCGGGCAGACTGAAGAAGGTGGACCGGGCAACGCGTGAACGCATCGCCTGTATCGCCCGGTGCTGCCCGCGAGACCTCGGCTGGCCATTCTCGGTGTGGAGCCTATCGAATTGTTGAAGTCGCTGCGAGCCCGCTGGCCTGGCGACAAGCTCTACGTCATCGCCGACAACTTTCCCCACACAAGCGGGCCGAGGTTCGGGACTGGGCCGCAGCTCATGACGTGGAACTGGTGTTCTTGCCGACCTATTCGTCGTGGTTGAACTGGATCGAGTCCGAATTCGCGGCGATGCGCTACTTCGAGTTGAACAGAACCGATCACCGCAGCCCGACGAGCAGGACGCCGCCATCGGCGCCTACATCCGCTGGCGCAGCCAGCACGCCCAACTCAAACGAGACTTCGCCGTCAACTCCAAGATCCGGCGACCGGATTACCTACCGAAGGTTGCTTGACGAGGCACTAGAACAGCGCGCACCGCAACGGAATAGAATTGAACCATGGTCCGATTGTTATTGCCGTAACTTACCCCTCACAGCGAAATGACAGATATGACCGAGCCTTTCATAGTTCAGAGGAATTGCGAGCCCTGCAATATTGGCTGAAGCAGCGGTTCTAACCGCTGATCCAGCCAATCGGCAGGGACAAAGTTAAGGGCTCACTGTGCTCCGTACATCACGTAGCAGAAGATGAATGGTTCCTGTCCCTCGTTGAACCACCCGTGCGGCGTGCCGGTCTGGACTACGCAGTCACCTGGAAACAGGGCCACGTCGTTCCCGTCGTCTGTCCGCATCCGACCCTCACCGGACACGACGACCACAAAATCGATCGTGCGAGTCGAATGCATCCCCGGTCGCGTATCGTCGAAAGTAGCTAACATCCCGGGAAGCTTGGCCTCCGTTTCGACCAACGCGGATTCGACCTCCTCCGCCGACACCTCCGGTGTCGGCTCATATGTAAGTCCGGGTAGGATGGTGATGAACCCGAACCGGATCCCGCCGACATCCGGAAAGAACGCTCCCGGCGGTGGAGGTTGGACGGACGTCACCGGCAGGGTCGGTATGCCGTCCAGTTCCCACATCCGATGGACCTCGGCACCAGGTAGCAATGCGGTGGTGACAGGGGCGAGATTGGCATCAGATATGACCTCGCCGGTGCCGGATTCGTTGCGGCCCAATACAATCCTGCGCATGAAGACTCCTCACAGTGGTCCGTGCAGTGCGTGCTAGCCAGTCCTACTTGCAATGCCCGCCGCACAACCCCACGCGACCGACAGCATCAAACATATGGCCCGCGCGCAACGCTTGGTTGTCGGGCGGCGCAGGAAAATTGCACCACCGTGCAACGCCCGCAGACACATCCCAAACCCCAGGCGGCCAATCCGCACCAACGGCGGCTGACTACGTCACCATTGGCATCCGCCGCCAGATGTCCGTGACGCGGCTGCGGAATCCTGGTCCGTGTGGGATGGGCCGACACTTGGCACGGTATGGGAGCTCTCAGGGCAGCAGCTTCGCGATGGCGTCTCGAACGCGATTTCAGTTTCTGGATGCATGAATCCCCCGGGGGGTGTCGCTATGGTTTTCGTAGTATCGCGGATTGCCAGTGCGCGGACATAGTCGGCTGTGACGATCTTGGAATTCTACGTGTAGAACGTTTTCATGAGAACGCGGGTGACAGGGGGAAGACGCTGCAGAGGCCCGCACCACATTGCTCGGCTGCAAGAAGACTGAACTACGCGCGGTCATCCGGCAGTGCGCGAATCGCATCGAAGGTATCGGGCGTCATGTTCGCGACACCCCACGCTCGGCGTGCCCACGATAGGACGGGAGTAAAGGCCTCGGGATCGGCCCCTTGATCCGACGACCGGACTGCGCTTCCTCCCATGAGTGCGCGAGAATGCCGACCGAGCGGGACAGGATGAACAAGCCGCGGCCCAACTCGGGGGGGAATCCCAACTCGGAGTAGACGACCGCAGTCGCGCCATCGATATTCAACGGTATCGGATTGGAATGTCCTTGTGCGAGTTGACGTTCGAGTTCTTCAGCAATGGCGAGGTAAAGACCTTCCACTACACCGGATTCAGCTTTATCGGCAACAGCGCGAAGCAAGGGGTCCCGTCGAGGATCACGGGGATGAAAGCGATGGCCGAAGCCTGGCACATGCCGACCTGTACGACGGAATTCACTCAGTGAGGCTGCGACTGCTGTGCTTATGTTGCTGTCGGCTGCTGCGGTTTTGATCGTTGCCAGGACCTGCATGCACTGCTGGCCGGCTCCGCCGTGCACATCGCCCAACATTCCGACACCGGTGGACACCGCGCCCTGGAGCCCCACCCCGCAGGTAGCCGCCATGCGGGCGGCCGCGATCGACGGTGCTTGCGGTCCGTGATCTATGGCGGCGACGAGCGCCTTTTCCAATAGTTCTGTTTGATCGTGGTTGGGGAGGTCGCCGCGTACCATCATCCAGATCGCATCGACAAACCCGGCATGGTCGATCAGATCCTCGATCGCATAGCCCCGCAAACGGATGATTCCGGGTTCGATATCCGATATTTCGGTGGCCCACCAGTCGGCCACATCCTCGACGGTGGTGTTTTGCAGAGCTTCTTGCCGTGCTGTACTCATATTGCACCTTCCTCGCGTAGATGGGCGATATCGGTGCTGCTGTAACCCAGTTCGGTCAGGATGTCGTCGGTGTGTTCGCCCAGTCTGGGGGGACGAGTGCGCGGCGGAACCGCGGCGCCGTCGACGCGCGTCGGCGCTCCCAGCACCCGTATCTCGCGTCCGTCCTCGGCGGGTGATGGCACCGAGCTAATGAGCTGACGGTGTTCAATTTGCGGGGAGGCGAGTACTTGGGGGACCGATTCCACCGGTGCGGCCGGCACTCCCGTGCCGAGGAGTATCTGGTCCCATTGCTCGGCGGTCTTTTCTTTCAACGAGCGTTCCAGCTCCGCTCGCAGCTCCTCACGGTTGCGTTTCCGGTCGTCTCGGTGGACGAACCGGAGATCGTCGATCAGTTCCGCTCGCCCCAGCATCCGGCACAGAGTCTCGTACTGTTCTTGCTTATTTGCCGCGATGTTGAGCGCTCCTGCTGCAGTTTCGAATGTTCCCGACGGAGCGGAAGTAATGTTCTCGTTCGCCATCGGCTCGGGATCGCGTCCTGCGATGAGGTGATCGGAAACGACCCAGCCCATCGAGGTCACGGCCGCGTCGAGCATAGAAGTATCGAGGTAGGCGCCCTGCCCTGTCCGGCGTTGACGGACAAGCGCTGCGGCAATTGCGAATGCGGCAGCGAGTCCGCCGAAGCTGTCGCATACCGGATATCCGACCCTCAGGGGCGCGGTCTCCTTGGTGCCGGTGACGCTCATGATCCCTGACAAACCCTGAATCACTTGATCGTATGCGGGCCTGGCACGCATCGGTCCAGTGGCACCGAACCCGGAGACGGCGCAGTAGATCAATCGGGAGTTGATTTCGCGAAGTCGGTCCCAGCTGAATCCGAGTCGTTCGAGGACCCCTGGACGGAAGTTTTCCACCAGAACATCCGACGCTGCGATCAACTGGGTGAAGACGTCGGCACCCCCGACTGTTTTGAGATTGATGGTAATTGATTTCTTGCCGGCGTTCTGAGCGAGAAACGAGACTCCGAGCCCGTCGGCGGACAACGTCGCGTCCGCGCCAAGCTGGCGGGCAAGATCACCGGTGCCCGGAGTCTCGATCTTCACGACATCGGCGCCCATCAGCCCGAGCTGGTAGCCGGCGAACGGGCCGGCGAGCACATTGGTCAGGTCCAGAACTCGCACTCCCTGTAGTAGATCTACCGTCACAGGAACACCTCCACCGGCCCAAGGCCGTTGCCGCTGATCTCGCGCGCGGCCGCGGTGACGGCGTCGATGTACCGCTCGACACGATCGGCGGTGAACCGTGAGGTCGGGCCGCCGACCGATACGGCTGCGATCACCCGTCCGTCCGGTCCGCAGATCGGTGCTGCCACCGCTGAGGCCCCGAACTCGCGTTCACCGTGTGAGACGGCGTAGCCCGCCTGGCGTATTGTCTCGACCTGCCGCTGCAGCTCCTCGAAGCTCAAGCCTTTGCGGCGTGCGGCGACTTCACGCGACACACTTTCGGGTGCGCTGCCCAGGAGGATCTTTGCCGAGGCTCCGGTGGACAGGGGGTAGGGCACGCCGACCCCCACTACGCTGCGCACCGTCGCAGTGCCTTCGACCTGCGCTATGGACACGCGGTTGAGTCCTTGGCGGATGTATATGTTGACCGTCTCGCCTGAGGTGTCCACTAGCTGCTGCATGCGCTTCTTGGTTTCTTCCCCGACCTCCCACAAGGAATCAGCAAGCATTACCCAGCGCAGAAAACTCGGGCCCGGACCGTAGGTGGAGTCGCTGCGGCTGGTGATCAATCCCAGTGATTCGAGTGTGGCCAACAAGCGCACAACGGTGGTTTTGGGCAGCCCCGTCGATGTCACGATCTCACGGAGCTGCTTGGTCGGATGGTGCTCGTCGAATAGTTCCAATACCTCAACGGCGCGTGCGATGCTCCGCACGCCGCCATCAGCGCGCGACGGCGCGGTACCAGTGTCAGCCATAGCTGCAACTATAGACCACTGCGTGGTTTATGAAAACCGTATAGTGGGTTGACAACGACCGGTGGGTATGTTTCTCTGATCACACCGAACCGCATAGCGGATCATATGAACCGTTTGATGGTTCGTCTGGAGTCGGAAAGGGAGTTCTGTGAGCGGTAGCGCCCGACGTCACGAGGCCGATCTGATCGTGGTCGGCTGTGGAGCAGGCGGCCTCGCCGCTGCCACCCGGTTCCTCGAGTCTTTCCCGAGCGGGCGTGTCATCGTTCTCGAACGAACGACCAAGAGTCAGCGTGGCGGCAACACGGCCTGGACCGGTGCCTTCTTCCGGCTCAAGGCCGATGGTTCACCGGCGTCAGACTTCTCGGAGCGAATGCATGTGCTCAGTGAAGGTAAGACCGACCCGGCTATCATCGCTCGATTGGCCGCGCAAGCGCAGCCAACCATGGAGTGGCTTGTCCGCAATGGCGTGAATACTAAGGCGGACCTCACCTATTTCCTCACCTCGAATGGCCCGCGTCTGATGCCGGCCGGCGGGGGAGCAGCGATCGTGGAAACTCTGGCGTCCCGGCTGGAATCGCTGGGCGGCGAAATCCACTACGACGCCACCGCACAGACGCTTGTACAGAACACGGCCGGCGCAGTGACCGGCGTCGTAGTAGAGGGTGGCACCCGATACGAAGCCTCGACTGTGGTGCTGGCCTGCGGAGGCTTCGAAGGCAGTCCCCACCTGTTGAACCACTACCTGGGAGAGCGTGGGGACGAACTCACCCCGATCGCCCCAGGCGGTCGGTCCAATCGCGGCGAAGGGATCGTCATGGCGATCGCGGTCGGCGCAGCTACCGATGGTCAGTTCGAACGGTTTCACGGCGAGCCGGTCGATGCGCGAAGTCATGCGCCGGAGTCGCTGGTGATGGTCTACCCCTATGGGATCCTTGTCGACCATCGCGGCAAACGCTTCCTGGACGAGGCGACCGACACTCCGGACAACACCTTTGAGTCGGTGGCTTACCGGATCTGGCATGACGCCGATCAGTTTGCCTACGTCATCGCCGACCAAAAGTTGATGCGCCACGATATAGCGCGTGCGGTGCTGACAGACCGCGAACCCGAAACTGCCGACTCGGTCGCCGAACTGGCCGCGCGCCTCGACATCGACGGCGGGGCGCTGACCTCGACTGTTGCGCGCTACAACGCGGCGGCCCGACCCGGTCCTCTCGATGTCACCCAACTGGATGGCATCGCAACCGAGGGGCTCGAACCGCCCAAATCGAACTGGGCGCGCCCCATCGATGAACCGCCCTACGTCGCCTGGCCCGTGCGGTGCGCCATCACGTTCACCTTCGGAGGCCTGAAAACAGATGACCAGGCTCATGTCATCGACCGTTCGGGTGCGCATATACCCGGTCTCTACGCAGTCGGCGAGATAGCCGGTATCTACCACCACAAATACCCGGGAGCCACCTCTGTACTGCGGGCGCTGGTCTTCGGGCGCATCGCAGGCGAAGAGGCGGCGACCCGTGCACTTCACCCAATCAACCCGCCCAACCCACCAGTCGGTCCTGATCATTAAGGCAATGCACGATGAAAACGATCACCCCCTCGGACCCAACCAGAATGCTCCGGCGCGCTGCCCTGGCGAGTCTGGTCGGAACAACCATCGAATGGTTCGACTTCTTTATCTACGGCCTCGCCGCTGCCCTCGTTTTCGGAAATCTGTTCTTTCCGTCCCTCGACGCACACAGCGGTCGACTGGCCTCCTTCGCCACGCTCGGAGTGGCCTTCGTCGCACGCCCTATCGGCGCCGCGGTTTTCGGGCACCTTGGCGACCGACTCGGCCGCAAAGCAACCTTGATCGCCACCCTGGGAATTATGGGATCGGCTACCGGTCTGATCGGAGTACTGCCGACGTATCACACGATCGGCATTGGTGCTCCTCTGCTGCTTGTGGGGCTTCGTATGCTGCAAGGAATCGCGGTAGGTGGGGAATGGGGAGGTGCGGTGCTGATGTCGGTTGAGCATGCACCGACCGAGAGGCGCAGATTCTACGGCTCAGCACCGCAGATGGGCAGTCCAATAGGTCTGATCCTGGCCACCGGCGTTATGGCCGCGGTCGCTACGCTTCCCGACGATCAACTACACGCGTGGGGCTGGCGGATTCCATTTCTTACGGGCTTCGTCCTGGTAGGCATCGGATTATTCATCCGTCTGGGTGTCGCGGAACCTGAGCAATTCTCCACCCTCAAAATTGCGGGCAAAACCTCACGTATGCCGCTGCGGGAAGTCCTGACGAGTGGTCTTCGAGGGCTGGTCGTCGGCACGGGCATGCAGGCGTCGGTGAACGTGGTGTTCTACCTCATCGCGGTGTACTTCCTCACCTACGCCACCACCGGCCTCGGCATGAATCGGGACACAGCACTACTGATCGTCATGGGAGCCGCAGTAGTGGATCTGCTCGTCCTGCCGGCAATTGCTGCCGCGAGCGATCGAATCGGCGCCCGGGTGGTTCTGCTGTTCGGCACGGTATTTACCGGCGCGGCTGCCTACCCATTCTTCTGGCTTCTCGACGGCAGCCAGCTTGTCGAGACAGCAATTGTCGTCACAATAATGCTGGTCGGTGCTCATGCCACCGTCTACGCGGTGATATCGAGTGTGATCGCAGAGCAGTTCGACACCCGCGTCCGCTACAGCGGCACCGCTATGAGCAACGCGCTCGCTTCCGTGTTGTTCAGCGCTCCGACGCCACTGATCGCCGAAGCTGTTGTCGGCGATGGATCACGTTGGTGGCCCCTGGCGCTGATGACCTTGGGGTCGGCCGTCATTTCCCTGGTTTCGGTTGCCGCGATCACCCGAGTCTCCGCCCCCGTCGGTGCCCTCGAAGCCGCCGTGAACCTTCCCGCCGTCTGATCCACGAAAAGGAGAACCAATTCCGATGACCGCACCCGAGAGCTACACGATGCTCATCGACGGCGAATGGCGTGCCGCCTCCGACTCGGCCACATTCGCATCGGTCAATCCTTTCGACCTGACGGCGTGGGCATACGTCCCAGCTGCCACGTCCGAGGATGTCGACGCCGCGGTGACTGCCGCCCGACGCGCCTTCGATGACGGCCCGTGGTCGACGTCGACTCCGCTGTATCGGGCGACCCTGCTTCGACGACTGGGTGACTTGATCAAAGCCAACGCCGCGGAGCTGGCTCGGATCCAGGTGCTCGAAAATGGAAAGCTCATCCGCGAGGTAAGCGGCCAAACCGCCGCTCTGGCCAATCATTGCTATTACTTCGCCGGTATTGCCGAGAGCCCGTTGGGCGAGACACTGGCCTGCAGTGTGCCGAATATGCAAGCGTTCACGGTGCGCGAGCCGATTGGCGTTGTTGCTGCCATTACCCCTTGGAACAGCCCACTGGCACTGCTGTTATGGAAACTGTGCCCGGCGTTGGCTGCGGGTAACACTGTCGTAGTCAAACCGTCGGAAATTACTCCCGTATCGACGCTTGTGCTGGCCCGTTTGTTCCACGAAGCAGGATTTCCGGACGGCGTGGTCAACGTCGTTACCGGTGCCGGCGTGGTCGGCGCGACCTTGAGCGCCCATCCAAATGTCGACAAGATCGCGTTCACGGGATCCACGGCAGTTGGGAAGAAGATCGCGGTGACCGCGGCAGAACGGCTCGCGAGAGTTTCACTGGAACTCGGCGGTAAATCGCCGAATATCGTCTTTCCCGACGCGGATCTTGCTGTCGCGGTCAACGGTGTTATCGCGGGCATCTTTGCCGCCACCGGCCAAACTTGCATGGCTGGTTCCCGCGTCCTCGTGCACGCTGACATCCACGACGAGTTCGTGCAGTCTTTGACTAAAAGAACGGAGCAGATCAGAATCGGCGACCCGCTCGACCCGGAAACAGAGATGGGGACAGTTGCATGTCGAGCTCAATACGACAAAGTTATGTCGTACATCGACGTTGCCAAAAGCGAAGGAGCCAAACTGGTTGCCGGAGGTTCGCGGCCGGATGACCCGGCCTTGGCCGGCGGCCTGTTCGTGCAGCCCACTGTATTCAGCGACGTTACCAATGACATGCGCATCGCGCGTGAAGAAGTGTTCGGGCCGGTTGCTGTAGTCATCCGGTTCGTTGACGAGGACGAGGCAGTGTCCATCGCGAACGACACGACTTTCGGCCTCGCCGCCGGTGTGTGGACTCGCGATATTGCGCGCGCGCATCGTTTGATTCGACGGTTGCGTGCCGGAACGGTATGGGTAAACAATTATCGTAAAACGGACTATGTCGCACCCTTCGGTGGATTCAAGGAAAGTGGAATCGGCAGAGAAAATGGTGCACATGCTATTGAGGAGTATACGGAGGTGAAAACCGCTTGGATAGACACCGGAAACGTTATCGCGGACCCGTTCAACCCTCGAGCCTGACAGACTTCAACCCTCTCGACTGAGGCGGGTTCTGGACCTGCGGGGGCGGTGAGGCAAAGGCGCAGACCGCAGCAGTACGCTCGGCTCGGATGGCGGCGCGAGCGCTGAATCCGATACAACGAAGTGTCGGAACGACAATGAGGTCGAACTGCGGCCACCGCAATCGCACAGTGGAAGAATTTAAACAGTGAATAGGGCAGTCCACAGCCGGTGAGCGGATCACTACCTTGCTTAGTCACAGTGGACATCGACATGGAGATAAAACTCCTGCAGAGCTCCTGCTGCGGAAATGTCGATAGATATCGCCCACTTTGGAAAGAATCCTGCATCAACTGATCCTCTATAATCGACTCTTTCGATTCGAATCGAGGGCGGTGAATCATGTCCATAATGGGTGAACTCCACCTGGAAAACACGCACGAAAGTCACCTTCAATGATGAAGAAAGTTGCTATTTCAATCGCACTCGCCACCACCCTGACGATCCCCGTATATGCAGTTGCAGAGCCGGTGCCGGGCCCCGTTACCGGTAATGTGGGCTACACCGCGGCCGTAGACCGGGATTCAGTAATCATCAGCACGGATGCGGGTTCGATCGGTGATAATGCCGGCGTACTCGAGATCAGGTCGGCGGACGGAAAAGTTCTAGCCGGAACGGCCTTGTCGTTCCGGGTCGACGACTTCGAGTTTCCGATTGCTGCCGAAATTCACGAGCGCACTGCGACCCTGACGCCTCGGTTCGACCTCGCGCATGCGACCTACAAGCCGGTGTCTCTGCCGTTCGAAGATCAAGCACCGTTTAAAACCCAGTACGACCGCGAACAAGCTGCCTGGAACCGGCTCAGCAGTACCATCTTGATGGGCGCGACCGTCGGTTCCCTCGTTGGTGGTGTCGGCGGTGGAGCTGTCGGCTGCCTGCTCGGCGGCATTGCGGGCGCCACGGTTGCTGCCGCAACCATCGTCGGCCTCTTCGGTCCGTTCATTCCCGCGGCGGCACTTGGGTGTATCGGCGGAATTATGGCTGTCGGCGCGTTGGGCACCCTTGCCGGCCAGCTACTGGTCACCGCGCCCGTGGCCATTATGGCCGCCGTGCAGTATTTTACTACGATCAACCAGCCGCCCCCGGCCAAGTAATCAGGCAAAAAGGGTGTCGGCGCCACCTCGAGGTGCGTGGCGCCGACATCGACCTCCCCGCATAGCCGGCGAGGCCACCCGCTCCGCGTAGTGATCGCTATTGCCAGTCAGGGCCGGGAGCGAGCTACCTGGTATTAATTCACTTGTCGATCCGTGATCAGGTGCCAGAAATGGCCGACTTTCTTTCCGAAAATCCAAGCCCGAACCCGAATAACAATGAGTGCCATATCCGGGTCCGGTTCTTCAACCCGGCGATCGAACTCGATTATCACGCCAGCCGGGATGCTGCTGCCATGTTCGCCGCAGCGGTAGCGTCCACTGCGGCAGTCACGATCGATGCGGATATCACCCCCGCCATGCCACTCCTACCGTGTGCTCGGTTATGGACGGTACCAGATCCGCCTTGGCGCTCCGAACCGCATCCTCAGCACGGCGATAGTCCACTCATTGGCGATCGCCCCCCCAGATCTGTTCTCAGGAGAATATCGTGATCAACACATTTTGCCCGCGCTGCGGACGCCTGATGAAAGAAAAGCGAGACTGTCGTTTGGGCCGTCACAAGAGCTGCGCTCCTTCAGTGAATTACTATCGTGCACGGTTGACCAAATCCGACTGGAATGCAGTCGCCGGTTGGCTTAACCCCCGCAAGGTCCGACTAATCGGCCAAATGGGAAACGAATGACGAACCGTCGACTGCGCTGATGGCCGATCTTGCCTGTCCAGGGCCTCTGACCGTAGTCGTCGATGCCGATCAGTGCTACCGCGCAGACGCGTTCACCCGATCTCTGCTCGGATCGAAGCACAAGCGCACCAAGCCCTTCACGCCCTGGCACAACGGAATGGGAAAGTGGAGTGGTACAACCGAATCCTGGCCGAGGAGTTCGTTTACGCCCGAACCCGGACCCCCGAGCAGCAACGCTCGAACGCCGTCGGCGTCTGGAATGCGCACCATAACTACCATCGCCCGATCAAGGTGTCCGTGAACGGCAAAAAGGACATCCTGGGGCTGGGAGCCTGGATCGACCGGTAGGGAGGGATGTTTTCACTGCCACGTTGGTGATCATTCGTTCCCTCCCTGTTCGGGGGTGAGGGGGGGAAGTGTGCCGGTGGGGAGTGGGTTGGCCTTTTGCAGACGGGTGACGGGGGGAGGTGTCTCGACGTGGAACGGGTTGGCCTTTTGTAGACGCAAGCCGCTCACGTTTGACCAGGGTGTTTCGTGAGCGAGGGGAGGCGCGTCGAGGTGTTGTGGGTCAGTCACCTTGCGGGATTGGTCGTTATGGTCCGGTACTCCGCCCAGCATTTTCCAAAGATTGGCAGCCTCTTCGGGTGACCGGGCATCGGCCACGAGCTTGTCGAATGCGGCGCGATCGGTCGACGACATCCTGGAGCGATATCGTGCGGCTCGAGTCAACGCGGCCGTGGTCAGCTTGTCAGGATCGTCGGGGCTGTCATGGGCGTACGCGAGCGTCACCGCGATAAGTGGATCAACCCCTGCTCCGGCGATACTGCGCATGCGAGCTGTCGTGGCAGATTTCCTCAACGTGCTGATCGTTTCAGTCGTGGCCTCGGAAATCCCTCGAACAGCGCTGAGCGTGTCCATACATCCCGATTTTGCCTCCGCAAGGACACGATCCAGAGTTGACGCCTCCAGCGCGCTGCCTTGTGCGGAGGGCGGCAATGTTTCCGTTGAGTGTTGAGCGCGGCTCAGTTGCTCACGCCCCTGTGTGTAGCGCTTCTGAGCCTCTCCGAGCTTGGATGCCCACGTATTGAGTGCGTCGTGGCCCGTTCGGAGTCCGGTCGCGATGGCGTCACCCTGCGTAGATAAGCATTTCAGAGCTTGGCTGGCGGTTTCGGCGGCCTCGCCATGCCACGAAGCTGGCAATGTGGACGAACGTGCACACTCGAGGTCTGCCAAAGCTCGATTTGTGTTGCCTACGGCCTGTTCGTACGTCGTGGCTCGCTCGCTGATGGTGCGAGGATTACCTGGGGGAATTGGGATTCGCAACGCGATGTCTATCAATGACAGCAGATGCTGCCTAACGTAATATACCGTCGATATCCGGTCGAGCTCGTCCAGCACCCATTGAAGGATCGAGGCTGCCGTGTCCGGATCATTCCGAGCGTTCTCGGCTGCTTTCACTGCTGCGTTGGTGATCATTCGTTACCTCCCTGTTCGCGAGGGAGGGTGGTGGGAGGTGTGTCGATGTGGAACGGGTTGGAGGTCGTTTGCCCAAGGGCGGGAGTCGGATCGCTCACTTCCGATCCAGACGCAGAGATGGCGGCTTTTGTGTCTTGGTCCGTCTCATGGTAGGCAGTGCTCGTCTTGGGGAGAAGATGCACCATCTCCTTGAGTGCCGCCTGAGCGGAGACCAGTTCGACAGCCCATGCCTGATTGAACGTTTCTACAGCTGCCGCTACGGAACCGAACTCGTCCACATCAGATTGTGCAGTCGCGGGATTGGACGCCGCGGCCGCCGTCATTTCGTGACAGGCGCGCGCGACGTCCGCGACAAAGATCGGAAAAGCATCTGGATCGTGAAATAGCACGGGTGCATTGCCGTCACGAGGCGCTCCGCCCGTGGTCGTTGCCAAGCTCACGCGCGGGTCCGTTCCTGTGAGTAGGAGGCGTCGCCTTGCCTAGACAGAGTCAATCGCGAGTCGCGATGTGGGGTGAGGGCGCCCATCGGCCGATATTCGGCTGCACGCGAATCGGCCTCCGAGACGCCGAACAAGCTCGCCGAGGATTCCCTGCTTCTTGGACACATGTCCGCTCCTCTTGTTGGCCGGATCTTGGAGACAGAAAACGGTGACGAGGGCGTGAACTGGAGAAGTCCAGTCGAAACCAGCCGAACCCCGAGTATCTGTGCAATAAAATATCTGCCAGATATTGTCTGCTGTCAAGAGGGTGTCGACGCAAGCGGCCACGACTGCTCCAGTGGCAGTCCTCGGTGGTCATCGTGGCTACATGGGCGACCGTCATTGGTTCGAGGCACTGCTCCGAGTGGCTCGCCGGCGTGTTTGAGGATCGTAACGTTCCTGTCGAGCTTGCGGATTCGTCGCTTCGCCACTGCTACTACGCCCGTTTTGCGTGGTTACTCCAGGCGATCGGGCAATGTCGGATTCCTCGTGGTGGCGCTGGTTGCGAGCCAGCTTGACCGCTAACGCTGCGATCTGGGCTATCGGTCGGCGCGGTTCTGTCAGCTTGAAATCCCGTCTACGTAAGGCTTCTCGGCATTCTCGGTGATTCGGCTCTTGCTCGCCCTCGCTGCGCGAGCTACATTAGCCACATGACTAACTTAGGCGATCGACTAACTTTGTCCCGTGGTCAGCAGCGCTGTGAACAGCTCGAGGAGGCGGGAGTCGCGCTACTTGCGGAAGGCGGGTGGTCTGCGGTTACCACTCGAGCAGTGGCCGAACGCGCGAACGCAAACGCGGGCCTGATCCACTACTACTTCGGAGGATTGACCGGCTTACAGGCGGCGATCGCGCGTCGGGCCGGTGCAGAGGTGACCAATCCAGTAGTAGAGGCACTGCTTAATGCACAGGGTCCGGCTTCTGCGTCAGAGGCCCTGGGCAGACTTCTGCCAGCAACTACGGCCAACGTCCGGACGCTGCGACTTGCCGTCGAGTTGATAGCCGGAATGGGCCGGGATCCCGTGCTCGGGGAGGTTCTCCGCGACAGCGTCCGCGTGGCGCGTGGCAAGCTTGCCGAGCGAATGGGCGACCTGTACCCGAACTGGACACGCCAAGAGCGGGCGGGCGCCGCGGCGCTGATCGCGGCATTGTCGGATGGGCTGATATTGCACTATTCGCTCGACAACGAGCTGCCCGCCGAGAAGGCCCTAACGGTTCTGGCCCAGCTGATCGGAGGAGAGCAGTGAAAGTCCTGGTCTCCGGGGGTGGCATCGCCGGTTTAACCTGCGCATATTGGCTGCATCGACACGGACACACCCCGGTTGTCGTGGAGCGTGCGGGGTTCGGGCCGCTGGGCGGCTACGGTATAGATTTCTCGGGCACCGGCTACGACATCGCTGATCGTATGGGCCTGTTGGATTCCCTCGCTGCACGCCAGTTGCGAGCCGAGGACCTGGTCTACGTCGACCGCTCCGGGAAGGTTACTGCGCGCCTGAAACGTCCTCTGGTGGAGAAGGTTTTGAGAGGTCCATATCTGGCATTAATGCACACCACCCTCGAGGAAGCTCTCGCTGAGGCCGTGTCGGGCTCGGTAGAGATCCGTTACCGCCACTCAATTGCCGACGTGCGACAGAGTTCATCAGCGGTCGACGTCACTTTCAGCGACGGCCAATGCGAGCAGTTTGACATATTGGTAGGGGCCGACGGTGTCAATTCGTCGACTCGGGTTCTGCTCTTCGGGCCAAACGCCCAATATGCCCGCAACATCGGTTATAAGGTGGCGTGCTATCCCGTGTCCGATGTCCCTGACTTCGAACGAGTGCGTGCTCACTACACCGAGTCGGGCCGGCAGACCGTCGTCTACGCCACTGATGTCCCCGGCGAATCGGTGGCGGTCTTCCTCTACTCGAGCCGAAATGCCACCATCCCCCCACGGGCCGAGCGAGCTCACGGGTTGCGTACGGCATACGCCGGTGCCGGATGGGTAACGGAACAGCTCCTCGATGCCGCCCCCGCGGAGGGCTTCTTCATGGACAATCTTACCCAGATTCGTATGCCAACCTGGCGAAATGGCCGGACGGTCCTAATCGGTGACGCTTGCGGCGCGATGACTTTGGCGTCGGCGCAGGGAACTTCGCTGGCGATGGCCGGCGGGTATCTACTCGCGTGCGCTCTACGCGACCATCACAATGACCCGGACGCCGCCTTCGCCGCGTACGAATCACGACTGCGCCCTGTTGTCACTGCCCGTCAGAATCGGGCGCGTGCGTTTGCGCGCAGTCTGGTTCCTCCCAGTCGCGTCGGGGTGGCCACGCAACGCCTGATTACACGACTCATGCTGCACGACAGCTTCGCACCACTGCTACGGCTGGGGTTCGGAAACACCGCCAGCATTCTGCCTCCGCTCGCTCAGGCTTCACCGTAAACACAGCACGGCCGACACTGCCATGTGCGATCAGCACACGGACGACCTCGATCGTCTGGACGGGTGGCGCGAAGAACGGGCTGGGCCGGCGTCGGAACGCCCGGCAAGGATGCCCACTGCCAAGTAGCTCGAACCGCGACGCGCCCGGCTCGCGTTCGCGCGGCCAAGTGTGCCTGGCGGTCTGCTTGCTCGGTGAGCATCTGGTGGCCTGCGCTGTCGGAGGTGCAACCGCCGACATGGGCGGCGCTCTTCCGAGGGGGCGCTCGCGACAGTTCGACAGTAGTTAGGCCTGCGACACCACCCTACCCGGCGCGGCGAGCAAGAGAGAGGCTCGCCACTGATGTGGCGCTCGCATGGATCTGCTGCCTCTCGGGGGCTCCAAGCCCGGCATTGCCGCAGTGCTGGGGGTTCGAACTCATTGGTGTGCTTACAAGCGCTCGAACCCCCGTTGGTGACGATACTATATTGATTCCATCTATTATGAACCTCATGTCGGGGCTGAACCGCCGCTCGAAGATGACCGCCGAAGCCGGGCGTGTGACCGCTGCTGAGATGAGGATGGCCGTATCTGATCAGGGGGCGTGCCGTGGGTGACGAGCTGCAGTTGGATCCCGATGGCCTGCGACGGGATAGTGTGCGCCTCGCGGAGCTCGGTGACCGGGTGGGCAAGACCTATGGCGCGCTGCGGGATGACATGGCGCGTGCACAGGGATGCTGGGGCGACGATGATCTCGGCAAAGCGTTTGGCAAAGATTTCACACCGCAGGTGCATCAGCTGCTGACAAGCTTGCGAGCGATGGGTGAAAGCTTGCGTGGGATTGCTCAGCAAGTCACGGGAGCCGCTGATGGCTTCGAAAGGCAAGATCATGCTGGCGCTGATCGGATTGAAACTGCTGCTTACGCACCGCGTCCTTTGGACCAGCGTCCGGTTCCGGGTGCGCAGGAGTCCTCGCTCCATGTAGGGACCGCACTGCCAACTAGTGGCGGGCCGGACTCACCTCTGTCGCAGCGTGGTGGAGATGCGGATGCCAGACCTGCTGAAAAGTCAGCGTCCGTCCCTGTGCTCGGTGTGCCGCCAGAGCCGCGTGCTTCGGTAGGACCCTCCCCCTCGCAGAAGCTGGGCGATCCGACGGCGTCGAATCCCGTTGTCGGACTGCAGGGGTCACCGCCACCAGACTCGCAGTTCGCCGAGAATCCGAGACACCGGCCCCAGCCGCCGCAGGTGTCATTGCCATTGCCCGCCAGCGCCGGACTTCACGGGCGACCCTCGTTGCGGACTTCAGCGGCCCAACCCAATCCGGAGCCGGGACTGCGGCCCGAAGGGATTGCCGAAGCGAGGCGAGAAACGCCATGGAACCAATTGCACCAGGGGAGTAGCGGATCTACGGCTTCGCCACCGAATCGATCGACCCCTCGATTCGGTGGCCCGCCGCGATCGTCGCAAAAGGGCGATCCGCACAAGCGCGAGCTGTCCCGGAATGCGAAGCCTCTGGCCGGGCCGCGGGGCGTCCCACCCATCTTCGCCTGGTTGGCGCGAATGTTGGCGGACCGGCACGGCGTGACAGTCGTCGGTTTCGACCTTCCCGACCTTCAGGAAATACCTGTGCGGGAGTTCGTATTTGCCGTCGACCGGGTATTGACCGAGTATCCGGCGATCGACCTCGACGTCGTAGGAGTGGCAGACCTCGGTGACGACAGCGAGGAGGTCCGGTGGCACCACGGGACGGTTGGTGCGGTGGCCGTCCGATCGATCACCCTCGGCCTACGTGACGCCTGCGGAGCGACCCAGATTCGGGAAACGCCGAAACCGGCGGCCGGGCACAATGATTCAGCTATTTACTGGGCGACGGTACGGGAACTCGGCCTGGCGCTCGACCATATCGGGGGCGGTGTGGCGCGCAAGGCTACCCAGCGCACCCTCATCGCTGAGTACCTGCGAGGGATGGCCGGCAGGTACACAACCCTCGGCGAGTTGCTGCGCGGTTACCGGCGCTGGCGTGCCGAGTGGGCACAGGCCGTCGGCGTTACGGGCGACTTCAACGTCGGTATTGCAGTCGGTGCCGCGTTCGCTGATGTCGTGCTGCACGGTGAACAGGCCAGCGTTGCAGCAAGAGCGCTGCACTCGATGCTTATCGATGCGGTCGAGCCGCTGGAATAGGTGGTTCTATGTCGGATGCGTTGTTACTGGACCCAGTGGTCCAGGCGCGGAAGTTGTTCGAAAGCTTGCCGACTGCAATACGGCGCCCGATCGAGATGGTGGTCTTCGGCGGCGATCTGCCGCAGGCAGACATATCCAGAATGCGGTCCATGGTCGCGGATTTGCGGAACACGGCCGCGACTATTGACCATCATGCACACGACGCGGAAGCACTACTAGCGCAACAGGATTCACAAGGAGACTTCGGCGAAGCGTTGCGCGAGGCGTTGAGTTCGCTGCCGGATGGTGGGGCGAAACTGAGCGAGGAGGCGCGGGTGTTGGCTGATCATGCGAATGAGGTGGCCAACGAGGCGGAGAAGACGTTGTGCGTGATGCTGGTTTTCGGCATCGAACTGGGCTGGCGAATAGTGCGGATCCTTTCAGCAGCCGCGGCGGCGGGTGCGGTGGGTGAGGCGGCGGCCGCGCCCACGATCGAGGCGAGCTTGATGGAGGGCCGCGCCGAGGTCGAGGCCATGCATAGAGGGTTGGAGCAGGTTTATCGGCGAATCGCCGGGGACACGGCGGCCAGGCTGTCTGCGGTGGGGCCAGTCCGCTTTGGCGTGACCGTGGGCCGCGCGGCGCTATTGCCTACGTTGGTGGACGGCGGTGTGCAAATGATGCAGGTTGCGGCCGGTTACCGGAATCTCGCACCGATTGGGGACAACGGGGAAAACCCGAACGGTCTCGACATCAAGTCGATACTTTCCGCAGCAGTGGCGGGCGCTGGTGGCGCAGTGGGGGGGATGGCGGCGGCGCGCGCAGCGCCGGTGGTGTTCCCGCGTATGCAGACCAGCCGGACACTAGCCGGACTGGTACACGGAATGGCAGGGGCTGGAGCCGGTGTGGGCGCTGCGGCCTTGATCACGGGCTGGCCGGGAGATTTTCACCATCTTCTGGCACCGATGCTCAACGGCGCGTTCGCCGGGACGATTCACGCCCAGCCCGGCGCCCACACTGGATTCGGTCCGAGCAAGGCGATTGTGGGCGGTGCTGGCTTGTTCGGCTCGCCTGACCTGGATGCCGGGCGTTCAACCGAAATCGGGTTTGCTGCCGGTGCACCGGTCGAGATCTCGGCGGAATCGATGCAGAAGTGGGAGGACGCACGGAGAGCATGGTCGGCCGCACGAGACCCCGGACATGCGTCGACAACCGAGGTGCATGCTGACACCCCGCCTGCGAAATCCAGGACCACAAGGCCTGGGCCATTGCAGGACCACGTGGCAGCAAGTGGGGATCTGACAGCGTCGGCTCAGCCGATTGGAGGCCCTAGGCGTACGGAATCCGAAGCGCACGTGACCGCGAAACTGATACCTTCCGCTGCGGAAGCGCCTGCCGTACAGCCGGTTTCGGCAGATCTGGCCGTGCATTCCGTCGACGAGGGCTCCATGGCGCCAGTCGGTTCGCAGACAGCGTCGCGCACGATGCTGAGCGAGCAGTCGCACCAGGAGCCGAACAAGACAAGACCTATTGCGACGGAGGAAGCGGTTAGTTCGGACGAGTCCGCACATCAGGAACACCCGGACACCCGGACGCGCAGCACGCTGGAGTCGGAAACTGTTGTTCCGCCGAAAGCTTCGGTAGAAGTCCCACCGCGTGTCGCCGCACCGCAACTAGGGGCGAGTAGCGTTCAGGACCAGGCTGGCAGCCATGCCGTGCCGTCCGTAGTAACCGGTGCGGAAACGGCACCGGCGCCGAAGATTGCGGCGCATGCCCTCCATCATGGCGTTGGCGCATCAGGAGAGCAGCATGCTGAGGCTGAGCAGTCGGTGCGGACTTACGAGACCGGCACTACGGGCAAAATCACGCTGGTCCGAGAGTCCGGTATCGAGTCCGCCAACCCGCCTCATGTTCCAGTCGACGCTGAGGAGGGGGGTGGACAAGGCCCGGAAGCGTCCGCTGTCGAGCAGAACATGCCGGGCGGTGACACCAACCATTCGGATGAGACCGCAGTTGTGGCGAGGGTCGACACTGTGTCAACCCCAGTTTCCGTTGACGAGGCGGCGCCATCCGCACTGAACTCTCGTGATCGTGCCGAGGAGGCACTGGCCGATTTCCATAAGCGGTCGGATGAACACATCGCTGAAGCGCAGCGACTATCGAACCTGCCGGACGAGGTGTTGCAGGCGGGGCTGTTCCATACCGACGAACGGGAGTCGCTGATCGCGGGAATGGAGATCATTCGCCGCCGGACGATCGGGGACGCCCCCGGCGGGATGGTTCTGCGTTCGCAGCAGCTCGAGGGCGGGTTCGAGATGGCCCGGCGTCCGGTGCAGATGCTGCCGGGACAAGGCAAAACACTGATGTTCATGTCCTATTCGCTGAACGAGGCGGTTCGGCACGGATCGGTGCTGCTGGTTACGACGGCGGACGGGCTCGCACATCGGGAGTACACCGAATACCGGCGGGTGTTCGGAGATTTCGGGATCGACGTGCTACGCGCCGATCAGGAGACCGGGTTCGGGCCGGTGACACCGGGGCGGCCGGCGATTGTGATCGCGACGGGTGAAACGGTCGGACACCTCTGCAACGCTGGCCACGCACCGCCCCGCCGGGTGGTGATCGATGAGATGGACGCGATCGTGGACCGTGGGGAGAGAACGTTCATCAGATCCGAGGGTTCGCAGAAGGCGGCTCTCGACGACACTGCGAGCGAAGTGCTCGACGCCACCGACTTCCTCGCCGGAGCGCTCGCGAACGGGATGCTCTCGCACGAGGACTTCGGTCTGGCACGGTTCATTGAGGAAGTCGATGTGGAGCTTCCCGACGGCACAGTCGAGATCGGTACCGAGAACTGGTATGTCGGCCGAGCGGAGCTGACACCGGCGGGACGGATGAAACTCGAGGCCCTGCCGAACGGGAAACGATGGCTGCACAACATGGGAGCGTCGCGGCTCGAGATGGCCGCCGCCGCTGAGTTCACATGCCGCAACAACATCCACTACGTGATGGATCAGGGCAAGGTCGTCATCATTGATCAGGGCGAACACGGCCTGCAACGCAATCCGAAGACCGCGAGCGAATCCCGATGGAGCGCCGAACCCGGTAAGGCGAGCCTTGCTCAAGCGGTCGAGGCTAAGGAGATCCGGGCCGCAGGAACAGACGCAGCGCAGCACTTGATCGTGGTGCGAGCAGATGCCGACTCCGCGAAAAGCATCACGGCCGCGGAGATCTACGGTACAAATCGCTTCTTCGACCACATCACCGGCGCCTCGGGCACATTGACCGATCTGGGCGGCGTGCTGAACGCGGTATACAGGCTCGATACGCCGCATGAAGTCGAGCCCTTCAATCCCACGCGCCTTGTGGAAGGGCAGCCCGATGTGCACGCCGATACCAGGGCGAAGATTAACGCGCTGGCCGGATACGCCCACGAGATGTGGGACGGTGGCCGGGGCCGCTTTCAGGAGATCCTCTGCCATCGCAATGATCTAGTCGACAAACAGGTCCAAGCACTGGTGCGCGCCGGCGTGCCCCGGGAGGCGATCGAGGCGGTCGACGCCGACCGGATCGCCAAGTGGGGGGCGAACTGGGAAGCCGAGCTGCAGCAGATATTCCACTCCGCCGGCGAGCAGGGCAAGATCCTGGTGATCAATCGACAAGGGCAGCGCGGTGTGGATATCGCGGTGTCGGACGACGTGCTCGCCAAGGGCGGCATGCACGTGTGGATGACCGAGGTCCCCGAACAGTCCTATATCTACGATCAGGCGAAAAACCGCACTGCTCGTAACGGAAAACCCGGGTCGGTACAGGCGTTGATGTCGCCGTCGGACGAACTGATCCGCAAGGCCATGCACCTGCGCGCGGTCCGAGAGGCGGTGGTCTACTACGACGCTGCCGTCGCTGACCATCGAGCCGAACCGACACCTGAGACACGCGACATCCTCAGCGAGGCGGATGAGAAACTCCGTTCCCTCGTGCCTGACCTCCAACGGCGTGCCCACCAGCACGCCACCGCCGACTTCATTCACCGCTATGCGGCGCCCAGTGCCCAGCAGTCGCTCCCTGACCCTCCAACATCGTGGTACCCGCGCACGTCGAGCCTCGACGCGGCGGATCAGGTAATGGATCGGTCCGCACGGCTTGCCGACTTGCTAGGGATTCCCCGCCCGGTACTGACTGCCGCCGCCGTACCCGCCCCCCACGATCAGACGGCCCCACAAATCGCCGACATTCCCAGGGCTGGTGCACACGACGACCGCACCGCTGACCCGGTGCGCAGGCTGCTGGATCGAACGCTCCCGCCCGCGGCGGTAGAGGCTCTCCGACAGCAGGTCGACGCGACATTCCCCCCAACCGCCCTCCAGTACGCGCTACTGCCCGATGAACAAGCTGTCGATCAGCTCATTCACCGCCGTGACGCACTCGCCGAGCATCTTGGCCAGAGTCACGAACAGATCGAAGGCATCGAGGGCTTGCGAGGTATCAGTGCAGCATTGACCGATTTTCGGTACACCCTCGCGTCGGCGCTCGACGTTCCCCCGCTTGACATCACCCCCGCCATTGCCCGCGACATCCTCGGCGAAGCAGTCGTCGATTCGCTGTCCGACAACAGCCCTTATCGCCATAGCGCCACCGACTCCAGACAAGCGATTGACTCAACAGTCCGATCCCCGGCCACCGGTGGCCTCGATATCGCCAATCGCGTCGACATCGCCGCCTCCTACCTCGCGACAGCGGTACTGCTTGAACTTATCTCTGAAATAATTCGGCGCAGACCCAACAGTTGTGCCAACGGCCTCGCCGCTATGCGAATACTGTGTCCCGACAACAAGAATCGCTTCGTTATTCCGCCCGATCCAATAACGCTACGCGGCCACGACTTGGACGCCCTGAGGAACGCGTTTCGGGGCGGCAGACCGAAAAGACTCGACTCGCTCGATGATGCAGTCGAAGCCTTGAAACTGCGCCCCGGTGGCATCCAGGTTCTTGTCTACGCATGGAAAAACACACAGAACACCGGTAACACGGATACAGACCACCGTGTAGTAGTCCTGGTCAACGACAACGAACCCGGCACCCCCGCGAACCCGGTCGTGGTAGACCTCACCGCTGATCAGAACAGCAGCATCAACCTCGACCCCCAAGACTTTGTCGACCGTCGCGCCCTGCTCAAAAAAGCCACAAAGTTTGATATTTGGCGGCGCACCCAGCAGGAGTTCATCGACAAATTGCCTGAGTCTCAACGTGCCTTTTGGGGCATCGATTTCGAACCGACCGGTCACTTGGGTCAGGCTTCGGACGGCATAGGAGCCAGACGAACGGCCGTGGGTGGCTCGCATAAAGTAGTCGCTTACCCGAAGGCAGACGCCAACGGTCACGACAGGCCATCTGTTCGGACTGCTGTTTCCGTAATGAGCTTCGCAGACCTAATGGACAACGCCATAGCTGGCGGTGTGGCTCACGTCGACTCAATGCCGGGCCCCACGGGGGTAGTGATCGAACTGGTGGCTTTCCACAATGGCTTCCGCGCGACCAGGGAGACCTATGACTATCCTGAAGGCGCTACAACGCAATGGATGCTGTCTTTGATCGGCCGCGCGATGGGCGCGCCGGTCGCTGCGACTTGGCAGCACCGAAATCCCGACAAGCGAACGGTCCTTTATCGAGAAATCGTCCCTGGCAGCCCGGCAAAAATGGAGCTGCCGGAGCTTGTGGCCCGCGCCTACGACCTGGGTCTGGTTCACGAAGAACTGGACGAACAGCAAAAAGAACTCGCCAAGGGATTCGATCCCGTGGACCGAACTTACCTTGACTCGGCCCTCGGCGACCTGCTCGGCCTGTTCGACGCCGCGACCGAGATGCGGCGTAGTACTCGCCACTGGAACATCGGCCCTGACGGCGCTGTGACGGCAGGGCGGGGCGCAACAACCACCGAAGATGCCGCGCCCAGCCCGTTCGCGGCAAAGTTCGTCCGCTACATCAATGGCAGGGCGGTTTGGCAACCTCATCATTTCCCGCGACACGAGATCACAGCGATGAGGGAGCGAGTCTCATACGTCTGGGAACTAATAGAGCAGCGGTTGGCCTACGCTCCGGAAGCGCACCTTGAAATGCTGCACACGACCTACCAGCGAGTGCTGTTGGCTTTGATTCAGGCCGAGCAGCGCGCGGTTCACACTACAGACGAGATTCTGCAACTCAGCGGTTTGAGTGCGGATGCGCAGGTCAAAGCCCGCCTGGTCGAGGAATTCGCTCTCAAGCACCCGTACTTTGCGATTGTCGGTTTCGACGCCCCGCTCCTACTCGTGGATGCCGCAGAGGAGATCCTTGAGACTTTGGACGATCTGCTGACGAAGTACCGCTATGCGCCAGGACTCAGCAGGCACATGACGAACATCCGCGGGCTGCGGGTGGACTTCATGGAGATTCCAGGCAACAACGCCGAAACAAGGTTGTGCAATTTCGATGAGATCGATCGGGTCGAGTGGATATGGTTCAACCTGCGCCGAGCCAGCGACCGAGCCCGCGCCCTCGACATTGATACCAGATCTGACGCGGATGGTTTTCACCCCAGCAGCGGACGCCCGTTCCACGACGACGTGATCCACGAATTCGGGCACGCGATCGACTTTGCTACTGGTGGGCAGCTCAGTGCGGACATCGAGCACGTGCTGTACGAAACGTGGCGCGCGCTGCGGAATCACGGCGTCATCGTCGAATCCTACGAGCCATGGATCCGGCGTCTACCAAAACATGCATTCACCAACTTTTCGAGGGACGATTCGCTCAACACATTCGAAGCCGTCGCTGTCGGATTCGTCGACTCGGAGATCAACGGCCCAAACTTCGGCACCCCACAATGGGCCATCCACCACTATCTCACCACCGGGCGACTCCCCGAGGTCGCAGACACCCAACGTCATGGTCTCGAGGAGCTGAACGCCGATCGGAGCGTGGCGAACCTCTCCACCACCAACGTCGTTGCGGTGACACCTTCGGTGGCCTCGCCGCCGTTGGAGAGCGCACAGGATGACGAACATGCTGTCGCGATCGCAGAACAACGGGGTGAGCGACCAACCCCGTGGAGTCGGCAACCGACGGCAAAGGATTTACGGTCCGCACTACGCGACGACGCTGAAACCGGCAGCAACACCGCGAAACCCGGGAGCGAGATTGATAAGTTCGGCCGTTCTGCGGTGGAGCCGGGGACGGCTGATGCGATCGCGGAGGCTTTGGACCTCCCGTCTCCGAGACGGGCCTGGGCTGCGGCCGATCCGATGACGCCAGCGGCGATCGACAGTAGGCGACCCTTGCCGTGGGTCGTCAATGCCGACAATCCGAGCCTCACCGCGGCCAGCGCCAACAGGCAAGTCACGCGGATTCTCGGAGGGGGGGAATCGCCAGTGCGTGCCGAAGTGCCTGAGGGAGAGCGCAACCCGCCCGCGCAACCCGATCCGGTGTCGGCCTCACGCGCTGATAACACCAGCGCGGATCCAGTTGATGCTGATCCGCTTGCCGCCGTGAATGCAGAACTGCTCGATCTGGTGCTCGCCGGCATCGACGATGAGCGTCAGGATGCGGAGCCGCGCGCCATCGACGCGGTGACGTATGCCGATATGGATCGGTACAAGAGGTTGGACGACAGTTACCGATTCATCGACGAGTTGCGTGATGCGATGGCTCGACCAGGTTCTGTTCCACCAGAACGCGTCGGCCTGCTGGTGCACCACTTTCACGCCGTAGCGGAGTGGTTAGCCGCGCTCCTCGATGCGAACCGGGCAACCCGACCGGACCGACAACTCGCTCACAGTGCCGAGGTAAAGGAACGGCTGGCGACGGAGGCGACAGTACGCTTCCAGACAGCCGACGACCGTGTGACTGAGCTGTTGACCGTGTTAGCCGCGCGATCTACAGAGACTTCTACCCGGGGCGAGGATTTGAGTCTGCTCAGTACGGTCGACTGGTCGTTGCTGGCGAAGGTTCGAGAATTCATCGACGCGGAGTATCTTGCTGCGGCGATAGACTCCCGCAAGGCTGTGCTTTACACCGATGTCACCCGCTATGAGCGACTACGCGATATGCGTGCCCTGCTTCGTGAATTGGACGGTCTGCTGAGACGATCCGAACAGACCATCACACTGGGTAGAACCCGGCCGCTTGTGCAGTTCTTCCACGCTGCTGCGGAGTGGTCAGCGGCCCTGATCAGCGCTTCTCATGCAGTGGAGCCGAACCGCCAACAGGCGCACAGCAACAACGACCAACAACGTTGGGCCGACGTGGCTGTTGATCGTTTCAGGGCGGCCGACAGGCGAATCCGCGAAGTAGGTGCGAAACTGGCCGTCGACCAGAGTCCGACGGAGTTGCCCGCCGCGGCGCGGGCCACCGAAAGACAGACACCATGGTCAGATACGAACGTCGACAGAGCTGAACAAAGCGATGTTCCCGACGGCCATGCCGAGCTTCCTCAGGGCATACGGACAATGCCGGGCAGCGGAGGGACCGGCGAGGTAATCGCCTCGAAGTCGGTCTTCAGAGGTCCTGTCGGACCAGTCGACATTGCAAGCGCGTTGGATCTCCCGCCTGGGAAACGGCTAATAAGTATCAGCGCGGACGCGGACGCGGCCCTGCAAGGCAAGTTCGACGCTCCATGGTTTGTGTTCGCCGACGACCGGAGACTGGATCCAGACGCCAGCGCTGTCCGCGGCAGAGAGGGGGCGGAAGCCGACGGGCGGGCTCACGGCCATCTTCGTCGACTGCGGCTGCCGCGGCGCTTCCTTAACCTGGCCAGCAGGCAAGCTGCCGCCACACCAGAACCAGCATCCGCTCCGGGAAGCAGCCTGATCCTGCCGTCGCCTACCACTGTTGGACCTTCCAAGCGAGCAGAGAGCCCACCTGCGGTGAGCAATGCCACGCGGGACTTGTTGAAGGTACCGCTGTATGGCTGGTTGACAGCAGACAAGCTCTTCAGCGACGTGGGCGATGAAATTATCCGTCTTGGGCTTCCGTTGGCGGTGGCCTCGTCTGCGGGTCCGCTCTGGGCGGGCGCTTTGGGAGCGGCAATGCAGATACCCCACATCGTGGGTACGCTGCCGGCAGCGTATTTCGTCGATCATGAGCATCCTGCGCGGGTACTGAAGTTCAGCCAACCGCCCGGCATGGCTGCGTTGGCTCTCACAACCGGCTGGATGATTGCTGGCCTGCCTGACTTGCCTTGGGAGCTGCTAGGGGCATCGATTGTGTGGGAAACCTCGGCCGCGTTCTACCAAGCCAGTGCGGCAAGGGCACTGAGGGACCTGGCCGGACGCAACCTCGCCCAGCCCCACAGCACCATAACTGGGGTGCTCACGCAAGTCCCACGAATTGTCGGATGGACGGTGGCGCCAATTATGAATCATATAGCACTATGGGCCCCGTCCGTCATGAACAATGTGTCTTTCGGTGCAAATTACATGCTTCAACCCAGATTGAGAGAATTCGAATTTCCAAGGCCGCCTGCAGCCGCAGGTGGAGGTGCATGGCATAGAATGCGCATGGGTATTGCCGAAGGGATTGAGTCGGTACGTAACAATCCGGTCCTGCTCGACGAATTGAAGACCGGATCCATGCACAATTTCCTGTTGGGAACCCAATTTGTCGAAGCTACAATAATCGCAAACAATGCGCATTTTGGAATCTTGCCGGGAGCGATATTCTGGAGTATGGTGCCGCTTGGTGGGGTTGCTGGCTCACTCGTGGGGAAGCGGCTATCGAAGTTCAGCTTGAGAACGCTGCTGTCGGTTCGCGTGCAGACTGCTGTCGGTGCTGCGGCGCTAGGGGCATTTACGACCGATCCCGTAGTTACCGGAGCAGGGTTGGCTCTCACCTGGTTTGGATTCTCGGGCGTGCAGAACCAGGTAATCAGATATCAGTCGACGGAGGTTCCAGCGGAAGTGCGCACCCGGGTCTGGGCGGTCGCCAACATGATGAAACGGGCGATGTTTGGTGGGTCGATGGCTCTTGCGGGCGCTGCATGGGCCCAAGGACACGGAAGACTTTTCGAAATGGGCACCGCGATCGGCCTCCTGGGGGCTGCCTGGATTCGGCACAATTCACGGGGGCGTTCTGCAATCGACGCGCACGACCGTATAGCTGAAGAACCCGAAACTGAGACGGAGCATCCAATTCTGCCCGAACCGGTGAGCGACCTCGGAGGGGAAGTGATCAGTGCCCCCCCTTCAGAAGAGGTAGGAAACGTGGGCGCGTCGCTGCGACCCGAAACGCCTCCCTCCGTCGATGTCTCGTCGGCGGACCGATCACCGAGGGGCGCGGGGCCGATGGGGAGCCGCGCATCCGCGAGTGCACATGACGAGAATGCACTGCGGCGGGAGGTGTTCGAGGCTGTTGATTCTGTGGTTCACGACAGCCGGGCGGCCGAGGCGCTGACGGATGAAGCGCTTACACGAGTCAATGACGAAAGCCGCGACACCGTGTTGGCCGTGGCTCAGGAGCTGGCCATCAGGCACCGGCGGTTCGCGCTTTTCCGGCAGTCACTGTTGGGTTCGCTCATGGGCGACGGCAGAATCGCCGCGAAGGATCGTCAAGCCCAGTCGCTGAGTCAGGCGTCTGTGTCGGAGATCGAGCGATGCATCGACGCATTGCCGCTGTCGGATCGGCTGCTACTCGAGGCACGACTCCGCAGCTGTATGGAGGAGGGGAAGCCTGTAGCACGAGTGGATTATCAAGTGGCTCGCCGGCTAACGCAGCTGCTGATGGAGAACGCCCCGGAAACGAGCGGTGAGAGTTCGGGGAGCCCGGGAGCAGCGCCCGCAGGTCCGTCCCCTGAGATATCAGGTGCGTCCCCTCAGGTATACGTGCCACTGGGCGAGAGCGACGAGCCGAAGATGCCGGACCATGTGGCCAGGGAGATGGCAGAACAGGCGAGTCGAAACATTGCTGACGCCCTTTCGGGTATCAACCACAAGAATGTAGTTCAACACCCGTACATAATTCGATTTCCCGGTGCGGACCAGGATGGTCAAGACCAAAGAGACTTCATTGAGCCTTTGATTCTGAAAAGCCTCACCGAACGCGGAATTCATGATGTAGTGCAGATTTTTGCCGTCGTCAACGACGTTCGAATGCCCGATGGTCGATATATCGATGGGGTTCAAGTTGTAGGCTTTGTGTCAGAGGCCACGCAACTCGCACTCTTGCCTGAAGTTCCGTTTGATTCCATAAAAGAAGTCTTGGGGAAACTGCACGATCTCACAAGAATGCCTACGCGGATCGCTCGTGCCGAGTTCTTGCAACGAAAAGTTGAGCATGAGATGCGAAACTACCTCCTGACGCTGCCGGAACATCCGGAGACATTTTCTGCCCTGAGGGTTCCAGGGAGTCCGTTTCATCCTGTCATGGTAAAGGCTTCGAAGCTCGGCTGGGTCCAATATAGTGCAATCCACGGCGATGCAACGCTGAATAACATGGTCATGGACAGCCGGGGAAGAATTTTTCTGGTCGATCTGGAGATGGCGACAGTGGGTGACCCGGATTGGGACCCCATCTGGATGTCCTTTATTTCTGGAGATCCGGATGTTGAGCGGGGGCTTTACGAGCGGTTTCTGTGGGACAGCGAGGTCTTCGACGCTTACAGGCTATTCATGGATATCCAGCGGGTTATCCATGACACAAATCGCCTGCGTCGAGCCGCGGATTATGGCCTGCTCAGTCCCGAACAGATTGAGTTTGCTCGCACAAAATTCGTACTCTCTCTCCGTAGGGCTCGACAGGCGTGGGGAGTGCAGGACGAATTCTCTGAGGCCGACGTACTCCGGTCATTGGGTGTATTCGGTGGTCTATCGACATCGAACAAAGCGGCGGTCACTGCCCCGGCGGGCCCGATCGATGATGCGGAAACATATTTGTCGCCCGCCAACCGCGCCAATCGCATCGACCGTGCTGAGGCGACGAGGGGTGGAAGCAGCGCGGGTAACGCGTCCGTTGACTGGGTGTCAGTTCTGTCGATGGATGACGCTACGCTTGTAATGGAGCACCTGAGTAAACAGCTCCTCAACATATTGGGGTCGATTTTTCTTGGCGATACTCCAGGAATCGACGCGATTATTAGACCGGCAAAGTCGCTCGGTAGCGTCTTAGCCGACCTCGACCGGCGAGTGGCACAGGATGTGTTGGTGTTGCTTCACCCGGACTTCTATGATCTCATGGCGCGCTCCACGGCAGTGCAGTCTGCCCGATCGATTGCGCGGTGGGCGCCTATCGTGAGGATGATCGAGTCCTCCCTTAAAACGCTCGTCGATGCGGTCGGTTTTATCGATGAAGCGGGCACTTTCGCTACGTCCCACCCGCCTATCTCGATCCTGGCAAGGCAAGACCGGCTTGTTCAAGCATTCGAACTAGCTTTGGAGAAATTGCAGGAATTGGAGGGCCGGCAGCTCGATATTGACGGTTCGCCTTCGACGCATTCCGGCACTGAGATGTGGAGCACGATTTCCGGGACGCTGCGTCGCGAGTTCGAAGGAGTCGATTCCCGTTCGTGGCTCGATGCGGCAGACAGCTTCATGTCGTTGAGGTCGGAGCAGCGGTCCGGCCCAGCTTTGGCTGCCGCGTTCCGGCGTGTAAATATGCGTAGAACAGAGCTCCACAGTCAGAGGGTGACCAACACTCGAGAATATGTTCGTGAGTCTCTACAGCAAGCCAGCGATCTATTGTTCGTCGGGACACGACTGCTCATTTCAACCACTTGGCATACAGCCGGTTGGGGAGCTGTTACAGAAGCCCTGTACGAGCTGGAGAAAATTGCCTATCGTTCGGAGGCGCCGTCGTCGCTGCGGCATGCCTCCAAAATGATAAGGCCAGTCCTATCAAAGCTTAATCGCGTTGTCCGCAATGATGTCGGTTTACGCCAGGCGGATAGGTGGACCGCAGCGTTTCATATAGCACACAGCGACCTGTTGGACATCTATCAGAAGGTGCAAGAGATTGTCGACAACGCCGTTGCTATCTTGTGGGCCGACGAACTTGCAGATATGTCAGATAGTCCGAATCCAGCTCATTCGAATCCTCGGGCTTCGATTGCTAGCGACGCAGCAACCGGGCTCGAAGCGCTGCGAGCTGAGGTGTTTCGCGTTGTCGGTAACAAGAACGTGGCAGACCGCATCGTAACTACCACGCTCGACGAGGTTGGTGGAGACTCGGCCTTATTGCCGGCGGCCGTCCGAGAGCGGGCACTCGAGAATCTGCGATTTGCCCGCCACCGACAGTTAGTTTTACGGGCAGTGCTCTTCGACGATGCGAGTGGCAACCCGTCACACGTTTTGGTGCGTGCGGTCGAGACAGCTGGCCCTGATGAGTGGGAGCAATGTCTGCAACAGCTCCAACCTGATGAGAGAGAGCACTTTCAGAAAGCTTACTGGTACGCATCGACCGACGCGGACCCTGGTATCACTCGCCGCGCGCGAGCCAAGCTTGCACGCGGTCTCGCGCTGCTCCATACGGGCCCGAACCCTGATCCGATGCAGCATGAGACCAAATCGGTGCAGAGCCCGAATTTCATTTCCGGACTGCGACCTCCTTCCGAATATCGACCTCTCGGAGGGGCCAGCGGTGTGTCTATGCCGGATGGCATCGCCCGCAGAATCGTGGAAATTGCGTCCCGCGAGATATCGCACGCAACGATGATAGGAAACTATCATGTCAATTTACCTGTCGAGTTCAATGCCTCCCTCAATGGCCCCGGCGAGGATTTCGGAACCGTTCGCTATCTCGTCCGCTTTCCATGGTCGGATGGCGATGGGCTCGATGTGAGGACTGAACTCGAATGGAAGACATACGAAGTCCTTACGAAGTACAGAGTAAATCATGTCCCGCCGGTGTTCAAAGTACTCGATGACGTCGAGATGCTAGATGGCTCGCACGTGGACGGGGTCATGGTTATGGGATACGTCGAGAATTCCGCCCCAATCGCGGATCTAGACAGTCCGCCTTGGCAGCTCGTGTTGGAACGGATTCGGCAACTACATCGAGAAGCCGGTCGCATCCCCGCTGGTGACATGGATGCAGCGGAATTCATTCGGTTAAAGGTGGACGAGCTAGCCGCAGTGGTCGGCGCACATCGTGCTGACTTCGGCGATGTCTTTGAGAAGATGGGCATTTCAGAAGACATGGCAGAGCCGCTTATTGCTCAGGGCCTGATGACCTATGGCACCCGCTGCCAGATTATCCATAACGATCTGCATCCGGGGAATATCCTCCTTGTAGCTGATGAGAACCAAGTGTTCTTCATCGATTGGGAGCTTGCAAGAGTCGGTCCGCTAGCGTTTGAGAGAGCGCGCTTCGATATTCTGACAGGGCGCCCTTCGGAGACTTTGAGTGTTTACCATCTTCTGCTACTGAAAGAACGCACTGTCAATGATGCAATCAGGTTGTCCCGCGCATCGTCGTACGGGCTTCTCAGTGCTGAGCAAATGCTATTCATTGCAAATGAGTATCAGGCGGCCTGGGAATCCTCTCACCCGGTGCCGCCGGACGGTGTATCCGCCCCTGATTTCTATAAGGTATTCGGTGTCTTCGACCCGCCGCCGGCAACGACGACGATTGCCAGTGTTCGGCCAGTCCCTCACTCGGCACAATCGACTGCTCCGATCAGTGCCACGGCTGCATCTGATGCCACTTTGAGCGATGGTGTATCTGTCGCTGAACTGGATGCCCTGACAGGCATGGAGTTTAATCAAATGATGGATTGCCTATCAGAAATGGAGACTGGCGATGTGCACGATCTACTGCTGACACTACGCAGTATGGTTGACGATCATCTGGTAACAATCAGGCGCGGAGGCGTGTCCGGGTTCGAGCGTTTGACAAACATAATACCTGTCCTCAAGGCGGTAATTATCGAAATGCGTTACCGCCTCGGAGAGGAAACTCCATACGGCCGGGTCAACGATAATGCAATGTTGATTTCAACTGTCGATTTCTTGAAGACCTGGGCTCCCGTTGCGCGTGATATGGCAGCGGCTGCGGATGTGTTGTTCGATGCTACTTCCGCGATGTCCATTGGATTTGACGATGAACAGTTTCGTAATCATGCTGAATTCACGGAACATATACACAGGTTGGCGGATCAAATAGCGCGGAATGCAAGCATTTTGCCTTGGAGGTACAGGCTGGAGGCTTCACCTCAGGGTACCCCGGCGGCGCGGTATAAAGATCCAGTAGAGACGCTTTGTGGGTACATCTATGCCACGGTTGATATTGTGGAACTGTGGGTGCAAAGCCCGAAGTTTGTTACTCCTTGTTTGGGCCGCACTGTGGACCCAGCGATCTCGGCGATGTTCGAGGCGCTACCTGTACATGCGGCGAACTTCGACAGGGTTGCCGCGGATGCGGCGCAGACATCGAGCAAGAACTATGCGGCGGCCGCTGGCGGCTATCTAGCTTCGGCCCTCGACGTCGCAGTCTTCTATCTGACTCGCAGTCACGATACGGCTGCCGGCTTGAGGCTTCTGGAACGCAGCCGACAGGTGCTCCTGAACGCCTCGATTAGACTGCCCGACCTGGATGCTCTGCGAGAGGCGCTATCCGATGTCGAACGGCTTTACACTGAATTGCTCGATCTCAGCGACGATCTGCCAAAGCAACAGCGCACATGGCGGATCGCTCAAGTCGTGATGGATCTGGTATCGCGCGATAGTTCGTTTGTGGTGGCGTCCGGCAAGGCGCTTACGGCGCTCCGCCACACCGCTGCACCTCCCAGAAACCCTGTGCCCTCCGCCGATTGGCGCATTTCAATACCGCCCGGGTGGACTGCGCTACGCGATGCAAATGCGTCCGGTACGAGTTAGGTATGGTTTTTTCGAAGCAGGCTGCATGAGACCACCAAGCTCAGAGTCGCACCGGTACTGCGCCTGCCGGACTCACAGCGCCGCGACGGCGACACTGACGGTTGGCCAGGCCGATGAAGCTCAGTAGCGGACGTAATCGCGACGACCGTGGCCTGGTCGATCGGCGAGATAGAGCGGATCATCATGCAACCGGTGAAAAGCCGGCTGGTCGGTGTGGCGAGGATTTCTTGCACGCAGCCAGAGTGAGATGTCAGCAGAATTCATCACCGGATGTCAGTTCCGACATGCCCGTTCGGTGGATGCAAAACGAAGTGCGGACATATGTTACGAAGAGGACAGACTGCAGTAGCCGGAAGTGAGGGATGCCCGCACCGGTACCTGGCATTGCGGGCATCCTGCCGTACATTTGGTGGCGGCGATCAGCCGCAGTGTGAGGGACCTGAGTACCATGCGTTCCACCCTGGATCGGCGGCACCTCCCCAATCGATGCAGACCCCGGGAGCGGTCACCCGTACCGGGCCGGCGTACTGCGCGTAGTCGCCATCATCGTTGATCATGCGGAGACCGCTGTCTCCGTATTTCCCCACAGCCGCCAACATCCTGGTTTTGGTTCCCGGAGTGTTCTTCGTCGTGACTACGCAGTCAGTGGAGCCGTTGTAGAGCAGGTGGATACGTGCGCCGGGAATATCATGGTGATCGATTTCGTGGTAGTTACTGCCGCACGCTTCGGCTGGGGTCGCTACCGCATTCGCCGGACTGGCCGCAGCTACTGAGCCGGCAAAGACCGCTGATGCGGCGAGGCTCAGCCTGATTGCCTGAATAAGTCCACGCATAGGGGGCATCCATTCTGTGCCTGCCGGTGCAGGTCAAGCTAGACAATGTGACGGAGATAAGGTGATAAGGCATATTCAACTGATTGCTCCGATCGCCTCCCAGTGGTGGTGGCCCCGCCGCCGCGACGCTTCACGGGCCGTGCCGTCTGGTGCAGTGAGGTCCCAGTAGACGCGGTGCACATTGAGCATGAGACAACCACGCATCGGGTACGCCCGAACAAGACCGCTACACAGTTGCGCATGACCGTTGCCGACATCGTGGCGTGGATTACGAGATATCGTTCCCGACCGGATCCGACTTGGAAATAGGCCGCCCAGCACCAGCGCCGAACATAAGCGACCAACCTCGAGGGATCATGCGGAAGGTCACCGACCTCCACCAGAACCCCATGACCTCGAGGAAGGCGTCGCCGCCCGCATCGAGCGTCAACGGGTCCTCTATCACGGCGATTCATCATCACCGAACAGTCGCTGACGACTACGGTTTCCGGCGACGCGGTCGTGCTCGGCCCGCTCGATCGGCTCCTGACCCCTATGGCGTTACCGCGCATCGCACTCGGCATCGTCCCGGCGCGGGCTACCTATGAGGCGCCGACGATCAACGGCTTCATCATGTTCGACCGCACCATGATTCACGTCGAAACGATCAGCGCGGAACTGACGATCACCCAGCCGCGCGAGGTCGCGGTCTACGAACACATTTTCAAGGTGCTGGGCGAGCTGGCGGTCTATGGCGACACCGTGCACAGCGGTCAGCAACGCGATCGGCGGCACCACCGCGACCGCACCGGCGATCGGCGGAGCAGGTGCGGGCAGCACGGCGTGCACAGCGTTGCCGGTCACGCTCACCGTCGCCGACGCGACGAGCACACACCAGAAGAAGGCGTGCGCACGGTCGGGACGATGCGCACGGTCCGGGGCGCTCGGCGGGGTGGGCGTGCGCACGAGGGTGTCGGGTTCTGCGGGTGCGGGCATGTGGTGTGGTCCTTCGGACGAGCGGGGATCCGGTGTGTACGCGGCGGTGTTCATGTGGCCGTTGCCAATGGGTGGGGCTCGCCGGTGAGCACGGCGAGTGCGGCGGCGACTTCGAGCAGGTTGGCTTTGACGTAGGTTGCCGTCGTGCCCGCGGTCTTGCCGTGGTGGCCGGCGTAGGCGCGGGCCACGGCGTAGCCGAAGGTGCGCTCCACCCATGTCAGGGTCGTATGCCGAAGCCAGTGCATGGTTACGCCCTGCACGGCCACCCACGGCAACTCTTCTCCGATGCGCGCCCAGATGTGGTCGTAGCGTCGCGAGGTGATGGGTGCGCCGTTGCGGTAGCGCAGCAGCTGCCCCGACACCGGCGCGTTGCGATCGGCGGCATGTGCGCGCAGGTGACGCATGAGTGTGGGCGAGACCGGCTGCCAGCGGTCGGTGCCGTCCTTTTCGCGGAGCCACACCAGGCACTGGTCGGGGTCGAGGTCGTGCGGTCGCAGGGCCAGCGCGCCGCTGCGGCGGCATGCGGTCTCGATGTGCAGGCGCAGGATCAGCGAGTCCAGCTCTCCGTCGTTGCCGGTCACGGCGGCCGCCGCGCATATCTCGGCCAGCTGCGCGGACGGAATCGCGTAACGCTGCGAGGGTTTTCGTGTCGGCTTGGCGACCCTGCGGGCCGGGTTGTCGCTGGGGCGGATCCAGCCTGTGCTCTCGGCGTAGCGGTACACGCAACGCACCGCGCTGACGAAATGCTCGACCGCGCTTCCTCCGCCGCGCGACGCGCGGTTGGCGCGGGCGCGCTCTTGGACGGCACGGGCCATGTCCTCGAGGTCGGCTTGGGTCGGCTCGTCGAGGCGCCGTGTCGCCCACTGCGTTTCCAGCCGCCGTAGATGCGCGTCGTAGGTGCGCAGGGTGCCCGCGCTCAGTGTGGCCCGCACCTGGGGGACGACGTCGGCGAAGGTCGGGACGAGCGCGGCGGTGCCGACGAGATCGGCTGGACTGATCCCCATCTGCGAGAGCAGGACTCGCGCCGCCGCGACCGCCTCGGCCGACGCCGCCGGTGATGTGCTTGTGGTCATCGGTGTCAACGCTCCAGCAGTGCCAGGCCCGGGGCGAACAGCGTCTCCATCGCGGCGGGCGCGACGATTGCCAAGCGCTCGCGGGTGCGTCTGCCTAGCAGAAGGACGCGGTCGCCGATGAACAGCTGCACGCAGCGCCGCTGCCGGTAGGGGATGCGAATGAACCCGTCGCGCATCAGAATCGGACCCTCGTGGTCACCGGAGGCGACGAGAACGCCGTGGTCGTCGCAACGCAGGGAAAGCCGGTCGCCGAGTTGCCAGCCCAGCGCGGCGAAGACTTTGCGGTCCAGGACCCGCCCGGCTTCCCCGACCGTGACCATCCCGACGACCAGGTCGGCGTCCGGCGGGGAAACCGACAGCGGTGGTAGGGGGTGCGGGCCGTGGATCAGCTGCTGTAGCGGTGTCTGCGGCGGGATGACGGGTGCGATCACGCGCACCACCCCCACAGCATGCGAGGCCTGGAATGCCGAGCGGTGGCACCGAGGTCTGGCATCCGTGCCGGAAAACTGCGCAGGTCACAAAGGTGTGTCACTGGTCGTCCTTCGCGTGGTTGAGTGCGCTCAACCACGTGGACGCCGAATGTGTCACCAGTGACACGAAATCGTGCGCGAGGGGGGACTCGTATCCCTCCATGCGGCAGATTTACCTAAACTATGTGTTCGATAGCATCTAACATAGAAAATCGCACGGTCGAATTCAACCACCACCCGTGGAATGGTGATCCCTGATGACTGTAGCTGAATACCTTTCAGCTCGGGTTCACGGGGCGCATGGAGAATCCGATTGGCGGCCGAGAATCTAGTCGGTGGGCAGTCGCGTCGGCCCTATTGCGTTTCCATTTGATGCTGTCGACAAGCGCCCTGCCTGGGAAAACTTGGGAGAAATCAAATCTGCGCATTTCGCAGGTCCGCACCCCCACGGGCGGGGGCCGTGGTTATGGGAACGGGTCTGACGTGCCGGTTTCGGTGGGGCAGTCGGTGATTGAAGCCGAGCATCAGCTCTGAACGGGTCCTCGCCCCGCTCATCTTCCACTCCCAGGTCGCGTCCCGCTGCGGCGCGTGACCCCGGCATTGTGGTGGTGGCATCAACGTCTCTCGGAGTCGGAGATGAGCTGGTTGATTCCGTAGGAGCCTCGAAAGACAAGTGCGTCGACTATGTCCAGTAGTGCTGCGCGTTGCTGGGGGCGGCGGGCTTGCGCTAGTTGTATGAGGCCTCGACGTTGGTGACGCCAGTGTGGAGTCGCTTTGCTGGTGGCTGGTTTCCGGCGGCCGAATGCGGTCGATGATAGTTGTAGTGGATGTTCCAGATCTGCAGCGCCTGCTGGCGCTGCAGATCTGAGGTCCACTCGCGGGCGTAGAGGAATTCCTCGGCCAGGATCCGGCTATAGCGCTCGACTTTCCCGTTGTGCCGAGGCGTGTAGGGAGTGATCCGCTGGTGACGGGCACCGAGTAGCACTTTCGCGAAATCGCGGGCCCTGTAGCAGGAGCCGTTGTCGGTGACGATCCGCTCGATTCGTGTGATGCCGTGCGCGGCGAAGAACGCCCTGGCTCGGAACACGAAACCGATTGCTGTGACAGCTTTCTCGTCAGGCAGTGCCTCGGTGTAGGCCAGCCGGGAGAAGCCATCGACAGCCGAGTGCAGGAACACGTAACCAGGCCGGGTGCGCCGGTTCACCGCGCGGGTGGCTTTGTGCTGGGCCGATCCCTTGCCGTGGACACGCCAGCCACCGCCATCGGGGATGTGGCCGACCTTCTTGATATCGACGTGCACCATATGCCCGGGCCGGCAAGCGGCGATCCGGCGCGGTGCCCGATTCGGCTCACCGGCCGGGTCCAGGAACCGGCGCCGGTTCAGCCCCAGCCGCGCCAGAAGCCGGCCCACGGTCCGCACAGACACAGCCGTGCCCTCAGCCGTCAGCTCGAGGGCGATCCGGCGAGCGGACCACTTGCGGGTCCGCCGCAACACCTCGATCCGGTTCACAACAGCCACCGACTTGGCGGCCGGTGACCGGTGCGGGACGCTGGACCGGTCGAGTAGCCCTACTTCGCCGTACCGGCGAAATCTGCTGACCCACTTCGACGCACACTGACGTGAGATTCCCATTTCCGGCAACACCCCGCGGCCTGGCCGTGCTGATCACGCCTGGCCAGGCCGCGGACTCGGGCGATGTTGCCCGCAGTGCTCGAGCAGGTGGCGGTGCCCCGGCTCGCGGGTGGCCCACCTCGGCGTAATCCCGACACGGTTCATCGCGGACAAGGCGTACTCGGCAGCTTCGATCCGGGACCTGCTGCGGCGCAAACGGATCCGCAGCGTCATACCCCAACGATCCGACCACCCGGGGCGATTCATTTCTCGTAAGCCACTGCGGCTTCGCTTTTGGATATGGATGCACGGGACCGGTCTCAGCCTTGTCAAGGAAAGCTGGTGGGTGACCATCAGTCTGCGCCATCGCGATGGGCGAAACGACGAACAGTGTTGTGTCCCAACCTTTACCGTTGAGTGTGTACACGGTCGGGCGGAGGGATCGAGGTACCGGAATGGCACAGGCAGCGAATGGCCCCGACCCAGAGGTGTACCTGGCGTTTGCGGAACAGCTGATCCTCGATATGCCGGAGGGGCGGGAGTTCGTCAGTGCGGATATTTTGCGGATGATGCGTTCGTCGGGTTGGCCGGATCTGGCGGAACCGCGACGGCTCGGGCCGATGTTGTTGCGGCTGCGGAGCAGGGGATGTGTCGAAAAGATTGATGTCCGGTCAACGCCGGCCAGGTCGCACGGTGGTGTGACGTCGGTGTGGCGGCGCACCGAACGCCAGCTGTAGACGACAAGAGGGCTAGGTTCTGTCTCGAAGTGAGCCATGGTGCGAGCGGACCTGATCGATGCGCAAGGGGGCGAGGCTGGAACCGCCCGCACGCTGTGGGAAACCGGTTTCACAATTCGATGCCGAGTTGTCGATCTGGTGGGGTGTCGTTCGTCGGAACTATGGAACCGGTCGAACAACGCGGCCGGACCACCAGCACTCGAGGAGACCGACCGATGAGCGCACCGACGCCGCCCAAGCCTGCGGCCAGATTCCTGGTCATGTACGAAACGCCCTCCGACATCGAGGCATTCGAACGCCACTACTGGGATGTACACATCCCGCTCGCCAAGAAGCTGCCGGGCCTGCGTCGCTATACCGTCAGCCGCGACGCGAAGCCCGTAGTCGGCGAGCCGTACTACATCGTGGGAATGCTGGATTGGGATGACATGGCCGCCCTCGTTGCGGCATTCGAGTCCGAGCTCGGGCGGCAGTGCGCCGCCGATGTGCGGGAACATCTCAGCCGCTATGCGACTATCCGCAGCATGGTCCTCCAGCTCGACGAGGCATAGCCACGAGGTACTTCGAGACAGAACCTAGCGCCGAGCGTGTGCTTTCGGCCTGAATTGTGGCAGTCGTTCTCTTGTCGGAAAGCGCCTGAGACAGCGCGGTGCGCAGTGGCTCGAACCGCTTAACTTGCTGTTTGGTGACGAGGACGGCATTCGGGTTCGCGGCGGCAGCAGTTGCACTGTTGCTTGGGATTCCTCACCGATGACTACGAACTTCAGGTATCCATTGACGAGCGCTGATGGTTGCTAACCCGCCACGAGTGGCGCAACAAAACCGGGTTCGCGGGGGCCATGTCGCAGAGCTATCGGAGAAGGCACATCGTTTGGCCCGCTTGCCGATCCGCAACTCCTCCGGAAACCAGCACCGCGTCGCCTGCGGGGACCTGCTCGAATAAGTCGTGCTCGGATAGGTCCTTCTCGATCGATCACCTGAGTGGCCCTGTCCCGGTGGTGCGGACCTTGTCAGTGAGCTAATTGCGGATGGACCGCCTCAGCAATTGCCGGGCTAGCATTACCGGTCGCCGTCGTCGCCAACATGTCCGTCAACTGCTGCCATCGCTTCGCGAAGAAGGACCGGGCTAACTCTTAAGCCGAGGCGCGTTGCGAAGGGGGGAAGCGAGACTGCTCCTCTCTGACCAGCTTCAAAGTCAGATCGACACCAGCAAGAGCGAAGCAGGCCATTTCTGCGCAGCTCCTCGCGAGCGGAAATCATGTACCTCTCGATAGTCGCGATACTCTTAGCCGCACTGTCAGCCGAGCATTGGACACAATGGCGTGACACTGGTGTGGGGCTCCGCCGTCTCGATCCATCTGAACGTCGCTGCGGTTCTCCAGTCATTCACGCCGAGCCGAGCCTGGACAAGGTTGGGTTCCGACGTTGTATATCGCGCCGTCTTCCAGGATGGCCGCCACAATCAGGTGACCGTCGTCATGGACGGAGTTGTCGCGCGGGACACCTGCAACCAATCAGATCTCGACAACGACTGCGCCAATGCTGTTTCTGCATGTTTGCTGTCTTCGTGAAATCGATTGCTTCACAGCGTGTCGCTGGCCTGTCCCCGGTGAATAGGGCCGCTTGGTTTTAGAGTCCTTGTTGGCCCTGGAAGGGCTGGAAGGGACACTGAAAGACATGGCAGGACGTAAGCG